>NZ_JBEZFA010000022.1:0-119619 GCF_040649215.1 Micromonospora sp. NPDC049044 | reverse complement strand
ATCTGCGCCCGCTCAACGGACGACAACCTCTGCCCCGGCATGACCCCTCATCCTGACGAGAATCCACCCCGTTGCAACAACCACTTGAGCCCAAGCCACTGCGACGCCCCGGTTTTCAGGAACCCGAGTTGATCACGGCCCCGGGGCACGCCCCACCCCGGCCCGGGCGGGCCTGGGCTCACGCGGGTCCGGGCTCATGCGGGTCCGGGCTCACGCCGGCCCGGGCTCACGCCAGGCTGGGCTCACCCCAGCCCGGGCTCAGGCGGGCGGGGCTCACGCGGGCGGGGCTCACGCCGGCCGGGGACGCGGGCGCGCGCACCCCGGGGCGGCTGAACGGGCGAGGGGCGTACACTGGCCAACTGGCGACCGCCTCGTGCGGTCGACCTCGCGCGCCCTCTTCACGAATCGTCGTGGAGCGACGGCCTCCCTGGTCCCGATCTTGGTCGGGTCCACCATGGGTCGGCGACCAGGCGCCAGGACGCCCGGCCACCGGCCGGGCGTGACAACCAGGGATCTTGAGGAGTACCCCAACCATGGCCGTCGTGACCATGCGCCAGCTGCTGGAGAGCGGTGTCCACTTCGGGCACCAGACCCGACGCTGGAACCCGAAGATGAAGCGCTTCATCATGACCGAGCGCAACGGCATCTACATCATCGACCTGCGTCAGACCCTCGAGTACATCGAGAAGGCGTACGAGTTCGTGCGTGGGACCGTCGCCGAGGGTGGCAGCATCCTGTTCGTCGGCACCAAGAAGCAGGCTCAGGAAGCGATCGCCGAGCAGGCGACCCGGGTCGGCCAGCCGTACGTCAACCACCGCTGGCTCGGTGGCATGCTTACCAACTTCCAGACCGTGTACAAGCGGCTCCAGCGGATGAAGGAGCTGGAGGGTCTGGGTGACCTCAGCGGCACCGCCGCCGGTTACACCAAGAAGGAGACCCTGCAGCTCTCCCGCGAGAAGATCAAGCTGACCCGCACCCTCGGTGGTCTGCGGGACATGCAGAAGCTGCCGGCCGCGGTCTGGATCGTCGACACCAAGAAGGAGCACATCGCCGTCGACGAGGCCCGCAAGCTGGGCATCCCGGTGATCGCGGTGCTGGACACCAACTGTGACCCGGACGAGGTCGACTTCCCGATCCCGGGCAACGACGACGCGATCCGTTCGGCCGAGCTGCTGACCAAGGTCGTCGCCGCCGCCGTCGCGGATGGTCTGATCGCGCGTTCCGGCCGCCGCCGGGGCAACGACGAGAAGCCCGAGGGCGTCGCGAGCGACGAGCCGCTCACCGAGTGGGAGCGCGAGCTGCTGGAGCCGAAGAAGGCCGACGAGTCGGCCGCGCCGGCCGAGCAGCCCGCCGCGGCAGCGACCGAGCAGCCCGCCGCCGAGCAGCCCGCCACCCCGGAGCAGCCGGCGCAGGCCGCCACCGAGCAGCCGGCGGCCGCCACCGCGGAGTGATCGCACCGTCGCTGTCCCGCCGTCCGTTTTCGCGGACGGCGGGCAGCGGCGGTACGCCGGGCACGATCCGCCCGGATCCGGGTAACCGGCACCTCTGACCATCCACACGCCGTCTCAACACCGAAGAGAGAGCCATGTCCCAAATCACCGCCGCGGACGTCAAGAAGCTCCGCGACCTCACCGGCGCCGGCATGATGGACAGCAAGAAGGCGCTGACCGAGGCCGAGGGCGACTTCGACAAGGCCGTCGAGATCCTGCGCGTCAAGGGCGCCAAGGATGTCGGCAAGCGGGCCGGCCGCACGGCCGCCAACGGCCTGGTCGCCCACTCCGGCAAGGCGCTGCTCGAGCTCAACTGCGAGACCGACTTCGTCGCCAAGACCGAGTCGTTCATCGCGCTGGCCCAGCAGCTGGTCGAGCACGGCGAGCGCGCCGGCGTGAACACCGCCGAGGAGCTGCTCGCCACCGAGCTCGACGGCAAGGTCGTCGCGGACCTGATCCAGGAGCAGTCCGCCAAGATCGGCGAGAAGCTGGTGCTCAACCGGTTCGCCCGGGTCGAGGGCACCACCGCCGTCTACCTGCACCGCAAGGCCCAGGACCTGCCGCCGGCCGTTGGCGTGCTGGTGTCGTACACCGGCAAGAGCGACGAGGCGGGCGACGCCGACGCCCGTGGTGTGGCCATGCAGATCGCCGCGATGCGGCCGAAGTACCTCACCCGGGACGAGGTTCCGGCCGAGGTCGTCGAGTCCGAGCGGCGGATCGCCGAGCAGACCGCCCGCGAGGAGAACAAGCCCGAGGCGGCACTGCCGAAGATCATCGAGGGTCGGGTGAACTCCTTCTTCAAGGACTACGTCCTGATCGAGCAGGCGTCGGTGGCCGACAACAAGAAGTCGGTGAAGCAGCTGCTGGCCGAGGCCGGCATCGAGGTCACCCGCTTCGTGCGGTTCGAGGTCGGCCAGGCCTGAGCCGCCGCCGGGCGCCAGGTGCGCCCGTGGGCAGAAGACGTAAACGAGGAGGCCGCCGGTGTACGTGACAGGCACCGCGGCCTCCTCGTCACATAGGGTCGGCAGCGGCAGGTTCGCGGTACGCGCCGCACGGGGCGTGCGCGTGGGGAAGGGCGGGGCGGATGACGCAGGTTGTGAGTGACCGGACGCTGGAGCTGGACGATCCGACGGCACCGCCGCCGGGGCGCGCCCGCCGGGTGGTGCTGAAGCTCTCCGGTGAGGTGTTCGGTGGCGGCGCGATCGGCGTCGACCCCGACGTCGTCCAGGCCATCGCCCGGCAGATCGCCACAGTGGTCCGCCGCGGCGTGCAGGTCTCCGTGGTGGTCGGCGGCGGTAACTTCTTCCGCGGCGCGGAGCTGCAGAAGCGCGGGATGGACCGGGCCCGCGCCGACTACATGGGCATGCTCGGCACCGTGATGAACTGCCTCGCGCTCCAGGACTTCCTGGAGAAGGAAGGCATCGAGACCCGGGTCCAGAGCGCCATCACGATGGCCCAGGTCGCCGAGCCGTACATTCCGCTGCGGGCGATCCGGCACCTGGAGAAGGGCCGCGTGGTCATCTTCGGCGCCGGCGCGGGAATGCCGTACTTCTCCACCGACACGGTGGCCGCCCAGCGGGCTCTGGAGATCCGGGCCGACGTGGTGCTGATGAGCAAGAACGGCGTGGACGGCGTCTACACCGCCGACCCGCGGATCGATCCCACCGCCAGCAAGCTCGACTCGATCACCTTCTCCGAGGTGCTGCGCCGCAACCTGCGGGTGGCCGACGCGGCGGCGTTCAGCCTCTGCATGGAGAACGGCCTGCCGATGCTGGTCTTCGGCGCGCAGGGTGACGACACCATCATCCGCGCGGTGGGTGGCGACAAGATCGGCACCCTGATCACCGCCTGAGCCGTTGCCCTGCGGGACGATAACTTCAGCAGAGCCCACCACGAGCACAGAAGGAGGCGAGGAGACCGGTGATCGACGACACCCTCCTCGAGGCCGAGGAAAAGATGGAGCGTGCGGTTGAGCACGCCAAGGAGGAGTTCGGCGCCATCCGTACCGGTCGCGCCAACGCCGCCATGTTCTCCAAGGTCATCATCGACTACTACGGCACGCCCACGCCGCTGACCCAGATGGCGTCCATCGCGGTTCCCGAGCCGCGGATGGCCATCATCAAGCCGTACGACAACTCGCAGATCAATGCGATGGAGAAGGCGATCCGCGACTCGGACCTCGGGGTGAACCCGAACAACGAGGGCAACCAGTTGCGCATCCTGCTCCCGCAGATGACCGAGGAGCGCCGCCGCGACATGATCAAGGTGGCCCGGCACAAGGGCGAGGAGGCCAAGGTGGCGATCCGCAACGTCCGCCGCCGTGGCAAGGAAGAGTTGGACCGGATCGTCAAGGACGGCGAGGCCGGCGAGGACGACGGTCGCCGCGCCGAGAAGGAACTCGACGACCTGACCCAGCGCTACGTGGCCAACATCGACGACCTGGTCAAGCACAAGGAAACCGAACTGCTCGAGGTGTGACCGTCCGCCCGCCGCTCGGGCGCGCTGCGCCGAGGCCCGACCCTCATCGAGGGCCGGGCCTCGCGTCGTACGTCAGCAGGGGATTCGGACGGTCCGGGTGCTCGCGGCGAACTCCTCGCCGGTGTCCGCGTCCCGCAGCGAGAAGTGGGCGGTGGCCCGACCCGGGTGCACCGCCGGGGTGATCCGGGCGAAGGCCATTGTCAGCTCGACGGTGCCGCCGTCGCAGACGATCTCGCCGGCGCCGTGCCCCCCGGTGGCCCAGAGGGTCGGCAGGCCGTCCTGCACGAGCGAGGCCGACATGAGGACGATGCCGGCCGGGCAGTTGCGGGCGGTGGCGGTCACGCGGGTCGCGGGGTACGTCACCGACGGATCGCCGTAGGGCGGCTCGAACGGAAACAGCCCGCTGGCGAGACGATCGATGGTGATCGTGGTCTGTGCCGTGGTCGCGGCGGCCGGCGACGCCACTCCCAGGACCATGGCGCCCACCGTCAGCAACGCCAGACCGACCTTGTGCATGCTGGTGATCCTTCCCCCGTCGTTACGCCGACTGCGGCCGACGCGCCATCAGCGGACCACGTTCGGGGTTGTCGACGCAGTAACCGATAGTGCCGGGACCGAGTCGGATCGATGGCTGCGGATCCGCGTACCGGCTGGGTGGTCCCGTGCCGCGCGGGCCTGCCGGCCAGGGGCGATGCCCGTCGCCGTGCCTCGTCCGCCGTGCCGTTGCGGCGGGTGCAGTAGGCTCGGCAGGATTCCCGGCCACCGGGCGGTGAACACCGGGGATCGACCGACCGTCGGGGCGGTCAATCGGAGGAACATCGCACGTGTAGGGGATGCTTGTGGTCTTGCGTCATGTGGTGGTTCTCGCGCCCCGTCGCGGTGCGTGATGTCCCACCCCGACCCCTACGGCAGCGAGCCTCGCGGCTGGGAGCACCCGGAGCGTCAGGTGGCCCTGCCCTGGCCCGAGCAGGAGCTGGAAGCCGGTCAGTGGAGCCGCCGTCCCGCCGCCGGCCCTGAGCTGTACGCCGACCCGCGTACCCGCCCGCACGCCGACCCGCACCCGACGAACCCGTACGACGAGCGTGGCCGCGCGGTCCGCCCGGACGACCGTTTCGACGACCGCGACCGGCACGACCGCTTTGACGACCGCGACCGCCACGACGACGACCGGAACCAGTCCGACCGGTACGACGACCGGGGTCGCGCCGGCCGGTACGGCGATCGTCCGCCCCTTGGCCCGGACGGCGCCCCGACCCGCCCCGGTGACCCGGAGCGGCGCACCGAGCCCGGCCGGTACGACGGCCCGCAACCGTTCGACGGGCCGGTCCGCTACGACGACGACGCCGACTACCCGACCGCGCTGCTCGAACCCATCGGGGCCGAACTGGCGCCGGACCCACCGCCGGCGACCGAGCCGGAGTTGCCCGCTGGCCGACGGCCGAAGGGTCGACGGCGGGCCAGCGTCGACCGGCCGGCGACCCAGCAGGTGGGCAACGGGCGGGCCGGACGCAACCTGCCGGCGGCGATCGGGGTGGGGCTCGCCCTCGGTGCGCTCATCGTGCTGCCGCTGGTCTTCTATCCATTGGCGTTCCTGCCGGTGATCGCCGCCGCGGTGGCCGTCGGCAGTTGGGAGATGGCGCGGGCGGTCCGCCGCAGCGGCGCGCACCCGCCACTGGTGCCGTTGATCGCCGGTGGTGTGCTGACCGTGGGTCTGGCCTGGTTCGCCGGCCCGGACGCGCTCAGTCTGGGGCTGCTTGTCACAGTGCTCGGCACCATGATCTGGCGGTTGGGTGACGGTCCGGCCGGCTTCCAGCGGGACATCACCGCAGCCACCCTGATCGCCGTCTACGTGCCGTTCCTCGCCGGTTTCGCGGCGCTGCTCGCGGCGGCGCCCGACGACGGTTGGATGCGGATCCTGGCCACCCTGGTCGCGGTGGTTCTCTCCGACACCGGCGGTTACGCGGCCGGTGTCTCGTTCGGGCGTCACCCGATGGCGCCGTCGATCAGCCCGAAGAAGTCCTGGGAGGGTTTCGCCGGTTCGGTCACCGCCGCGGCCCTGGGTAGCGCGCTGCTGCTGTGGCTGATGTTCGAGCTGGCACCCTGGTGGGGTGCCGTGTTCGGGGTGGCCGTCTCCGTTGCGGCGGTCCTCGGTGACCTGGGCGAGTCGATGATCAAGCGGGATCTCGGTGTCAAGGACATGAGCAACCTGCTGCCCGGGCACGGTGGCCTGATGGACCGACTGGACTCGATCCTGTTCGCGGTGCCCACCGCCTACCTGTTGCTGGCGATCTTCGTTCCGATGGTGAACTGAGGTATGAATCACGGCGCCCTGGTCATCCGGCTCCGGCGGTCGCGGCCGGTTCGGCGGCTCCGGAGCGACGCTTGCCGCCGAGGGCGTGACACACTGGACCAGCCATGACGAGCCTGCCGTTGATCCCCGTCCTCTCCGACGCCCCCGCCGCGCGCCGGGCCTCGATGCCGCCACGACACCTCGCCGATCTGGACCTGGCCGGCCGCCAGGCGCTGGTGACCGAGTTGGGTGAGCCGGCGTTCCGCGCCAAGCAGGTGTCGAACCACTACTTCGGGCGGCTGGTCCGCGACCCGGAGGCCATGACCGACCTGCCCGCGGCGACCCGGCAACGGTTGTCCGAGCAGCTGCTGCCGACGCTGCTCAATCCGGTGCGCGAGTTGGCCTGCGACGACGGTGCGACCCGCAAGGCGCTGTGGAAGCTGCACGACGGCGCGCTCGTGGAGAGCGTGCTGATGGGCTATCCGGACCGGGTGACGGTCTGCATCTCCAGCCAGGCGGGCTGCGGCATGGCCTGCCCGTTCTGCGCGACCGGCCAGGCCGGGCTGACCCGCAATCTGTCCACCGCCGAGATCGTCGACCAGGCGGTCTATCTGGCCGGCGTGGCGGCCTCCGGCGCGGTGGCCGGCTCCCCGCCGCGGCTGTCCCACGTCGTGTTCATGGGCATGGGTGAGCCGCTGGCCAACTACAACCGGGTCGTCGCGGCCATCCGTCGCCTGGTCAGCCCAGCTCCTGAGGGGCTCGGCCTGTCCCAGCGGCACATCACCGTATCCACTGTCGGCCTGGTTCCGGCCATCCGCCGACTGGCCAGCGAAGACCTCTCAGTGACCCTTGCGCTGTCGTTGCACGCCCCCGATGATGATCTGCGCGACGAACTCGTGCCGGTAAACCAGCGCTGGAAGGTAGCTGAGGTGCTGGACGCAGCGTGGGACTACGCCGCCCGGACGGGCCGTCGCGTGTCGATCGAGTACGCGATGATCAAGGACGTGAACGACCAGCCGTGGCGAGCCGACCTGCTCGGGCGGCTGCTGGCCGGCAAGTTGGCCCACGTGAACCTCATCCCGCTCAATCCGACGCCGGGCAGCCGCTGGGACGCGAGCCCGAAGCCGGTCGAGCGGGAGTTCGTCCGCCGGTTGCGCGACGCCGGGGTGTCCACCACCGTACGGGACACCCGAGGTCGCGAGATCGACGGCGCGTGTGGTCAGCTCGCCGCCGCCGAGGACAACGACACCAACACCGACCGCGCCGGAGAGGCACCGGCGTGACCGGGCGTGGCGAACGAGACCAGGAGACATAGTGGCGAGTCAGGGTCAGCGTTTCCGGCGCAAGGCGCTCCGCCGGGGATACAAGGTCGACGAGGTGGATGCCTTCCTCGACCGGGTCGAGGCGACGCTCGACGGCCGTCAGGTCGGCGCGCCGGTAGCCTCCCAGGAGGTCCACGACGTCGTCTTCCGGGTCCGCTTCAACGGCTACGACGAGTGGCAGGTCGACCTGCACCTGGACCGGGTCGAGCGGCAGTTGGCCGAGCTTGAGGAGCGCACCAGCGCCGGTCGTGGTGGCGACCCCCGCATGGGTGACCGGATGGGTCCACCGGACCGGATGGGGCCACCGCCGCGCGATGACCGGGGCATGCTCCCGCAGCCGATGCCGCCCCGGCCGATGCCCGCCCAGGCCGGTCCGCCCGCTGACCGCTACGGCCGATACGACGAGCCGACCGGTGCCTTCTCCGGTGGGTACGACGCCCCCCGGGGCGGTTACGACGCGCCGCGAGGCCAGGCCGGTCCCGGCCCCATGGGCCCCGGTGCTCAGATGGGCCCTGGCGGCCCGATGAACCCCGGCCCGATGCCGGGCCACGGGCTTCCGCCGCGCGGCCTGCCCGCCGGCCCCAGCGGTTACGGCCCGGACGACCAGCGCGGGCCCGGCGGTTACGGCCCCGACGATCAGCGCGGCCCCGGCGGGTACGGCCCGGACGACCAGCGCGGCCCCGGCGGGTACGGGCCGGACGATCACCGCGCACCTGGTGGGTACGGGCCGGACGATCACCGCTCGCCCGGTGGATACGGGCCGGACGACCAGCGCTCGCCCGGCGGGTACCCGGAGGAGCCGCGCTTCGACGGCTTCGAGGCCGGGCGGCGCGGTCGCGCCGACATGACCGCGGAGATCCGGATGCCGGAGCGGGACCTGCGTGACATGCGCCGGGGCCCCGCCGGTCCGCCTCCGCTGCCGCAGCAGGGCATCGGTGGCCCGCCGATGGCCGGTCCGCCCGCCGTCGCCGGTCCGCCGATGGGTGGCCCCCCGATGGCTGGCCCGCCGATGGCTGGCCCGCCCGGCAGCGATCTCTACCGGGTCGACCAGATCCGCCGGAGTTTCCAGGTACGCCGCTTCGGCAGCGGGTACGACCCCGACCAGGTGGACAGGTTCTTCGACACTCTGCTCGGCGGCATGCAGCGCCGCAACCCGATGCCGGTCGACCCGAAGGACCTGGACACGCTCCGGTTCGGCCTGGTGCCCGGTGGCTACTTCGAGGCTGAGGTCGACGCAGCGCTCAAGGACGTGCAGGACATCCTCTTCGGGCGCTGACGCCGACGCGTACGGACGAGGGCCCGTCCCCCGGGTGGGGGCGGGCCCTCGGCGTTGTCGTCCGGGTGCGGGTCGGGTCAGGAGCGCAGACCGTTGCGCCGCAGCACGACGTCGCCGATCACGATGATCAGCAGCAGTGCGGCCAGGCCGATCAGCCAGATGTCCTCGACCTTGCCCTCGTGGTTGCCGCAGATCATCGCCAGCAGCGCCAGTGCGGAGAGCACGGCGCCGATCTGCCCGGCCTTGCGGTGCCCGGGCTTGTGCTGGTCTGGCGACGTTACCGGCTCGCTTCCTGCCACTGTCGGTCCTTCCCTCGCGATCGGATCTTTGGTTAGTCTGGCACGCCTCGTGCCGGCCCCGGCGCAGGGTCCGACCAGAACTCGTGCCGGCCCCGGCGCAGGGTCCGACCAGAAGCGGAGCCGGCCGGCGGTGCCCCGGTTGGCTGAGCCCGTTCTGGCTGGGTCGAACGGCACTACCGGCGTCGCGGGGCGGCGGTCAGACTCGCTCCGGTAGCGTTTGGCGTACACCTGATTGTCTGTTTGAGGGGGACTGTGCGGTGCGAGTGACCGGAACCGGGCACGCCAGCATGCGGATCGACACGGCCGCGGGCAGCATCCTGTGCGACCCGTGGGTCAATCCGGCCTACTTCGCGTCGTGGTTTCCGTTCCCGGACAATTCCCTGCTCGACTGGGAGAGCCTGGGCCAGGTCGACTACCTGTACGTCTCCCACCTGCATCGGGACCACTTCGACGCGAAGCATCTGCGGGATTTCGTCTCGAAGGACGCCACAGTCCTGCTCCCGGAGTTCCCGACCTCGGAGATGGAGGACGAGTTCCGGGCGCTGGGCTTCACGAAGTTCCTGAAGGCCCCCAACGAGCAGGTCGTCGAGCTGCCCGGCGGTCTGAAGATCATGATTCAGGCGCTGACCAGCCCGACCGACGGGCCGATCGGTGACTCCTCGCTCTGGGTCGAGTACGACGGGGTGCGGCTGCTCAACCAGAACGACGCCCGCCCCACCGACCTGAGCGTCTTCGCCGAGTTGGGGCACGTGCACGCGCACCTGCTCCAGTTCTCCGGGGCGATCTGGTACCCGATGGTCTACGAGTTGCCGCAGGCGGCGAAGACCGCGTTCGGCAAGCAGAAGCGCGACAGGCAGTTCGACCGGACGTGGCGCTACATCGACGACCTGAAGGCCGACCACGTCTTCCCGATCGCCGGCCCGCCGTGCTTCCTCGACGACGCGCTGTGGCAGTTCAACGACATCCACGGCGACGAGGGCAACATCTTCCCCGACCAGTCCGTCTTCCTGTCGGAGTACGCCAAGGTCGGCGGCACCAACGGCATCGTGCTGCTGCCGGGCAGCGTCGCCGAGGTGACCACCGAGGGCGCGAGCACCACCCACCCGGTGCCGGTGCAGGAGTTCTTCGCCAACAAGGTCGCCCACCTGGAGGAGATGCGGGAGCGCAAGCACCCGATCATCGAGGCGGAGAAGGCGTCCTGGCGGCACCCCGAGGTGGACGTGCTCGGCGAGATGAAGCGGCGCATCGAACCGCTGCTCGACGAGTCGATCTACCTGGCCAAGGGGGTGGGCGGCCCGGTCCGCTTCGACCTGGTCGGCTACGACGGCGAGAGCGTCGAGTCGATAGTTGTGGATTTCCCGGCTAAGGAGGTCCGGCCGTACGCCGAGGAGAAGGTCCGCTACCGATTCCGTACCGACCGGTCGCTGATCGAGCACCTGCTCTTCATCGACGAGGTGGACTGGGTCAACTCGCTCTTCCTGTCCTGCCGGTTCTCGGCGGCCCGGATCGGGCAGTACAACGAGTTCGTCTACGCGTTCTTCAAGTGCCTCTCCGAGGAGCGACTCCAGTACGCCGAGGGCTGGTACGACGAGCACGAGCGCAGCACCGACGCCGAGGACATCACGTTGGGCGACTGGGTGGTGCAGCGGCGCTGCCCGCACCTGAAGGCGGACCTGACCCGCTTCGGCATCGTCGAGGGTGACCAGCTCACCTGCCAGCTGCACGGCTGGCGCTTCGACCTGCCCTCCGGCCGCTGCCTGACCAGCGTCGGCCACAAGGTGAGAGCCCACCGCGTAGACGCCGAAACCCCAGCCCCAGCCGGCGAAGCCACCATCTAACCCCCAACCCCTGAGCCCCAACCCCACCCTGAACCCCACCCCTGAGCCCCACCCCTGAGCCCCACCCCTGAGCCCGGTTGATCATGAAGTTATTGCTGCGACACGCCGATGCGGCGGGCAATAACTTCATGATCACCGGGGCGAGGGTCGGGCGGGCCGGGGGCGAGGGCCGGGCGGGCCGGGCGGGCCGGGGGCCGGGGGTGGGGTTAGGAGGACAGGTCGGTGAGGATTCGGCGGGCGGCGTTGTGGCCGGCGGCGCCGATGACGCTCCCGGCCGGGTGGCAGCCGGCGCTGCCGGCGTACACGCCGTCGATCCCGGTGGCGTAGGGCATCCGGTCGGTGAAGGAGACAGTGTTGTCGACGTGGTGGATGTGCCCGCCGGTGATGCCGAAGTGCGCCTCGATGCCGGGTGGGGCCAGCGGCACCGCGTCGGCGATCAGGTCGGCGGTGCCCGGGGCGTACCGCTCGACGATCCCGATGAGCCGGTCGGTGTAGCCGGGCAGTTCCGCGTCCCAGGTGGTGCCGGCCAACTCGTAGGGCACCGACTGGACGAACAGCGCCGACGAGTGGTGCCCGGCGGGGTCGGAGAGCGACGGGTCGACAGTCGTGTGCAGGTACCACTCGATCGTGGGCTCCGCCGGCAGCCGCCCGGCCTGCACGTCCGCCCACATGCCGCGCAGCGCGGTCATCGGTGAGGTGGTGTCCCCGCCGACAAGCGACGCCGAGCCGGGCAGCAGGTGGATTGTCGAGCCGAACGGGCTGGGCGCGTCCGCCGGCAGGCAGGCGAAGCGCGGCAGCCCGGTGAGCGCCAGGTTGAGCTTCAGGGTGGTGCCGGGGCGGCGGACCGCCGCCATCCGATCGCCGAGTGGCGCCGCGAGCGCGCCGTCGGGCAACAGGTCCATCAGCCGGTACGGGTCACACGCGCCGAGCACCACCCGGGCGGCGACCTGTCGGCCGTCGGCAAGCACCACTCCGCTGGCCGCGCCACCGTCCAGGGTCACCGCGCGCACCGGCGTACCCGTGACGATGGTGGCCCCGGCGGCGCGTGCGGCGTCCGCGAACGTGCGGGAGACGGTGCCCATCCCACCCTCGGCGATCATCCAGGTGCCGCCCGACCCGGGTAGCCGGCACATGTTGTGCACGAGGAAGTTGTGGCCGGTGCCGGGGTCGTCCGGTCCGGCGTTGAGCCCGGACAGGCCGTCGGTGACCGCGTACATGCTGACAAGCAGTTCGGAGCGGAACTCGAACCGGGCCAGGTAGTCGGCGACCGAGCCCCGCACCAGGTCGACGAAGACCTGCCGCAGCGCCGGGCGGACATGCCGTTCGGCGGTCTCCTCGACGGTGAGTGGCTCGGCCAGCCAGGCGGGGGCGAGGTCCTCGCGCAGCGCGGCCAACTCGGCCTGCATGGCGTCGTCGGCGGCGACGTCGGCGGGGGAGAAGAACTCGGCGAGCTGCGCCCGGGTGGCGGCGGTGTCACTGCCGAAGAGCAGGTACGGCGAACCGGGGCCGCCCGGTGTGGGCAGGAAGTAGTGCGGGTCGCGGCGCAGCACCGGGATCCGTACGTCGAGTGTGGCGAGCAGTTCCGGGGGCATCAGCCCGAGCAGGTACGAGCCGGTGGAGTGCCGCAGCGCGGGCACCTTCGGGAACGGGTTCTCGGTGCGGGTCGCGCCGCCGATCACGTCGGCGGCCTCCAGCACGAGGACGTCCAGGCCGGCGCGGGCCAGCAGCACTGCGGAGACCAGACCGTTGTGCCCGGCGCCGACGATCACCACATCGGCGCGGGCCGGAATCTCACTGCTCATGCCGCCGCAGCCTAGTCCGCGGGTCGGCCCAGGTCACCCCTTCCGCCGGCTTCGGTGATCAAGAGGTTGGCGTGGTCCGGACGCCACCTGTCGACGAACTCTGCGCCCACCGGCGCGGTAGGCGGAGGGTGAAGGTGGAGCCCTGGTCCGGGGGTGCTTGTGGCACTGATCGTGCCGTTGTGGGCCTCGACGAGTTTGCGGACGATAGCCAGGCCGAGCCCTCTCCACCCCCTGATCAATCCGGCTGGGTCGGGCTGCGGGAGGCGCGGATGGTGCGCCAGCGGGAGAGGGCCAGGGTGGCGGAGTAGCCGGCCAGGACGATCACGTGGAACACGTACAGCCACAGGAGCACGGCCACGCCCGCGCCGATCGGGTCGAAGCCACCGAACGGCACTCCCAGGTCCAGCGGCAGGGAGGCGAACAGCACGAAACCGTGCAGGAACCCGGAGAGGTTGGCCGCCGTGAACGACCCGATGCCGAGGGTGGAGAGCCAGTCCGGCGACGCCGGCCCGACCACCCGGAACACCCAGACCAGCACGGGGGTGAGCACCAGCCAGACCGCCAGGAAGGAGAGCACCACGCCGAGTACGCCGACCCAGCCGCCCTGGCGGACCAGGCGGGTGGTGAGCGGCAACGCCAGCAGGATCGACAGCAGCAGCGCGGGGGCCGGCGCGAGCAGCGGCAGCAACAGCAGTCGGCCGCGCCACCCCACCAGGTGCTCGTCGGTACGCGGCGCGGCAACCGACACGAACGCCCGGCGCAGCCCCTCGCCGTACAGCGACGCGGGCAGCAGCGAGGCCAGCGCCAGCAGCGGGGTCAACCGCACCCCGGCGTCGACGAGCGCGTCCACCGCCTGCGGTGCGCCGATCGCGGTGGGCAGGGCCTCCACGGCGTACGAGGTGAGCCGGCGAACCCGATCGGCTCCGGCGATGAGCGAGGTGAGCCAGAGGGCCAGCAGCGCCACCGGCACCACGGCGATCGCGCCGTAGAAGGTGATCGCGGCGGCGTGCAGTGACAGGTCCCGTCCGCGCACCGGACGGAACGCGGCACTGGTGATCCGTTTTGCGCGCTGCCATCCGTTGCCCATCGGGTCCTCCTTCCCTGTCGGCGCGGCCGTCACTCCTTAAGATCGCCTGTCATGACTGTTCTCACCACCGAACGTCTCATCCTGCGCGACTGGACCGACGATCCGGCGGACCTGGCCCGGATCTACGACATCTACTCCCGTCCCGAGATCACGCGCTGGTTGGCGGTGTCGCCCGGCCTGCCGATGACCGACCCGGCCCAGGCCGCCGAGCGGCTGCGGTTCTGGCGGGACCGGCACGCTGACGACGCCGGCCGGTACGGCACCTGGGCGATCGAGGTACGGGAGACCGGTGTGGTGGCCGGCACGGTGTTGCTCAAGCCGCTGCCGGGGACGCCGGAGACGCAGCTCACCGGTGACATCGAGACGGGCTGGCACCTGCACCCGGATTCGTGGGGTCACGGCTACGCCACCGAGGCGGCCCGCGCGCTGCTGGCGCGGGAGTTCGCTACCGGCACGCGGGAGATCTACGCGGTCGTGTCGCCGGGCAACGAGCCGTCGATGGCTGTCGCCCGGCGGCTGGGCATGACCCACGTGGGTCAGCGCACCGACTGGTACGGCGGCGAGTTGTTGGAGACGTTCGTCCTGACCGCGCCGAACGGCTGATCGACCGCCGGAGGCGGACGGTTTGGAGCCCCGCCGGGCAGTGGTGGCCGGACCGCCGGTCCTGAAGCCACCGCTGCTCGGCCAGAGCGCCGGACGTCAGCTCAGACGGTCGGCACCGGCGCCAAGGCCGCCGCGAGGGCCTCGGCGTTCTTCTTGTCCACTCGGGGGAAGGTCAGGGTGATGCCGTCTCCCGCGTCGCCGAAGGCGAGGCGCAGCAGGCTCACGACGCCCATCTTCGCCTCGGCGAGCGCGACGTGCTCCCGAGGTACCTCGCCGAGGACACCGGTGCCGGGTCCGCCGAAGAAGGTCTGCGGCAGGAAGATCAGTCGCCGGTCGGTGAGGACGACGAACTGCTTCTTGGTCCGCGCCAGCGCGTGGCCGACCGCTCCGGCACCGGCGGTGATCAGTCCCTGTGCGACGACCGTACCGAGTCGACCGGCCGAGAACTTCCCGACCAACGCCCGGGTCGCCGTGACCGGCTGTTCCCCGGGTTGCAGGATCGACGCCACCCGCTCGAACGCGCGCGCCTGAAGCTTCTGGTTCATGTGGTCCCCTCCGTGTGTGACCGTGATCGTCGCCGATGCTCGCGGAGTGGGGCACGCCGGGCCATCGGTCGATCAGTCGCATGATCATGGCGGTCGGCCATGGTCGGCGTCGGGTCACCCGCCGTGGCGGGCCGGCCCGCAGGGGCCGTCGTGGGCGTCGCGACGCCGGCACCGGCCGACTCCGTCGAGCCGGGCGTCACAGAACACTCGGGTACGCAGAAACTGCGCGTCCTCCTCGCTGAGCGTCGCCTCGCCGAAGTCGACGACGGCGAGGTGGCCGAGCGAGTCGCGCAGTGCCACGGCCAGCGCGGTGACCTCGTCGAGGCTGGTCAGCGTGGTCGGCAGGTGGATGATCCAGCGTGGCGCGGTCGCGATGCTCATGGCAGGATCACCGTTCCTCCCTCCACCAGGGTCTGGATCTGCCCGTCGGTCAGGCCGCGCTCGTGGAGGACGCGACGGCCCCAGCGGTGCAGCCGGCACGGGTGCCGAGCGTCGTCCTTGCGGCAGCGCTCGCCGTCGAGCCGTTGCTCGGGGCCGTGCACGGTGACCGCCCGCAGCGCGAACACGACGTCCTCTCTGGTCACGTAGGGCGGCAATGGCAGTTCGTCGGTCGGTTCCATGGCCGTCCCTCGGCTGGTTGTTCGTGGTTGCTGGTCATCAACGAGGGTCATTCCGATGCTGGCCCAACGCAATCTTTCGGAGCAGAATGCGAACCAAGGGATGAGGTGTCTTACGCGGCGACAGCCAGGGAGATGACGTGGACGACTCCGGCAGCACAGTCCCACGCAGGCAGCTCGGCAGATATCTGAGAGAGCTTCGCGAAAATGCCTACGTGACGGTTACCGCGGCGGCCAAGGAATTGGAATGGTCGGCACCGCGAATCTGGCGCTACGAGACCGGTCAGGTCTCCATGCACCCGAACGACGTGGCGGCCATGTGCCGGGTCTACGGCGCGTCCCCGGAGACGATCGAGACGATGCGGGCGCTGGCCCGGGAGACCAAGGCGCACGGCTGGTGGCACAGCTACGGCGAGGCGATCAAGGACTGGTTCAAGCTGTACGTCGGCCTGGAAGCCGCCGCGACGCGCATCCGTAAGTACGAGGCCGATCTCATCCCGGGGCTGTTGCAGACGGTGGAGTACATGACCGAGGTGATCGCCACCGACCACCCGCAGTTGGGCGAGCCGGAGCGTCAGGCGAAAGTCGACGTGCGGCTGCGCCGCCAACGCCTGCTGGCGCGGGCGATACCTCGCGCGCCGCGCCTCGACGTCATCCTGAGTGAGGCGGTGTTGCGCCGGCCGCTGCGCGATCGGGCGGCGATGGCCCGACAGCTGGAGTCGCTTGTGGTGTCGTCGCGGCAACACAACATCGGCATCCGGGTGTTGCCGCTCGACGCGGGGCTGGTGCGCTGGGCGCAGGCCGGCACCTTCACCATGCTCGACTTCCCGTCCGAGGTGCGCGAGCCGGAGCCGACCACGATCTACATGGACGGGCCGTGCGGCGCGGTCTACCTTGACAAGACCCACGAGATCGAGATCTACGAGGACGCCTGGCGCTCCCTCGGCGAGCGGGCGCTGGGCGTCGACGAGTCCCGCGAGCTGATCGCGGCGATAGCGAAGGAGATGACAGATGGTGCGTGACGGAATCTGGCGCACGTCGTCCCGGTCCGGTGGCGAAGGCGACTGCGTCGAGGTGGCGGGCTTCGCCGAGTCGGTCGGCGTACGCGACAGCAAGGACCGGCAGGGGCCGGCGTTGACCTTCACCCCGTCGGCCTGGACCGCCTTCGTCGCGGCAACCCGAACGGTCCGGTTGAACACCTCGCACTGAACCGGCCGACCTGTTTCGCGAGCAGCCATGACCTGGGAGACGCCACACCTCCGGTGCGATGACCATGGGTAGTGCGCTGGCAGGGTCACATCGTGTCCCCAAGGTTGTTCGAGATGTTGGGCCATCGCGGTGATGCGTGGACGGCCAGGGCTGCGCTCGACCTTCTGCCCGAAAACAGCGGTCCACGGGTGGAGGTGCTGCGCGGATGCGTCGTGATCACGCCGGGTTCCGACGTTGACCGGCGGACGGTTCAGCGGGAACTCGGCTACCTGCTGAGGCAGGCCGCCCGCCGGGCAGAGCTGTGGCTCTACCACGGGGTGAACGTCGTCTCGGCTGACGACCTCTTCATTCCGGACATCGCCGCACTGAAGGTCCCCGGAGGCGGGCGAACGGCGATGAACATCGCGCACGCGGTGTTGCTGGGGGAGATCGTTTCGCCGGGTAATCGGCGCAAGGACGTGATCGACAGACCCCGCGAGTACGCAGCCGTCGGAGTGCCGTTCTTCCTCCGAGTGGACCTGCGCAACCGGGTGCCGACCATGGCCCTGTTCGAGCTGGTCGACGAGGAGTACCGGCCGGTGGCCGCCGCCGCGGCAGGCAGCACCTTCGTGATGCGGGAGCCGTTCGAGTTTGCCATCGACCCAGCCGACCTGCTCGACGAGGAGGCGCTGCCGGCCGCAACCACCGGCGACTCGGCTGACGACCTCGCTTGATCGACACGGCTTTCTTGAAGTCGGGGTGTCCTGGTGTCGGGATGCCGCGACTTCCTTGAAGCCGAGTCGATCAAGCGCTGGTGCCGGGCCGGGCCGGGGGAGCCCGACGCCGGGGGCTGAGGCTCCCAGCGGGCGTTCAGTGACGGTGGGGGAGAATGGCCGCGTGACTTCCCCCCGCGACCTCGTTCTGCTCGGGTCCACCGGTTCGATAGGTACGCAGGCCATCGACATCGTCCGGCGCAACCCGGACCGGTTCCGGGTGGTCGCGGTGGGCGCGGGTGGCGGAAACGTCGAGCTGCTCGCCGCGCAGGCCCTCGAACTGGGCGTCGAGGCGGTCGGGGTGGCCAAGGCGTCCGCCGCGCAGGACCTGCAACTCGCGTTCTACGCCGAGGCGAGCCGGCGTGGGTGGGCCACCGGTGACTTCAAGCTTCCCAAGATCGTGGCCGGGCCGGACGCGATGACCGAGTTGGCCCAGTGGCCGTGCGACATCGTGCTCAACGGGGTGGTCGGCTCGCTGGGCCTCGCTCCTACGCTGGCCGCGCTGCGTGGTGGTCGTACCCTCGCGCTTGCCAACAAGGAGTCGCTCGTCGCCGGCGGCCCGCTGGTCAAGGCCGCTGTGACGCGGCCGGGGCAGATCGTGCCTGTCGACTCGGAGCACTCGGCGCTGGCCCAGTGCCTGCGGTCCGGGGCGCGTGGCGAGGTGCGGCGGTTGATCGTCACGGCCAGCGGCGGCCCGTTCCGGGGGCGGCGGCGTGACGAGTTGACGCAGGTCACACCGGAGCAGGCGCTCGCGCACCCGACCTGGAACATGGGCCCCGTCGTCACGATCAACTCGGCCACCATGGTCAACAAGGCGCTCGAGGTGATCGAGGCGCACGAGCTGTTCGACGTGCCCTATGCCGACATCACGGTGATGGTGCACCCGCAGTCGGTGATCCACTCGATGGTCGAGTTCGTGGACGGGTCGACCATCGCCCAGGCCAGCCCACCGGACATGCGGCTGCCGATCGCGTTGGGCATCGGCTGGCCGGACCGGGTGCCCGAGGCCGCCACCGCCGTCGACTGGACGGCCGCGCACACCTGGGAGTTCGCGCCGCTCGACGACGAGGCGTTCCCGGCCGTCGCCCTCGCGAAGGCCGCCGGGGAGGCCGGGCGCAGCCGCCCGGCGATCTACAACGCGGCGAACGAGGAGTGCGTGGCGGCGTTCGTGGCCGGCCGGCTGCCGTTCCTGGGAATTGTCGACACCCTCGAACGGGTGTTGGAGGACGCTCCGGACTTCGGCGAACCAGGTACCGTCGAGGACGTGCTCGCGGCCGAGTCGTGGGCACGCGCGCACGCGCAGGAGATCATCGCGGGTTCGGTGGAAGGAGCTTGATGTCGTACCTGCTCGGGGTGGTCCTCTTCGCCCTGGCCATTCTCGTCTCGGTGAGTCTGCACGAGGCGGGGCACCTGCTGACCGCCAAGATGTTCGGGATGAAGGTCACCAAGTACTTCGTCGGCTTCGGCCCCACCATCTGGTCGTTCAAGCGGGGTGAGACCGAGTACGGCGTCAAGGGCATCCCCCTCGGCGGTTTCTGCAAGATCGTCGGGATGACGCCGCAGGACGACGACGTCGAGCCAGGCGACGAGTCACGGGTGATGTGGCGTTACCCGGTCTGGAAGCGGACGATCGTGATGGCCGCCGGGTCGATCACGCACTTCGCGCTCGCCCTGATCACCATCTGGATCCTCGCCGTCTCCGCCGGCCTGCCCAACCCGGACTTCCCGACCACCGACGCGCAGGCCCGTCAGGAGCCGGCCGTCATCCGGCTCAGTGACTGCGTGGTGGCGGAGAACTCGGTGCGCGCCTGCGCCCCCGGCGATGCGGCCAGCCCTGCCGCCCAGGCGCAGTTGAAGAACGGTGACCGGATCACGGCGATCAACGGCACCCCGATCAACTCCTACGGCGACGTGCTCACCACGTTGCGCGGGCTCAAGCCCGGCGACACCGCGCAGATCGCGTACGTCCGCGACGGGCAGCCGGGCACCACCAGCACGGTGCTCGCACAGACTCAGCGTCCGCCGCTGGACAACCCGAACGGCACCGCCGCGCCGGTGGCCGCGCTCGGCGTCGGGCTCGTTCCCAGCACCCCCACCCGTGTGACGTACGGCCCGGTCGGCGCCTTCGGGGCCACCGCCGACTTCACGGGTGACCTGGCCGTCGGCACCGCCCAGGCGCTCCAGCGCCTCCCGCAGAAGGTCCCCGCCCTGTGGACCGCCCTCACCGGCGGCGAGCGTGACGTGGACACCCCGATCAGCGTGGTCGGCGCCAGCCGGCTCGGCGGCGAGGCGGTGGAGAACAACGCCTGGCTGGTCTTCTTCATGCTCTTCGTGTCGCTGAACTTCTTCATCGGCGTGTTCAACCTGCTGCCGCTGCTCCCGGTCGACGGCGGCCACATCGCCATCGCCTGGTTCGAACGGGCCCGCTCCTGGGTCTACGCGAAGATCGGCCGGACCGACCCCGGCCGGGTGGACTACCTCAAACTGATGCCCTTCACGTACGCGGTGATCCTGATCGGTGGCGCGTTCACGCTGCTGACCATCGCCGCGGACGTGGTCAACCCCATCACGCTCTTCTCAAGGTGAGTGCCTGAAGTGACAGCTATCAGTCTCGGTATGCCCGCCGTGCCGCCCCCGCCGCTCGCTCCCCGCCGGGCCAGCCGCCAGATCATGGTCGGTTCGGTGCCGGTCGGCGGCGGTGCGCCGGTGTCAGTGCAGTCGATGACCACGACCCTCACCTCAGACGTCAACGCCACGCTCCAGCAGATCGCCGAGCTGACCGCGTCCGGTTGCCAGATCGTCCGGGTCGCCGTGCCGTCCCAGGACGACGTCGAGGCGCTGCCCGCGATCGCCAAGAAGTCGCAGATCCCGGTGATCGCCGACATCCACTTCCAGCCCAAGTACGTCTTCGCCGCGATCGACGCCGGCTGCGCGGCCGTCCGGGTCAACCCGGGCAACATCCGGCAGTTCGACGACAAGGTCAAGGAGATCGCGGCAGCGGCCTCCGCCGCCGGTACGCCGATCCGGATCGGCGTCAACGCCGGCTCGCTCGACAAGCGGCTGCTGACCAAGTACGGCAAGGCCACCGCTGAGGCGCTCGTCGAGTCGGCGCTGTGGGAGTGCTCGCTGTTCGAGGAGCACGGCTTCCGTGACATCAAGATCTCGGTCAAGCACAACGACCCGGTCGTGATGATCCGCGCGTACCGGCAGCTCGCCGAGCAGTGCGACTACCCGCTGCACCTGGGCGTCACCGAGGCCGGCCCGGCCTTCCAGGGCACCATCAAGTCGGCTGTCGCCTTCGGTGCCCTGCTCGCCGAGGGGATCGGCGACACCATCCGGGTGTCGCTCTCCGCCCCGCCGGTCGAGGAGATCAAGGTCGGCAACCAGATCCTGGAGTCGCTGGGCCTGCGGGAGCGGGGCCTGGAAATCGTCTCCTGCCCGTCCTGCGGTCGCGCCCAGGTGGACGTCTACAAGCTCGCCGAGGAGGTCACCGCCGGTCTGGAAGGGCTGCCGGTGCCGCTGCGGGTCGCCGTGATGGGCTGCGTCGTCAACGGCCCGGGTGAGGCCCGCGAGGCCGACCTCGGCGTCGCCTCCGGCAACGGCAAGGGCCAGATCTTCGTCAAGGGCCAGGTCGTCAAGACGGTCCCCGAGGGGCAGATCGTGGAGACGCTCATCGAGGAGGCGCTGCGGATCGCCGACGAGATGGGCGCCGAGCTTCCCGAGGAACTGCGCGGGCTGGTCACCGGCCCGACAGTGACCGTCCACTGATCTTCCACATGGAGAAAGCGGCCGTTCCCCGGGTGGGGAGCGGCCGCTTTCGTCGTTGAGTCCGTGTCCGTGTCCGTGGCGCTGGTGTGGCCTCGGGTCACTCGGATTCGGCGAGGATCGCGTACAGCTTGCGGCGCGTCTCGTCGAGCACCTTGGCGGCCCGCTCACGCTGGTCGTCGGTGCCGTTCATCATGACCTGGCGCAGGGCGTTCATCGCCTGCGCGCCGGAGTCGCGGATGTCGTGCCAACTGCTCACCGTGCCTTGGGCGACGTCGGCCCAGGCCGGGGTCTGCGCGGCCTCGGCGGCTTCCGCCTGACCGGCCTCGCTCACCGTGAAGCGCTTCCGCCCGCCGCCGGACTCCTCCGTGCTGGCGACGATCACGCCCTCGTCCTCAAGTAGCTGGAGGGTCGGGTAGATCGACCCGGGGCTCGGCCGCCACGCACCGCCGGTGCGGGAGTCGATCTCCTGGATCATCTCGTAACCGTGCATCGGCCGCTCGGTGAGCAGGGCCAGCACGGCGGCCCGGACGTTGGGGCGTCGGCCCCGACCCCGGCCACGGCCGCGACCACCCCAGGGGCCGCCGTGTCCGTGCTCGTGCGGACCGGGCGGGATCGGTGGGAAGCCGAATCCGCGCATCCGAGCCTCGTGCATCGGGTGGTGCTGTCGATGGAACCGCATCGGGTTCATCCCTTCCTCGTACTGTCGCTGATGCATCAACGATATATCGGCAATGCATCGTCGACAACCCGTACTCTTGCATGCGACTGCTTCCCCCACCGGGCCCGGCCCGGGTCCTCACCCTCGGAACCCTCGTCAAGACCGTCGGCCGAGGGCTTGCTCACGTGACCGGGGAGGTGTGGCACTCCGCCGCCGGCTGGGGCATCTCCTTCGGGCTGGCCCCGGCGGGCTGGGGCGTACCTGGATGGCTGTTGCTTGGTGCCCTGTTTCTCCTGCTCGGCGCCCTGGTGCCCCCGGTTGTCCGGTGGGCCGGGCGGACCCGGCCGGCCAGCGGGCCGGCCGAGCCGGTGCCGGCCTTGTCACTCGACCGGCGAAGCGGGGGGTCGATCTGGCAGGCTGGTAGTCGTGCTGACGGTGCCGGTACGCCAACTGGGGGAATCGGAGCGCCGCGCGGTCGAGCGTCTACTCGACCATGACCCGTTCGCGGGCGCGCAGGTCGCCGAGCGGATAGCCGCGCGTGGGCTCTCCTGGTGGCGGGCCGAGGGCCGGATCCTGGGGTACGGTGCGCGCCGCAACCTGGAATCGCTGTGCTGGCTCGGCGGCAACCTCACGCCGGTGTTGGCTACCGACGCCGCCGTGGCCGCCTTCGCCGATCTGCTCGCCAGCGAGGAGCGGCTCTGCTCCTCCATCGTCGGCCGAGCCGATGCGGTGCTGGGGCTGTGGGACCGGCTCTCCGACACCTGGGGGCCAGCGCGGGACGTCCGCTCCAACCAGCCACTGCTGGTCACCGACACCATGCCACAGGTCCCGGTCGACCCGGAGGTGCGCCGGGTCCGCTCCGGCGAGGTCGACCGGCTCTTCCCGGCCGCGGTGGCCATGTACACCGAGGAGGTAGGCGTTTCCCCGCTGGCCGAGGACGCCGGGCGCAGCTACCGCCGGCGGGTGAACGACCTGGTCCGGTCCGGTCGGGCGTACGCCCGCTTCGTCGACGGCAAGGTCGTGTTCAAGGCCGAGTTGGCAGTGGTCACCAAGCGGACGGCGCAGGTCCAGGGCGTCTGGGTGGCACCGGAGTGGCGGGGTCGGGGGATCGCGACGGCCGCCATGGCGGCAGTGGTCCGCGACGCGCTGCTGCGGGTCGCCCCCACTGTCAGCCTGTACGTGAACGACTTCAATCTGCCGGCCCGCCGGGTCTACGAGCGCTGCGGCTTCCAGCCGATCGGCACCCTCGCCACAGTCCTCTTCTGACCGCGTACCTGAGCCGCGCGCCGTGGCTCCGCCGGCGGATCCTGGGCGATCTCCGCGCACCCGACAACGCGTTGTGGCCCGTCTGTGCACAGCCGAGTCCGGAAACGCCGTTGGCCGGCACCCCGGGTTGTGGGGTGCCGGCCAGCGGTCGGTGGTGGTGCGGTGGGGGTCAGCTGTTCCAGTGCTGGCCGACCAGGTCGGTGGCCTGCTGCTCCCACTGGGCGTACGCGTCCGGGTACGCCGAGACCTGCACGGTCTGCGCGGCGTCGGTCAGCGGCATGTCCTGCCACCGGTCAACCTGCTTCAGACCCTTGAGGAACGCGGTCGTCGAGTACGCGGGGTCGGTGATCTGCTCCGGCGTACCCCAACCCGAACTCGGGCGCTGCTGGAACAGGCCCAACGAGTCGTGGTCGTTCCTGTCACCCAGGTGACCGAGGTTCTCCAGCTTCGACTCCTGCAGGCTCGTCGCGATCGAGATCACCGCGGCCCGCTCGGGCAGACCGGCCTTCTTCGTGGCGGCGATGATCGCCTTGACGTTCGCGGTCTGCTCACCGTTCAGGTCGATGTGGGACTGGTCGCCCTGCGGCTTCGGCGCGCTGGTCTGCACCGCCACAGCGGCGGGCTTGGCATCGACCGGGTTGGCGTGGGCGGCGATCGGACCGGCGAACACACCACCGGCGAACGCGAGACCAGCAACAGACAGCACGCTCTTACGGATGATCGTGTTCATGGGGAAGCTCCTTCGGGGGTAAGGACACCCGCCTGAGGGCTGCGGATGTGAGCACCTCGTCCGGCGCTGCAAAAAAGGGGGAAAAGTTTGGGGGGTCGGCGGCCTGCGAGCGGGGGGCTCGCGGCGCCGGGGGGTGTAACGACCCGGGGACCGTTGTCATTCCGGGGGGCGGCCCATCGGCTGGCACCCGGTGGAGCGGGGTGCTGGTCGGGCCTGAGTCCAGGTGTAACGACCTGCGGACCGCTGTCATTCCGGGGGTGGCCGGTCGAGGCGACCTGGCCGTGGTCCTGCGATCGTCAGGGTGTGTAACGACCCCGGTCCGGCCATCATTCCGCCCCGCTGGCGCGAGCGGTCACCATCCACGGCTCGGTAACCGGACAAACTGCCCAGTTTGCCCGTGGCTGGATCCCTCAACCACGCCAATCCGGCGTGATCCACTCGGCTTCACGGAAGTCGCGGCATCCGGTGCGTTCTGACACCCCGACATCAATGAAACCGAGTCGATCACGCGGCGTCCGATGGCGCGTGGCGCGGCGGAGTCGTAGCCAGCCGGACAAAACGCCCGGATCGGGAGTCCGGGTGTGGCGGGAGTTTTCGGGACGTGGCGTCAGGTGTCGGCCGGGGATGGCTCGTGGGGTCGCCCGAGGTGGTCGCCCGCTCACCGCCGACGCCGGCGGCGGTGGTGGCCGGCGCCACCGGTCGGGGGATGATGCCCTGCTCAGGGCCGGAAATTCGGTTGAATCTGGGCGTCGGCGCCGCCAGGCTGAAGTCTCCGCCACCCCACTCCCGGAGGACTTCCATGCGCCTGCTCCGTGATCTGTGGGGCACCTCGGCACGTCGGATGACGATCGTGGCCGTCCTGATCGTGCTCGGCGCCGCCGGCCAGGCGGGCGCCTCGGCGCTGGCCGGTGCGGTGCTTGTGCACCGGTCGGCCGGTTTCTTCGCCGTGCTGGCCGGCGCGCTTGTCGCGGTGGTGCTCAGCGACCTGGCGGTGAGCCTGCTGATGGCCGGCCTGACCGCGGACTGGTCCGCCGACGTGCGCCGCCGGCTCTGCCGGGTCGCACTCGGGCAGGACCTGCCCACCCTGGAGACCACCCCGGTGGGTGAGCTGCTCGACCGGATCGACGGCGACGTCTACCAGGTGGCGTCGGCGATCCGTAACCAGGGCACCCGGCTCGCCCAGGGGCTCTGCGTCGGCCTGTTGTCGATGATCGTGGCGCTGGCCGTGTGGTGGCCGGCCGGGGTCGCGATGCTGCTGCTCACCGTGCTGCTCGGGGCTGGCCTGCGCCGGCCCACAGCCCGGATCGCCCCGGCCCGGATGCGCGAGGAGGAGGCCTGGTCCGACCTGGCCGCCGTGATGGAGGAGGCGGTCCACGGCCAGGACGACGTCCGCACCAGCCTGGCCCGGCCGTACGTGCTGCGGCTGTACGCCCGGCGGGCCGCCGCCGTGCTGTCCCGGGGCGGCGTGGTCTGGGTGTTGTCCGCCCGGGTGGCGACGGCGGCCACCGCGACGATCCGGGTCGGCATCGGCGTGGTGGTGCTCGGTGGGGCCTGGGCGTTGACCACCGACCGGATCGACGCCGCCCGGCTCACCGCCATCTGGTTGCTCGCCCTGGCGTTCGGGGCCACCGCCGAACATGTCAGCCGGATGGTGCCGGAGATCCAGGAGGCGCTCGGCGCGTGGGCCCGGGTGCGGTTGCTGCACGGGGCTCGGCAGGAGCCCGTCGGCGGCGCCAGCCCGACCGAGGGTGACCTGCGCATCCGCGACCTGACCTTCGAATACGAGGTGAGTGGCCCGGAGGGTGGCCGGGGGGCCGCGTTGCGGGGGCTCAGCCTCACCTTCGCGCGTGGCCGCTCGTACGCGCTCATCGGGCGGACCGGTTCGGGCAAGTCGACGTTGGCGAAGGTGCTCACCAGGGCGGTCGACGTGCCGACGGGCACTGTCTTCCTCGGCGGCACCGACCTGTGTGACCTCGACGTCGAGCAACTGCGCCGGTGGGTGGCACTGGTGCCGCAGCGCACCGAGATCCTGGCCGGCACGCTCGCCGAGAACGTCGCGCTCTACGACCCCGAGCTGCTCGACGCCGCGGCGAGGGCACTCGACGAGTTGGGCCTGGCCGGCTGGATCGCCGAGTTGCCCGACGGACTGGCGACCCGGCTGGGCGAGGGCGGGCACGTGCTCTCCGCAGGCCAGGAGCAGCTTGTGGCGTTCGCCCGGATCCTGGTCCGTGACCCGCATGTGGTGATCCTCGACGAGGCCACCGCGCGGCTGGATCCGGTCACCGAGGCGCGGGTGCAGCGGGCCACCGAACGACTGCTGCGCGACCGGATCGGCATCGTCATCGCGCACCGGCTCTCCTCGGTGCGCCGCTGTGACGAGGTGGTGGTGCTTGCCGACGGCGCGGTGGTCGAGGCCGGTCCACTGCAGACGTCGACGCGTTTCGCCGAGTTGCTGGCCACCAGTCACGCCGCCGCGTACGCCGGCGCCGCACCGAGCGGCCGTACCGGCGCGGGCACCGACCTGCTGGTCGGGCCCGGCCCGGCCGAGGC
Organism: Micromonospora sp. NPDC049044; assembly: GCF_040649215.1. Classification (NCBI taxonomy): domain Bacteria; kingdom Bacillati; phylum Actinomycetota; class Actinomycetes; order Micromonosporales; family Micromonosporaceae; genus Micromonospora; species Micromonospora sp. NPDC049044. The sequence continues at coordinate 93,039 of NZ_JBEZFA010000022.1, read as the reverse complement.
CTGGCCGAGCGGGCCGACGAGCGAGCCGGTGGAGCAGGCCGGGCCGGCCGGGCAGGTCGGGCGGACGCGGGCCGACCCACCACCGCTGCCGCCGGTGCCGCCGGCCCGGACGCTGCGGGAGATCTTCCGGCTCTGTCTCAACGATCCCCGCTACGGGATGGCCGCGATCGGGTTGTTCCTCGGGCTCAGCCTGCTGGGGCTGGACGGGCCGGTGCTGCCGTGGCTCTGGGCCGACCTGGTCGACGGGACCGGCAACCCGTACCTGCCGGCGATCGGGATCGTGGCGGGGCTCCTGGTCACCCTGCCGCTGCCGTATTACACCCACGTCTGGTTCCCGCAGTGGTGGGTGCGGCAGATGTTGCGGATCGGTCTGCGTCTGGTGCACGGCCAGACCGGGCCGCGCCGGGTCAGCTCGCACACCCCGGCCGAGGTCGTGGCGCAGGGCGGCGACACCGAGCGGGTGGTCCAGCTCGCCGACAACGTGCTGGACCAGGCCGTCGCGCTGGTCCTGGTGGTCGCCATGACGGCGGTCACCGGCAGCGTCGTGCCTGGCCTGTTCTTCCTCGGCACGATGGTCGTCTCCGGGCTGGCCGCGACGCTGTTCGGGCCGAGACTCGAACGGGCGGCGCGGGCGACGGTGGCGGCACGGGCCGCCTTCGCGACGGCGCTGGTCTCCGCGCTCTCCGCGGCCCGCACGGTGAAGCTCGCCGGCGCTACCACCGCGGTGCTGCGCCACCTGGCGGACCTGGACGTGCTGCGCAGCGACCGGCAGCGGCGGGAGATCTCGGTGCAGGTGTGGGCGCGTTCCACGCCGTCGATGGCCAGCGGCCTGTTGCCGATCGGCGCGTGGGCGCTCTACCTGGGCGGCTCGCTGTCCGCCGGGGCGGTGCTGGTGGCCGTGTCCACGCTGGGCGCGGCGCGTTGGTTCGCCTGGACCACCGCTTCGCTGATCTCCCAGCTACCGTCGGCGCGCGTCTGGACGCGGCGTACGGCGGCGATGACCGGGGTGAGCGCGTACTCCGCCGGGGTTCCGGCTGTCGACCTGGCCGCCGGGACGGCGCCCGCGCCGACACCCGCGCCGCGGCATCCGCTGCGCCGGCTGGAGTTGCGCGGCTTCGGGGTGGTGCACTCCGACGGTACGGTGGCCGTCCGCGACGTGGACCTGACAGTGCGGCGGGGGCAGTTGGTGCTCGTCGTCGGGCCGGTGGGTGCGGGCAAGTCCTCGCTGCTGCGGGCGCTTGCCGGGATCGTGCACCACACCGGTGAGCTGGCCTGGAACGGCGACCCGGTCACCGAGCCGGAGCTGTTCCTGCGACCCAACCAGGTCGGCTACGTCGGCCAGTTGCCCCGGGTGCTGTCCGGCACCGTCGCCGACAACATCGCGCTCGGGCACCAGGTGGACGCGGCCGGCGCGGTGAGCACCGCCCAGCTCGACCACGACCTGGCCGCAGCCGGCGGTGGGCTGGGTCTGCTCATCGGGCACAAGGGCACCCGGCTCTCCGGCGGGCAGTTGCAGCGGTTGGCGCTGGCCCGCGCGCTGGCACCGCGTACCGAACTGCTCGTCGCCGACGACGTGTCGTCGGCGCTGGACGTCACCACGGAGCTGGCGCTGTGGCAGGCGTTGCGCGAGCACGGGGTGACGGTCGTCGGTTCGACGGCGAAGCGCGCCGCGCTGGTGCGGGCCGACCACGTGGTGGTGTTGCTCGGCGGGGCGGTCGCGGCCCAGGGCAGCTGGCAGGACCTGGAGGGCGACTGGTCACACCTGGCCGGCTGAGCGGTCGGGCGGCTGCCGAGGTTACGGCAGCCGCCCGACCGACGTCGGTGTCAGTAGGCGCGGGCGTACTGGTCGGGTCCGCGGTACGCGACGCCGAGCTTCGCGGCGGCCTGGCGCGGCCAGTACGGGTCGCGCAGCAACTCCCGGCCGAGCAGCACCAGGTCGGCCTCCCCGCCCGCGATGATCTGCTCGGCGTGCTCCGCCTCGACGATCAGACCCACCGCGCCGGTGGGCACCCCTGCCTCGCGGCGGATCTGGGCGGCCAGCGGCACCTGGTAGCCGGGGCCGAGCGGGACGCGCTGGTCGGCGCTGACGCCACCGGAGGAGGTGTCGACCAGGTCGACGCCGACGCCGGCCAGCTCAGCGGCGAGCACCACGCTGTCCTCGATCGTCCAGCCGCCCTCGACCCAGTCGGTGGCCGAGATGCGGGTGAGCACCGGCACGTCCTCGCCGACCGCCGCGCGTACCGCGCGGGCCACCTCAAGTGTGAGCCGCATCCGGGCGGCCCGGTCGCCGCCGTAACCGTCGGTGCGGTGGTTGGTGAGCGGCGAGAGGAACTCGTTGAGCAGGTAGCCGTGCGCGGCGTGGATCTCCACGGCGGCGAAGCCGGCGGCCAGCGACCGTTCGGCGGCGGTCGCGAACGCCTCGACCACGCCGGCGACGCCGGCCTCGTCGAGGGCGGTCGGCGTCCGGTAACCGGCGGTGAACGGCTCGGAGCCGGGCGCGACTGGCGTCCAGCCGCCCTCGGCGTCCGGCACACCGCCGCGCCCCGGTGCCCACGGCCGGTACGTGGACGCCTTGAACCCGGCGTGCGCGAGCTGCACGGCGGGCACCGCGCCGTGGGCGGCGACGAACGCCGTCACCGGTCGCCAGGCGTCGACGTGGGCACCGGACCACAGCCCGGTGTCCTGGGGGCTGATCCGGCCCTCGGGGAGTACTGCGGTCGCCTCGGTCATCACCAGACCGGCACCGCCGACCGCGCGGCTGCCCAGGTGGATCAGGTGCCAGTCGGTGGGCAGACCGTCGGGGCCGGCGGAGTACTGGCACATCGGCGCCATGGCGACCCGGTTGGGCAGGGTGACCGCGCGCAGGGCCAGGGGGGTGAACAGGGAACTCATGGGGGTCATCCTCTCGGAGACGACGACAGGCCCCCCGGGGGGAGGGGCCTGTCGTCGGTGTACTCGGGTCAGGCGGGAAGAGGACTCAGCTCGGGGCGGGTCTCCACTACCGGCTCCGGCTCAATCAGGTCACGCCGACCGGCGGACTCGTACGCGACCCGGTCGAGGGTGCCCTCGCGGGCGGCGACCACTGTCGGCACCAGGGCCTGCCCGGCCACGTTGGTGGCGGTGCGGATCATGTCCAGGATCGGGTCGATGGCCAGCAGCAGACCGGCGCCCGCCAGCGGCAGGCCCAGCGTGCTGAGGGTCAGGGTGAGCATCACGATCGCGCCGGTCAGGCCGGCGGTCGCCGCCGAGCCGACCACCGAGACGAACGCGATGAGCAGGTAGTCGGTGAGGCCGAGCTGCACCCCGAAGACCTGGGCCACGAAGATCGCGGCGAGCGCCGGGTAGATGGCGGCGCAACCATCCATCTTCGTGGTGGCGCCGAACGGCACCGCGAACGAGGCGTACTCGCGGGGAACGCCGAGCCGCTCGACGGAGCGCTGCGTCACCGGCATGGTGCCGACCGAGGAGCGGGACACGAAGGCCAGCTGGATCGCCGGCCAGGCGCCAGCGAAGAAGCGCAGCGGGTTGAGCCGGCCGGCGAGGACCAGCACCAGCGGGTAGACCACGAACAGCACTATCGCGCAGCCGACGTACACGGCTGTGGTGAACTTCGCGAGCGGGGCCAGCAGGTCCCAGCCGTACGAGGCGACGGCGTTGCCGATCAGGCCGAGGGTGCCGATCGGGGCGAGCCGGATGACCCACCAGAGGGCCTTCTGCACGATCTCCAGCAGGGCGCGGTTCAGCGCCACGAACGGTTCGGCGGCGTCACCGACGAGCAGGGCCGCGGCACCGATGACGACGGCGAGGAAGACGATCTGCAGGACGTTGCCCTCGACGAACGCGCCGACCGGGTTGGTGGGCACGATGCCGGTGAGGAAGTCGGTCCACGAGCCGGTGTTCTTCGGCGGTGTCGCGCCGCCCAGGTCGAGGGTCACGCCCTTGCCCGGGTTGGTGAGCAGGCCGAGGCCGATGCCGATGCTCACCGCGATCAGCGCGGTGATGCCGAACCACATCAGGGTCTTGAGGGCGAGCCGGGCGGCGTTGGCCACGCCGCGCAGGCTGACCACGCTGACCACGATGGCGGTGAAGACAAGCGGCGGTACGGCCAGCTTGAGCAGTTGGACGAAGAGGCTGCCGACGGTGTGCAGAGTGCTGGTCAGCCAGCTCACGTCGTTGGAGCGGGCCACGAAGCCCAGCGCGACGCCGAGCACGAGGCCGAGCAGGATCTGCACGGAGAAGGGGATTTTGCGCAGGCTGAAGGGCATGAGGAAGTTATCCAATTGTCCGGTCTGATCGGGGCAGGCGTGGAAGCGCAGCTAGCCCGGACAGATGCCGCTGGCCTGTAGTCGGAGATCGACATACAGGCGGACGGTGAGGCCCCAGACATTGGTCATCGCTAGGCGAGGTTACGCCTGTTCCGGCTCAATGGAAGGGGCTATCGGGGTGAGGCTCCTTACAGCGGCCGTCAATCCGTCAGGAAGGGGCACTTCCTCGCCCGCGGGCCAGGGCGAGGGTGGTCGCGGTGGCTATGCCCCACACAACGGCCAGGACGAGGACCAGCCGTTCCAGCACGCCCACGAACGTGCCCCGGCCGAGGACCAGCATCGCCAGCCCGACCGTCGCGCAGAGCGGTAGCGCCAGCGCGGCGGCCCCGCCGGCCAGCCAGCGCACCGCCGGACCAGCCGATCCGGACGCGGCGAGCGCGAGCATCGCGAAAACCACAGACGCGGTGGCCGCGATGCTCGCGCCGCCGTGCACCAGATCCGCTGTCGTGGCTCGCTCGAAGGGCGGCAGCGGACAGCCGGCGGAGCAGGTCACCGCCCCGGACACCGCCGCGAACACCGCACCGGTGGCGAGCAGCGCCGGTGCCGCCGCCCACACCCCGGGTGGCAGCGCGGCACCGATCAGCAGCAACGCGGCGGCCAGCGCGAGGATCCCGATCCGGTACGTCGCGGCGTGCCCACTGCCGGCGATACCGGCCTCGCTGACGTACCCGGTGAGACCGGGACCGGGACCGGCGACCACGGCGACCGTCACCGCCACCGCACCGGCAAGCGCACAACCCGCCGCGGCGGCACCGGCGGCCCGGCGGGCGACGTCCGCGCCGGCCCTCGGTGCGCTCGTGGTGCCGGAACGGCCCGGCTCAGCCACGCCCGTGCGGCGTGCGCCAGCCCGACTCGTCCGGCCCCAGCGGCACGATGCCGGTGGGGTTGATCTCCCGGTGGGTGCCGTAGTAGTGCCGCTTGATGTGGTCGAAGTCCACAGTCTCGCCGAAGCCCGGGGTCTGGAACAGGTCCCGGGCGTACGCCCACAGGACCGGCATCTCGGTCAGCTTGCTGCGGTTGCACTTGAAGTGGCCGTGGTAGGCGGCGTCGAAGCGGACAAGCGTGGTGAACAGCCGCACGTCGGCCTCGGTGATCGCGTCACCCATCAGGTACCGCTGCCCGGCCAGCCGCTCGGAGAGCGCGTCCAGTCGGGCGAAGAGCGCCCGGAACGCCTCGTCGTACGCCTCCTGCGAGGTGGCGAACCCGCACCGGTAGACGCCGTTGTTGACGTCGTGGTGGACCTCGGCCATCAGCGCGTCCATCTCCGGGCGCAGCGCGACCGGGTACAGGTCGGGTGCGCCGGGCGCGTGCAGTGACCGCCACTCGGTGGAGAAGTCGAGTGTGAGCTGCGGGTAGTCGTTGGTGACCACCCGACCGGTAAGCGTGTCGACAAGCGCCGGCACTGTCACCCGGCCGGTGTAGTCCGGGTCGGTGGCCAGGTACGCCTCGGAGAGGAAGCTGACGCCGAGGACCGGGTCGAAGCCGTCCGGGTCGAGGGCGAACGCCCAGCCCCGCTCGTCGCGGATCGGGTCGACGGTGCCCAGCGAGATCGCGTCGGTCAACCCGAGCAGGCCGCGCACGATCCTCGCCCGGTGTGCCCACGGGCAGGCCCGGCACCAGATCAGCCGGTACCGGCCGGCCTCCAGGGGCCAGCGGTCCTGCTCGTCCGGGCCGCCGCCGGGCGGGGAGGTCGAGTCGGCGGTGACCCGCCCGGTGAAGCGGTTGGGCTGGCGGACGAACGCGCCGCCGCCACTGGTCTCTGCGCTGAACTGGGCCCGAGCCATGCCGTCAACCTATCCGTTGCCGGCGCGGATATCCTGGCGGCCGGCAGCCCCCGCGACCCGGTGGGCGTCCCCCACCCCCCGCCGTCTGCACCCCGAAGGACTCGCGATGACCGTGGCATACCTGGTGGCCGGTGTCCGCACCCCGATCGGCCGGTACGCGGGCGCGCTGGCCCCCGCCCGCCCCGACGACCTGGCCGCGCACGTGATCCGTGAGCTGGTCGCCCGCCAGCCGTCGGTGGACTGGGCGCGGGTGGACGACGTGGTGCTCGGCTGCGCCAACCAGGCCGGTGAGGACAACCGCAACGTGGCCCGGATGGCGGCGCTGCTGGCCGGCCTGCCGCAGGAGGTGCCGGGCAGCACCGTCAACCGGCTCTGCGGCTCCGGGCTGGACGCCCTCGCCACCGCGGCCCGGGCCATCGTGGCCGGCGACGCGGAGTTGATGATCGCCGGTGGGGTGGAGAGCATGAGCCGGGCGCCGTTCGTGATGCCGAAGGCGACGTCGCCGTATTCCCGGTCGGCCGAGGTGTACGACACCACACTGGGTTGGCGGCTGGTGAACCCGTTGATGCGCGACGGGTGGGGGGTCGACTCGATGCCGGAGACGGCGGAGAACGTGGCCGCCGAGTACGGCGTCAGCCGGGCCGAGCAGGACGCCTTCGCGTACCGCTCCCAGCAGCGTGCGGCCAAGGCGCAGGCCGACGGCCGGTTCGCCGAGGAGATCGTGGCGGTATCCGTGCCGGCCGGTCGCCGGGAGACCCGGTTGGTCGCTGTCGACGAGCACCCCCGGGAGACGTCGCTGGAGAAGTTGGCAGCGCTGCCCACCCCGTTCCGCGAGGGCGGCACCGTCACCGCGGGCAACTCCTCGGGCGTCAACGACGGCGCTGTCGCGCTGCTGGTGGCCAGCGAGGCGGCGGTGCACCGGTACGGCCTCACCCCGCTGGCCCGCGTCAGCGGTGCGGCGGTGGCCGGTGTGCCGCCCCGGATCATGGGGATCGGCCCGGTGCCGGCCACCCGCAAGCTGCTCGCCCGGCTCGGCGTCGAGGTGGGCGACCTGGACGTGGTGGAACTGAACGAGGCGTTCGCCGCGCAGTCCGTGGCGGTGCTGCGGGAGCTGGGTCTGCCGGTGGACGCCGACCACGTCAACCCCAACGGCGGGGCCATCGCGCTCGGGCACCCGCTCGGGGCCAGCGGCGCACGGCTGGCGCTGACGGCCGCCCTGGAGCTGCGTCGCCGTGGCGGTCGCCGGGCGTTGGCCACCATGTGCATCGGCGTCGGTCAAGGCATCTCGCTGTTGCTGGAGTCAGCCGCCTAGAGTGGTCCACACCACACGACCCGCGGGTCGGCCGGTGCTCGCGTACGCCTGCCGGCGCCGTCCCGCGCCGCGGCGATGAACTGGGGAGCACGCTGATGCCGGATGGACTGCCTACCGAGATCGATCTGACCAGGCCCAGCGCGGCCCGGGTGTACGACTACTTCCTGGGCGGGGCGCACAACTTCGAGATCGACAGGCAGTTGGCCGAGCAGATCGCCAGCATGACCCCGAATCTCGCCGCCACCATGCGTTCCGGCCGGGAGTTCCTGCGGCGGGCCGTGCGGGTGCTGCTCGACGCCGGCATCGACCAGTTCCTCGACATCGGCTCCGGAATTCCCACCGTCGGCAACGTGCACGAGGTGGCCCAGGCGGTCAACCCGAAGGCCCGGGTGGTGTATGTCGACATCGACCCGGTGGCCGTCGCGCACAGCCGGGAGTTGCTCGCCGGCAACGAGCTGACCGGCGTCATCCACGCCGACCTGCGCGAGCCGGAGCGGATCCTCGCCGAGACCCGGCAACTCGGGCTGATCGACTTCAGCCGGCCGGTGGGCATCCTGCTGGCCGGGGTGGTGCACTTCGTCCCGGACGGCGACCGGCCCGAGGAGATCCTGGCCACCCTGCGGGCCGTCGCGGCGCCGGGCAGTTTCCTGGTCGTCTCGCACAGCACCTTCGAGGACCAGCCGCAGGAGATGCTCGACGCCCAGCGGCTCTCGGCGCGTACGGCCACCGAGATCACCCTGCGTTCCCGGGCACAGGTCACCGGCTTCTTCGGCGACTGGACGGTGCTCGAACCGGGTGTGGTGCACATGCCACTCTGGCGTCCCGACTCGCCGTCCGACGTGGACGATCACCCGGAGCGGTTCGGCGCCTTCGGCGGCGTCGCCCGGTACGACCAGCCCGCCGGCTGACCGACGTGGCCGCCGTCGGGGACTCCGCCGGGGTCGACGCCGGCCGGGCCGACGTCAAGGGGTTCGCAGCCGACTGGGCCCGCGCGGTACGCCGCCTCGGGTTCGTGCCACTGAGCGCGGCCGAGACCGAGCGGCTGCTGCTGGCGCACACGATCCGGCTGGCCCAGGCGGTGCGGGCCGAGCCGTTCAGTGCCCTCCCCGCCACCGAGGTCGGGCGGGAGTTGGTGCAGGCGCACCTCGCCGAGCCGGAGGCGCTGAGCTGGACGCTGCACGCCCTCGGGGTGGACTTCCCGCGCCGGGTGCTGAGCGCCGTCGACCGGCCGGCGGACCTGGCCGATCGGATCGCGGCGGTGCAGGGCGGACTCGCCGCCGGGTACGCCGGTGCGCTGCGCGACCGTACCTTCAGCCAGCAGGAGCGGATCGCCAGGTCGGCCTGGCAGGCGCGGGACGAGGTCGAGCAGGCGCTGCGCGACAGCGAGGCCCGGTTCCGGGCGGTCTTCACCGGCGCGGCGATCGGGATCGGCATCGCCGGCATCGACGGCCTGATCATCGACGTCAACCACGCGTTCGCCGACATGCTCGGCTACTCGATCGCCGAGTTGCGGGGGACGAACGTGTCGGCGTTGTCCCACCCCGACGACGCCGCCGGGATGTGGGAGCTGTACCAGGAGCTGATCGAGGGCAAACACGACGCGGCCCGGGTGGAGAAGCGCTACCACCGCAAGGACGGCTCGGTGGTCTGGACGGACCTGGCCGTCTCACTGATCCGGCACGGTGACGGTCGACCCCGGTTCACCGTGGCGATGATCGAGGACATCACCCAGCGGCACGAGCTCCAGCAGCGGTTGCGTTTCCAGGCGCTGCACGATCCGTTGACCGGGCTGCCCAACCGGACGTTGTTCTTCGAGACGCTGGGTCGGGTGCTCGGTGACGCGGCGGGCGGCCGGCGGGTCGGGGTGTGCTTCCTGGACCTGGACGGCTTCAAGGCGATAAACGACAGCCTCGGCCACGACCTCGGTGACCAACTGCTCGTGACGATCGGGCACCGGCTGACCGCGTGCGTGGCCGACCACGGCCACCTGGTCGCCCGGATGGGTGGCGACGAGTTCGTGATCCTGGTCGACGGCGGCGACGACATCGACGACGCGGTGGCCGTCGCGGAGGCCGCGCTGGCCGCCGTCGCGGTCCCGGTGCACGTCGGTGACCACCAGTTCGCCGTGTCGGCAAGTGTGGGGATCGTGCAGTGCCCGGCCACGGAGACCACCGCATCGGAGCTGATGAAGGCCGCCGACACCACGCTCTACTGGGCCAAGGCGGCGGGTCGGGGCCGGTGGGCGGTCTACGACCCGGAGCGCGGCGCCCGGGACATCGCCCGGTCGGCGCTGATCGCCGGCCTGCCGGCCGCACTCGACCAGGGTGAGTTCGTGCTGCACTACCAGCCGATCGTGTCCCTGTTGGAGGGTCGGATGCTCGCGGTGGAGGCGCTGGTCCGCTGGGAGCACCCGGAGTTGGGCCTGATCGGGCCGGACCGGTTCATCGACCTGGCCGAGGAGACCGGCCTGATCGTCCGACTCGGCGAGTGGGTGTTGCGGCAGGCCTGTCATGACGCCGAGCGGTGGTGGCGGGACTTCCCGGACGCCAGGTTGGTGGTGAGTGTCAACCTCGCCGCGCGCCAGGCCGACGACCCGGCGATCGTGGACACCGTGGCCGACGCGCTGCACACCAGCGGGCTGCCCGCCGAGTTGCTTCAGCTGGAGCTGACCGAGAGCGCGGTGATGGGCAGCGCCGATGAGCCGCTACGCAGCCTGCACCGACTGGCCGCGCTCGGCGTCCGGTTGGCCGTCGACGACTTCGGCACCGGTTACTCGAACCTCGCGTACCTGCGGCGGCTGCCGGTGCACTGCCTGAAGCTGGCCGGCCCGTTCGTCGAGGGCATCCGGGCCGACGGGGCCGACGTGGCGGCCGACCACCGCGACGAGCGGATCGTCGACGCGTTGGTCCGGCTGGCGCACGCCCTGGAGCTGTGGGTCACCGCCGAGGCGGTGGAGACCGGGGTGCAGGCGGAGCGGCTGCGGGCGCTGCGCTGCGACACCGGGCAGGGCCGGTACTTCGGCGCCCCGGCCCCGGCCGACGCGATCACCGCTCGGCTCCGCGGCGGGGCGACAGCGTGAGCGGGGGAGCGCGACGGTTCGGTAAGCACCGCTGGCGGCGATGGAAGGTGGCGAGGTGAGTCTGACGGACTCGCAGACCGTGGTGACGGTGGTGGCCGGGCTGGCCATCCTGGCCGGGTTGGCCGGCGTGGTGGTGCCCGGCCTGCCGGCGCTGCCGCTGTGCTGGGGTGGTGTGCTGCTCTGGGCGGTCTTCGGCGCCGCGGGCGTGGGTGGCTGGGCCGTGTTCGCCGCCGCCACGGTGGTCGCGGCGGGCGGCACCGTGATCAAGTACGCGTGGCCCGGCCGGAACCTGAAACGCACAGGTGTGCCGACGTCCACCCTGCTCGCCGGTGGGGTGCTCGGCATCGTCGGGTTCTTCGTGGTGCCGGTCGTGGGGCTGGTGCTCGGCTTCGTCGGCGGGGTGTGGGCGGCGGAGCGACTGCGGCTCGGCAGCAACCAGCTCGCCTGGCCGTCCACCGTCCAGGCGATCAAGGCAGCCGGGCTGTCGATGCTCGTCGAGTTCACCGCAGGTCTGGTCATTGCCGCGCTGTGGCTGGCCGGCCTGCTGCTGACCTGACCCGCGACCCTCGGTCGGACGAGTTCGGGCGGTACGCAGGCGGCACGGCCCGGTCGGGAATGCTCGTCGAGTTGCCCGCCGGGCGGCCGGGCTCGTCGTGACGGGTCGGGGGCGCGGGGCACCTGCCGGGCACGGCGGAGCGCCGCACGGAGAGAGAGGTTGTGCCCCGCGCCGCCGCGGTCCGGGCGGTCCGAGCGCCCGGGGGTAAGCCCTGCGATCGGGCCTGGTCACGGGCTCAAGGATGCGGGCGGGGTGGCCGCCGGGGCAACACAATTAGCCGCCGGCGGCGACATTCCCGCCGCGCGTGTATTGACCGCCTTGATCGGCCGGGACGACACTTTGCGCACTCGCACGCGGAACCACCTCAGGGAGGTGTGCAGTGGCAACGACACCTGTGCCAACCGCCGAGCAACCGATGGACGACGACGCCCGACGGCTCGCCGAACTCGGCTACAAACAGGAGCTGCGCCGCAAGTGGAGTGGCTTCTCCAACTTCGCCATCTCGTTCTCGATCATCTCGATCCTGGCCGGCTGCTTCACGACCTTCGGCCAGGCGTGGAACAACGGCGGGCCGGTCGCCATCTCCTGGGGCTGGCCGCTGATCTCGCTGTTCATCCTGATCATCGGCTTCTGCATGGCCGAGCTGGTGTCGGCGTACCCGACCGCGGGCGGGATCTACTGGTGGGCGGCGACAATGGGTCGCCCGGTGCACGGCTGGTTCACCGGCTGGTTGAACCTGATCGGTCTGGTGGCGGTCACCGCCTCGGTCGACTACGGCTGCGCGACGTTTCTCAACCTCACCCTGTCGGCGCTCTTCGACGGCTGGGCCGGGACGCTCCGGCAGGCGTTCGTGCTCTTCGTGGTCATCCTGATCCTGCACGGCCTGATCAACATCTTCGGACACCGGATCATCGACGTACTCCAGAACGTCTCGGTCTGGTGGCACGTGGCCGGCGCGGCAGTGGTGGTCGCCATCCTGGTCCTGGTGCCCGACAACCACCAGAGTTTCCAGTTCGTGTTCACCGAGCGCTTCAACAACTCCGGCTTCGGCGACGGGGACATCGGCGGGCTGACGTTCTGGTTCTACGTGCTGCCGCTCGGTTTCCTGCTGACCCAGTACACGATCACCGGCTTCGACGCCTGCGCGCACGTGTCCGAGGAGACCCGGGGTGCGTCGCAGGCCGCCGCGCGGGGGCTGTGGCAGTCGATCTTCTATTCGGCGGTGGGCGGCTGGATCCTGCTGCTGGCGTTCCTCTTCGCGGCCACCGACGTCGAGGCGGTGAACGCGGCGGGCGGCTTCTCCGGTGCCATCTTCGAGTCCGCGCTGACGCCGGTCTTCTTCAAGATCGTCATCATCATCTCCACAATCGGGCAGTTCTTCTGCGGGATGAGCTGCGTGACGTCGATGAGCCGGATGGCGTACGCGTTCAGCCGGGACCGGGCGGTGCCGGGGTGGCGGCTCTGGTCGACGGTCGACCGCAACGGCACCCCGGTCAACGCGATCATCGGCGCCACACTGGCCGGCCTGGTGCTGACCCTGCCGGCGCTCTACGAAAGCGCGGCCGGCATTCCGATCGCCTTCTACGCGGTGGTCTCGGTCGCGGTCCTCGGGCTGTATCTGTCCTTCCTCATCCCCATCGCGTTGCGGCTGCGGATGGGCGAGAGGTTCGTGCCCGGCCCGTGGACGCTGGGGCGCAGGTACAAGCTGCTCGGCTGGATCGCGGTGATCGAGATCGCCATCATCGCCGTCTACTTCGTGCTGCCGATCGTGCCCGCCGGGGTGCCCGGCAACGACGGGTTCACCTGGTCGGCGGTGAACTACGCGCCACTCGCCGTCGGCGGGGTGCTGCTTGTCGTCGCCGTCTGGTGGTACGCCTCGGCCCGCACCTGGTTCACCGGTCCGGTGCGTACCGTCGAGGAACCGGTGCCGGCGGTCGACCCGGCGCCGGTCGACGGCCCGGCCTGACCCGGACCCGGCGGGGCGTGTTGTTGCTGCCGTCCCGCCGGGTTTGCCGCCCACCGCGCCCGGGGCATTGACGGTGATCCGGTTTGCCAGTAGACCTTGGTGATGGAGGCCCGCGCATGAGGAAAGCTCCGTTCACGCTTGAACAACTGCGGGTAGCCGTCGCCGAGGGCGAGATCGACACGGTGGTGCTCGCCCTTGTCGACATGCAGGGCCGGTTGCAGGGCAAACGGTTCCACGCGCCCTTCTTCCTGGACCAGGTGGTCGAGCACGGCAGCGAGGGCTGCAACTACCTGCTCGCCGTGGACGTCGACATGAACACCGTCGACGGGTACGCGATGTCGAGCTGGGAACGCGGCTACGGCGACTTCGCGATGGTGCCGGACTTCGCCACCCTGCGCCGGATGCCCTGGCAGCCGGGCTCCGCGTTGCTGCTGGCCGACCTGACCTGGCTGGACGGCTCCGGCGACGTGGTCGCCTCGCCCCGACAGATCCTGCGCCGACAACTGGACCGGTTGGCCGGGCACGGGCTGACCGCGTACGCCGGCACCGAGCTGGAGTTCGTGCTGTTCCGCGACTCGTACGAGGACGCCTGGCGGCGTGGCTACCGCGACCTCACCCCGGCGAACCAGTACAACGTGGACTACTCGCTGCTCGGCACCGCCCGGGTGGAGCCGCTGCTGCGCCGGATCCGCACCGAGATGGCCGCCGCCGGCCTCACACCGGAGAGCGCCAAGGGCGAGTGCAACCTCGGCCAGCACGAGATCGCCTTCCGGTACGACGAGGCGGTGGCCTGCGCCGACCACCACGTCATCTACAAGAACGGCGCGAAGGAGATCGCCGCCCAGGAGGGGATGGCGATCACCTTCATGGCCAAGCCGAACGAGCGGGAGGGCAACTCCTGCCACATCCACTTCTCGCTGCGTGACACAAACGGTGACTCGGCGATGCTCGGCGACGGGCCGGCGCACCTGTCGCAGACCGGCCAGCGGGTGCTCGCCGGGCTGCTCGCCACCATGCGGGAGTTCAGCCTGCTGTTCGCCCCGAACATCAACTCCTACAAGCGTTACCAGCCCGGTTCGTTCGCCCCGACGGCGCTGCGCTGGGGCGTGGACAACCGCACCTGCGCGCTGCGGGTGGTCGGGCACGGGCAGGGCATGCGGGTGGAGAACCGGGTGCCCGGCGCGGACGTCAACCCGTACCTGGCGATCGCCGGGCTTGTCGCGGGTGCCCTGCACGGCATCGAGCGGGAGCTGGAGTTGGGCGAGGAGTGCACCGGCAACGCGTACGACGACCCGCAGGCCGAGCGGGTCCCCAGCACCCTGCGCGACGCCCTGGCCCTCTGGGAGGCGTCCAGTGTGGCGCGAGAGGCGTTCGGCGCGGAGGTGGTCGCCCACTACGCCAACCAGGCGAGGGTGGAGCTGGCCGCCTTCGACGCCGCGGTGACGGACTGGGAGTTGACCCGTGGCTTCGAGCGCCTCTAAGGACCCGCCCGGGGATGCCCGCGTCGATCATGGACTTGTGGTGACCGAAGTGCGGTGGATTGCGGCTTTTGTGGGGCACCACAACTCCATGATCGACGGCGAGGGGCGGTGGGGGCGTGGCTTTGGTTGTTGATCCGGCTTCTGGGGTTGGGTTTCGGGAGGTTCCGGGGGCGTCTCTTGACGAGGTTGACTTGGCGATCTCTCGGGCGGGGCGGGCGTTCGAGGCGTGGCGGAGGGTCGCGCCGGGGGATCGGGGGCGGTTGTTGCGGCGGTTCGCCGCTGTTGTCGACGCGCACCTGGACGAGTTGGCCGCGCTTGAGGTCCGCAACTCCGGGCACACCATCGGCAACGCCCGGTGGGAGGCCGGCAACGTCCGCGACGTGCTGGACTACTACGCCGGAGCGCCGGAGCGGCTGACCGGGCGGCAGATCCCGGTGCCGGGCGGCCTGGACGTCACCTTCCACGAACCGCTCGGTGTGGTCGGCGTGATCGTGCCGTGGAACTTCCCGATGCCGATCGCCGCCTGGGAGTTCGCCCCGGCCCTCGCCGCCGGCAACACTGTGGTGCTCAAACCCGCCGAGCTGACCCCGCTGACCGCGCTGCGGCTGGCCGAGCTGGCCCGCGAGGCGGGCCTGCCCGACGACGTGTTCACAGTCGTACCGGGCGAGGGCGCGGTGGTGGGGGAGAGGTTCGTCAGCCACCCGGCCGTCCGCAAGATCTGCTTCACCGGCTCCACCGAGGTCGGCACCCGGATCATGGCCGGCTGCGCGGCGCAGGTGAAGCGACTCACCCTGGAGTTGGGCGGCAAGAGCGCGAACATCGTCTTCGCCGACGCCGACCTGGAACGCGCCGCCGCGACCGCGCCGGGCGCGGTCTTCGACAACGCCGGCCAGGACTGCTGCGCACGGTCGCGGATCCTGGTCCAACGCCAGGTGTACGACAGCTTCCTCGAACTGCTCGAACCAGCGGTACGCGCCGTGCGGGTGGAGGACCCCGCCCTGGACACCGCCGAGATGGGTCCGCTGATCTCCGCCGCCCAGCGGGACCGGGTCGCCGGCTACCTGACCGGGGCGACTGTCGCCTTCACCGGCTCCTGCCCGGACGGCCCCGGCTTCTGGCACGCGCCCACTGTGCTGCTCGCCGACTCGCCAGCCGACAGGCACTGGCGGGAGGAGATCTTCGGCCCGGTGGTCTCGGTACTCCCGTTCGACGACGAGGCCGACGCCATCCGGCTCGCCAACGACACCGAGTACGGCCTCTCCGGCTCGATCTGGACCCGGGACGTCGGCCGCGCCCTGCGCATGGCCCGCGCCGTCGAGTCCGGCAACCTGAGCGTCAACTCGCACTCCTCGGTGCGCTACTGGACCCCGTTCGGCGGGATGAAGCGCTCCGGGCTCGGCCGTGAGCTGGGCCCGGACGCACTGCACTCGTTCACGGACGTCAAGAACGTGTTCATCGCGACGAAGGAGTGACGCCTGTGCAGGGTCGGTTGCAGGACCGGGTGGCAGTGGTCACCGGAGCGGGCAGCGGCATCGGGTTGGCCACCGTGCGGCGGTTCGCCGCCGAGGGGGCCCGGGTGGTCTGCGTGGACATCGACGAAGCGGCTGGCACGAGGGCCGCCGAGGAGTGCGGTGGCGAGTTCGTGGCCACCGACGTGGCCGACGAGTCGGCGGTCCGCGACCTGTTCGACGGGGTGGCCGACCGGCACGGCCGGGTGGACATCGCGTTCAACAACGCCGGCATCTCCCCGCCGGACGACGACTCCATCCTGGACACCGGCCTCGACGCGTGGGAGCGGGTGCTCCGGGTCAACACCACGAGCGTCTTCCTCTGCTGCAAGTACGCGATCCCGCACATGCGCCGGCAGGGCAAGGGCTCGATCATCAACACCGCGTCGTTCGTGGCGCTGATGGGCGCGGCGACGTCACAGATCGCGTACACCGCGAGCAAGGGCGGCGTGCTGGCGATGACCCGGGAGCTGGGTGTGCAGTTCGCCCGCGAGGGGATCCGGGTGAACGCGCTCTGCCCCGGCCCGGTCGCCACCCCGTTGCTGTTGGAGCTGTTCGCCGCCGATCCGGAACGGGCCGCCCGCCGGCTCGTGCACGTGCCGATGGGCCGGTTCGGGCAACCGGAGGAGATCGCCGCCGCGGTGGCCTTCCTGGCCAGCGACGACGCGTCGTTCATGACCGCCGCGCAGTTCGTTGTGGATGGCGGCATCACCGGCGCGTACGTCACACCGCTGTGAGCGCGCCGGTCCGTAGACCGTTGATCGGGATCAGCGCGTACGTCGAGCCCGCCGACTGGGCGGTCTGGCGGGGCGTACCGGCAGTGCTGGTGCCGGCGGCGTACCCGCGGGCGGTGACGGCCGCGGGTGGCCGCGCGGTGGTCCTGCCGCCGGACGACGTGGACGCCGACGTGGTGGCCGTCCTCGACGGGCTGCTGCTGGCCGGTGGCGCGGACGTGGGTCCGGGGCGTTACGGCCAGCGGCACCACCCGCGCACCGAGGACCGACCGGACCGGGATGCCGGTGAGCTGGTGGTGCTGGCCGCCGCGCTCGCCGCCGAACTGCCGGTGCTGGGCGTGTGCCGGGGGATGCAGCTACTTGCCGTGGCCTACGGCGGCACCCTGCACCAGCACCTGCCCGACGTGGTCGGTCACGAGGGGCACCGTCCGGCACCCGGCGTCTACGGGACCCACCCGGCACAGTTCACGCCGGGAAGCCTGGCCGCGACCGTGCTGGCCGGGGTGGACCGGGTCAACTCGTACCACCACCAGGCCGTCGCTGATCCCGGTCGACTCGCGGTCACCGGGTGGGCGCCGGACGGCGTGATCGAGGCCGTCGAGGATCCGGCGTTGCCGTTCGTGCTCGGTGTGCAGTGGCATCCGGAGAACGAGGAGGAGCCGCGGCCGATCACGGCGTTGGTCCGGGCCGCCGCCGAGCGGCTGTGAGCCAGATCGCCCCCGACGGGTGGTGGGGTGGGTGGGAGGATCGCCTCATGGGCAAGGTCTATCCGGAGATCGACCGTCGGCTACGTGACTTCATCGCGGACCAGCCGCTCTTCTTCGTGGCCACCGCGGCGTCCGGCGCCGAGGGGCATGTCAACGTCTCGCCGAAGGGCATGCGGGGCACGTTCGTGGTCCTCGGCCCGCACCGGGTGGCCTACCTCGACTATCACGGCAGCGGGGCGGAGACCATCGCCCACCTGCGGGACAACGGCAGGATCACGCTGATGTTCTGCGCGTTCGACGGGCCGCCGAAGATCGTCCGGTTGCAGGGCCGGGGCCACAGCGTCGCGGTGACCGACGACGACTTCGCCGCCCGGCTCGCCGAGTTTCCCGCGCCGCCGGACGTGCACGCCGTCCGCGCCGTGATCACCGTCGAGGTGGAACGGGTGAGCGATTCCTGCGGGTACGCGGTGCCATTCATGGAATTCCGCGCCGAACGCGACCTGTTACTCACCTCACACTCCCGTCGTACCGCCGAGGACCTGGCGGTCTACCGGGCCACCAAAAACGCGGCGAGCATCGACGGGCTGCCCGTCTTCTGACCCGCCGGGCGTGCTGGCGACGGCCGTTCGACGCCGGTGCACACCCGTACTGTCCGGTCCCCGACGGCTCGGGTCGGGGTGAACAGCGCCCAACCGTCGTATTGCGTTACGTTGCTGGCCCGCTGGGGTACAAGTCGAGGCACGGCGGGTAAAGATCAACGGTCGCGGGGTGCCGGCCGGAGCGGGAGGCTGTATGAGCTCGGCCCAGGGGGGTGCGGACATCGGGCAGTCCGTCGCGCCCGGACCAGCGGCTCCTCCGATGCTTGCGGCGGCGTTCGCGGCCGGGGGCGAGATGGGCGAGCGGCTGAGCCGCTTCGACTGGTCCACGGCAACGCTCGGCGAGCCCAGCCGCTGGCCGCTGGCGCTCACCAATGCGGTAGGCATGATGCTGGCCTCCAGCGCGCAGATCGTCATGTTCTGGGGCGAGGAGCAGCTCGCCTTCTACAACGACGCCTACCGCCCGACCATCGGCAGCAAGCACCCGGACGTGCTCTGCCAACCGGCCCGCCAACACTGGTCGGAGACCTGGTCGGTGCTCGGCCCACTGCTCGACGGCGTACGACGCACCGGGCGCTCCTACCGGGGCGACGACCACCCGTTCCTGCTGGACCGGCACGGCTTCGTCGAGCAGACCTACTTCAACGTCTCGTACGACCCGATCCGGGGCGAGGACGGCTCGGTAAGTGGGGTCTACTGCGTCGTCAACGAGACCACCGGACGGGTCCTCGGCGAGCGCCGACTGCGGGCACTCGCCGAACTGGGTGCCGAGTTGACCGACACGGGCAGCGCCGCCGAACTCGGTCGGACCGTCGCCGGAGTGCTCGGCCGGCACCAGGCGGACGTGCCCTTCGCCCTTATCTACCTGGCCGACGAGAGCGGTCGACTCTCCCTGGCCGGCTCCACCGGCACCGGCCCGGCCACTCTCGGCGATCCCGCCGAGCTGCTGGCCCGGGTCGCCGCCGACACCGCGCCCGCGACCGTCGACGTGGCTGATCTGCTCGATCGGCCGCCGGTCGACGCCGCCGACCAGGCCCTCGTGCTACCGCTCACGGCGACCAACCAGACGGTCGGCGTGCTTGTCGTCGGCGTGGCCCGCCAGCTTCCGCTCAATGACGACTACCGCGACTTCCTGGAGCTGGTCGCCGCCCAGATCTCCCGTGCGGCCGGCACCCAGCGGGCGTACGAACAGGAGCGGGCCCGCGCCGCCGAGCTGGCGGCGCTTGATCTGGCGAAGACCAACTTCTTCGCCAACGTCAGCCACGAGTTCCGCACCCCGCTGACCCTGGTGCTCGGCCCGCTCGAGGACATGCTCGCCGACCCGGCGCTGTCCGCGGCCGACACCGACCGACTCACCATGATGCACCGCAACGCGCTGCGCCTGCTCAAACTGGTGAACACGGTGCTGGACTTCTCCCGACTGGAATCCGGTCGACTCACCGCCCGCTATCAGCCCACCGACCTCGCCAGCTACACGACACGACTGGCCAGCACCTTCCGCTCGGCGACCGAACGGGCCGGGTTGCGGCTGGTGGTGGACTGTCCGCCGTTGCCGGCGCCGGTCTTCGTCGACCGGGACATGTGGGAGAAGATCGTCCTCAACCTGGTGTCGAACGCTGTCAAGTTCACCTTCGACGGCGAGATCCGGGTGCGGGTCCGGGCCGTGGACGGCGTGGCCCAACTGACAGTGACCGACACCGGCATCGGCATCCTGCCGGACGAACTGCCGCACGTCTTCGAGCGGTTCCACCGGGTGCCCGGGGTGCGCGCCC
Organism: Micromonospora sp. NPDC049044; assembly: GCF_040649215.1. Lineage (NCBI taxonomy): Bacteria > Bacillati > Actinomycetota > Actinomycetes > Micromonosporales > Micromonosporaceae > Micromonospora > Micromonospora sp. NPDC049044. The sequence continues at coordinate 73,219 of NZ_JBEZFA010000022.1, read as the reverse complement.
GCACCCACGAGGGCACCGGGATCGGGCTGGCGCTGGTCCGGGAGCTGGTCGAGATGCACGGCGGCACGGTCGGCGTGACCAGTCAGCTCGACGAGGGCAGCACCTTCACGGTGAGCGTTCCGTTCGGCACGGCGCACCTGCCCGTGGACCGGGTCGCGGCCTTCGACCCGCGACCGCCGGACGAGCCCCAGCAGGCCCGGCTCTACGTGGCCGAAACCGCGCTGTGGACAGGTGTCGCACCAACGCCCGGGTTCGACGATCGGCCCACGGCAGGCGCTCCGGCCGGCCGGATCCTGGTCGTCGACGACAACGTGGACCTGCGTGAGCACGTCACCAGACTGCTCTCCCCGATCTGGGAGGTGGTCACCGCGAGCGACGGGCTGGATGCCCTGCCGCTGGCCCGCGACGGCGGCTTCGACCTGGTGCTCAGCGACGTGATGATGCCCCGACTTGACGGATTCGGGCTGGTGAGCGCGTTGCGCGCGGATCCGCGTACCCGTCATGTGCCGATCGTGCTGCTCTCCGCCCGGGCCGGCTCCGCGGAGGCCGTCGCCGGCCTCTCCGCCGGTGCCGACGACTACCTCACCAAGCCGTTCTCCGGCCAGGAGTTGATCGCACGGGTCCGGGCCAACGTCGAGCTGGGGCAGGTCCGCGACCAGATCATCCGTCGGCTCCGGGCGCTTGCCGACGCGGCGGTGGCAGTGAACACCGCCCGGTCCACCGCCGACGTGTTGCAGGTCGCCGCCCGGCACGCGCTGAGCCTCGTCGAAGCCGCGCGGGTGGTGGTCACCACAAGCGGGGCCCGGTCCGAGGCGGACACCGGCGCCGCCACCGCCACCGCCCCGTCCTTCGTGGCCGAGCTGACCGGCACCGCCGGCGAGCCGCTCGGCGAGTTGCGGGTCTGGCGCCCGGCCAGCGACGGCGCACCGGCCGACGACGCCGCGCTTACCCAACTGGCCCGCCTGGTCGGGGTCCGTCTGGAGAACGCCCAGCTCTACGAAGCCGAACACCGCATCGCGACCACGTTGCAGCACAGCCTGCTGCCCCGGTCGCTGCCGCAGCTGCCCGGAGCGGTGCTGGCCAGCCGGTACCTACCCGGCACCACCGGCGTCGAGGTCGGCGGTGACTGGTACGACGCCATGACCGTCGAGGACGACAACCTGGTCCTGGTCATCGGCGACGTGGTCGGCAAGGGCGTCCAGGCCGCCGCGGCGATGGGGCAGCTGCGCAACGCGCTGCGGGCCTACCTGCTGGAGGGCTACGACCCGGGCGAGTCGTTGACCCGGCTCAATCGGCTGGTCGGCTCCACCGAGGGCCGCTCCTTCGCGACCGTGGTCTGTCTGCTGTTCAACCCGCGCACCGGCCGGCTGCGGTACGCCAGCGCCGGCCATCCGTCCCCGCTGCTGATCAGCGGAGGTCAGGTGTCGTTCCTGCACGGCCCTGCGCTCGGCCCACCGGTCGGCGCTATCCCCGGAGCGAGGTACGAGACGGTCGAGGGTGAATTGGCGTCCGGCGACCGGCTTGTGCTCTACACCGACGGGCTGATCGAGGACCGTCAGCTCGGCATCGATGCCGCGCTGGCCCAGCTGTGCGTCGACGCGGCGACCCCCAGCGAGCACGTCGCCGACCTGATCGACGCGGTCGTCGAGCGGGTCGACGGGCGTCCGCGCCGCGACGACGTGGCGGTCCTCGCCCTCCAAGCGGCCGAGCTGAACCGTTTCGCGTTGCGGCTGCCGGCGGACCCGACCCGGCTCAGCGTGCTGCGCAAGCGCCTGGAGGACTTCCTCGTCGCCCACGCGGTCGACGAGACGGACGTGTTCGACCTGACCGTGGCGGTCTCCGAAGCCGCGGCCAACGCCATCGAACATCCGGTCCACCCCGCCGAGGCGGTGATAAGCGTGGAGGTGGCCATCGAGGGTCGGACGGTGACCGCCACAGTGCGCGACAGCGGGCAGTGGCGTGAGTCGACAGGTTCCGGGTTCCGGGGGCGTGGCCTGGCGTTGATCAGGGCGCTGGGTGAGCTGTCGGTGCGGCGTACCGACGAGGGCACCGAGGTGACGCTGCGCCGGGAGTTGCGGAGCTGACCGGGCGCCCGGCGGCGGCCGGGTCGGCGTCTCAGTCGGGCCGCAGCCAGCTCTGCTCGCCCAGGCCGGAAATCTCCAGCACCCGGCGGACCTGCCGCGACGGCAGGACGGTGAGCACGCCCGAAAACTGCTGGGCCAGCCGGACCAGGGCGTGGATGGCGGCCGAGTCGAAGAAGGTGACGGCGCTCAGGTCGAGGGTGATCCGCTCGGCGGGCTCGCGCAGCGCGGTCTGGAGCATCGTGTCGGCGGTGGCCATGTCGACCTCACCGGCCACCACCACCTGGAGGTGACTGCCGTCGATCTCCGCGCTGGCGGTGAAGACGGGTGGTGCTCCCCCTTGATCCACCCAGACACGATGGCACAGCGATACTTGCGGGGCAACAACCTCCCCGGAGCGGCCGTGGCGAGGGTCACCACCGCTCCCGGCGATAGGCTGACGGTATGACCGTCCGTCCGCCGCTGACACCTGGCACGCTCTCCCCGATGCGTCAGGTGCCGTCCCAGATCGCCCGACCGGAGTACGTGGGCAAGAAGCGCCCCGTCCAGTGGCGCGGCTCGCACGTGCAGACGCCGGAAACCATCGAGAAGATGCGGGTCGCCAGCCGACTCGCCGCCCAGGCGACCCAGCTCGCCGGTGAGCACTGCAAGCCCGGCGTCACCACCGACGAGATCGACCGGGTGGTGCACGAGTTTCTCTGCGACCACGGCGCGTACCCGTCGACGCTCGGCTACAAGGGCTTCCCGAAGTCCTGCTGCACAAGCCTCAACGAGGTCATCTGCCACGGCATCCCCGACTCCACGGTCCTGCAGGACGGCGACATCATCAACGTCGACGTCACCGCGTACATCGGTGGGGTGCACGGCGACACCGACGCCACCTTCTGCGTCGGTGCGGTGAGTGAGGAGGCCCGGCTGCTTGTCGAGCGGACCCACGAGGCGATGATGCGCGGCATCCGCGCGGTCGTCCCGGGCCGCCAGATCAACGTGGTGGGCCGGGTCATCGAGTCGTACGCCAAGCGGTTCGGCTACGGCGTGGTCCGCGACTTCACCGGCCACGGCATCGGTGAGGCGTTCCACAGCGGGCTCTACGTGCCGCACTACGACAGCCCGCGGCCCACCGACATCATGGAGCCGGGCATGACGTTCACCATCGAGCCGATGATCACCCTGGGCACCTACCAGTACGACATGTGGGACGACGGGTGGACAGTGGTCACGAAGGACCGGAAGTGGACTGCCCAGTTCGAGCACACGATCGTGGTGACCGACGACGGCCACGAGATCCTGACCCTGCCGTGACCGACACCCCAGCGGCGCTGCGCGAGGCGCACCACGCGGACGTCTCCGGCGGGTGGCTACGCCCTGCCGTCTTCGGTGCGATGGACGGTCTGGTCACCAACATCGCCCTGATCGCCGGTGTCGGCGGCGGCGGGGTGTCCCCGCGCAACATCGTGCTCACCGGCACCGCCGGCCTGGTGGCCGGCGCGATCTCGATGGGGCTCGGCGAATACACGAGCGTGCGCTCCGCAAACGAGCAGGTCGCCGCCGAGGTGGCCAAGGAGCGACGGGAACTGGAACGGCACCCCGAGGCGGAGGCCCGGGAGTTGGCCGACGCCTGGGTGGCCCGGGGTCTTCCCCGGGACCTGGCGACCCAGGTCGCCGAAGCGGTGCGGCGCGACCCCGAGGAGGCCCTGCGGGTGCACGTCCGCGAGGAGTTGGGCGTCGACCCTGACGACCAGCCCAGCCCGTGGGCGGCGGCGATCTCGTCGTTCCTGTTCTTCTCGGTGGGCGCGCTGGTGCCGCTACTGAGTTACCTGTTCGGCGCCACCGACCTGTGGCTGGCCCTCGGCGTGGGCGGGCTCGGGCTGTTCGCCGCCGGAGCGGTGGTGGCCCGCTTCACCCAACGCCCGTGGTGGACCAGTGGGCTGCGGCAACTGTTGCTGGGCGCGGCGGCCGCCGCCGCCACCTACCTGGTCGGCATGCTGGTCGGCGTACCGGGCGGGGTGTGAGACAGGTCAACCGCTGAGCAGGTCGTCGATCGTGCCGTCGACCGCCCGACCACGGGCTGCCAACTCCTCGGGCTGTCGACCGAGCACCACCCCCACCTCGGTCATGTCCGCGCCGGCCAACCCGGTGCGCCGTACCGCGTCACCGGGATCCCGGTAGTAGGTGCGACTCAGCAGGCCCGTCACGGTGGCCGCCGCCAACCGGGCCTCACCGAGCATCAGCAGGGCCTGGTCGGTCTCGTACCACTCGGCGAGCCGGGCGGCCCGTGCGTGCGCCGCGCTACCCCGATACCAGGCCTGCCGGGCCGCGGTGCTGAACTCCGCCGGCCGGGCCCGCGCCAACCGGCCCAGATGTTCGTCGCGCAGCGTCCGCAACCAACCGGTCGGATCGTGCAACGGCTGCGTCGTGACGTACCGATCGGCGGTGAGCGGCCAGAGCGGGGAGATCACCCGGGCCTGCGCCAGGTAGTCCTCGGCGGCGGCCACGGTCAGATCGACGAGCACCCCGTCCACGCGTCGGGTCGCCGGCTTCGGGCCGGCATGGTGCCGGTAGGTGACCACCAGCAGACCCGCCTCGCGGTCCCCGCCGCCGTCGTCGTCACCGTGCGCCAGCGGCCCGTGCACCGCGACCGCGAGCACATCGGCCGGGAAGCGCCGGCGGACCGCCTCGCCGACCCGTGCCGCGACCGCCCACCGACCGTCGTCGAGGCCCCGGTCGACAGCGACCCGGTCATCGCCTGCGCTCATCCGGCCGCCCCGGTGCGCGACCGCGGGGATCGCCACCCCGGCTGACTGCTCGCGCTCACGGAAACCGCCTCTGTTCGCGACTGAGCGTCAGCCTAGCCAGCCGACGGGGGACCGGTCGGCACGCCGCGCCCGGTCGGCACGAGCCGGAAGATGTGGATCTCCCGGCCGCCGGCCCGCCGCACGTACGTGTGGTACGCGGGCCACTCGGCGACCAACAGCTGCCACAGCCGGTCCCGTTCGGCGCCGGACGCCCGCTCGGCCCGCACCGGGATCCGCCGGCCCTTCAGCTGCACCTCGGCGGCGGGATCGGCGAGCAGGTTCATCGCCCAGCCGGGGTGGTGGGTCTGGCCCCAGTTGGAGCCGATCACCACGTAGGCGTCGCCGTCGGGCACGTAGAGCAGAGGGTTGCTGCGTGGCCTACCCGAGCGGCGGCCGGTCGTCGTGATCACCAGGGACGGGATCAGGCCGAGCGCCACCACCCGTCCCCGGGTGAGTCGACCGACCACCCGGTCGGCGGGGACCAGCAGTCGGGCGGCGGCGCCGAACCAGCGGTGATGACCGACTCGACGGGTGAGGGTTCCGAGCACTGACACGCGGATCAGTGTGCCGGCTGCCGGCCCCCGCCGGCACCCCCGTACGCGCCGGCTTGCCGACCGGGTGGTCACGCGGCTGTCAGTCCAGTCGCCGTTCGATCGGCAGCTGGGCGCGGGTGAACAGACCCGCCCCGAGCATCGCCACGATCGGCACCAGGACCAGGACCCCCAGCGCGGGCCACGGCACCACGTACGGGTACTGGTCGGGCACCGGCCAGTCGTTCGCGTACTGCCGGTTCACCGAGAACAGCACTATCGCGGCGGTGCCCAGCCCGGCCACGATGCCGAGCACCGAGCCCAGGCCGGCGATCACCCCCGCCTGGCAGATCGCCAGCATCCGGCGGAGCGCCGGCGCCGCTCCGACGGCCGCGAGGGTGGTCAGCTCGGCGCGTCCCTCGGCGGCGGCGAGCGCTGTGGCGATCCCCGCGGCACCCATCGTGATGACCCCGGCCGCCGCCGCGAGCAGCAGCGGCAACGGTGAGATGTCGCGCGAACCACCGCCGTCCTCCACCACCAACGAGAACGTGCCGAAGGGGCGCAGGGCGCTGACGAAGCGCTCCTGCTGATGCCGGTCCGGCGGGGTGTCAGCGCCGAGCACCCAACCGACAGGTGACCAGGTCAGGTCGAGGTGGCGGGCCGCGGACGCGGAGAGCAGCAGCTGGGAACCGCTGACCACGCCGGGCATCGCGTACCCGGGGAAGTCGGCGACGGCGCGCGGCCGGTCCGTCATGGGATCCATCTCGTTCACGCGTACGGTCACCAGGCCGTCGTGCAGGTAGCGCGGATCGGTGACCACCACGCCGCCGGCACGCAGCACGGCGGTGGCGGTGGCGGTCGTCGCCGGGTCCGCACCGGTGAGCAGCGGCAGCGCGGCCCCGTCATACACCCCCGCCTGCACGTAGCTACCGTCGTAACCCATCGGGTTGGTCTGACAACGCGGGTCGGCCCGCGCCTGCCGACGGTGCGCCTCGGAGAGGTCGTCCCCGGGCTGCCAGGGGCAGACCTGCGCGGGCGGCAGCTCCGCCACGACGTCGCAGTAACCAGTTGGACAACGGAGCGTGTTGATCGGGGCGACCGAGTGGGCGCCCAAGTGGTCCCGGGCCATGGCGGCGAACTGGCTGAGCGTGGGCTGCCGAGCCGATTCGCCAGCGTAGACAAGCACGTGGCCGGGCGGCAGCATCGGCCGGTAGCCGCGCACATTACGGGCGTCGGTGCTGGCCAGGAAGCCGCCGAGCGCCACACTGCTGGCCACCGCGGCCATCACGGCGCAGATGGCGGGCGCGGCGGACGCGCGGTTGCGGCTGGCGTCCCGCAGCGCGATCCGCGGCGCCAACGGCAACGCCCGGCCGAGCCGGGCGAGCGCGCCGATCAGGGTGGGCGTGCAGCACACGAGGCCCAACTCGCCGAGGATCAGACCGGTGAGGATCACCGGCGCGGAGGTACGGGCGGCCCCGAACGCCGCCAACCCCGCCCCACCGACCACAAGCGACAGCCCGATGGCCAACCACCGGGTACGGGACACCGGTGGGGTGCGTCGCCCGGCGAGGCCGGCGCTGACGTCCTGCCGCGCGGCGGTCCAGGCCGGTGCCAGCGCGGCGAGCACCCCGGCCAGCACCGCGACCCCAGCGAGCAGCACCAGCGCGATCGGCCAGCACCGGTACCCATCGAAGCGGGCGTGGAAGACGTACTGCTCCACGAGCGGACGACCGGCGAACGCCGCGCCGACGCCGACCAGCAGACCGGCGGCGGCGCCCAGCACCCCCAGCACCACGCCGTCGGCCAGCACAACCCGACGAAGCTGGGCGGCATCCCCGCCGGCCACCGCGACGAGCGCCAGCTCCCGCCGTCGGCGCCGGACGCCGACCGCGAAGGCCGGCCCGACCAGCAGCACGACCTCCAGCAGCCCGAGGCCGGCGATCAGCACGCTGGTGCCCAGGTCGGTGGTTTCGCCCGGCTCGATGGGGCCGAGCCAGAGCCGCTTCCGTTCGTCGGCCGGGGGGCGGGCGGCGACCACCACACCCCGGTCGTTGAGTCGGGTCACCAGCGCGGCATCGATGGTGCCGGGCACGTCGGCCAGCCAGCTGCTCTCCGGTGGGGGACTGGTCGGTGGCACCGTGCCCGGATGCAGCGCCACCACCGGGCCGAGATTGTCGGGAAACTCGACAACCCCCACCACGGTGTACGCCCTGCTCCCGTCGGCGAGGGCCACGGCACGACCGAGGCGCAGGTCCAGGCGGCGCAGCGCCGCGGGGCTCACCGCGACTTCGCCGGACTGCTCGGGTGCCCGGCCCGCCCGGAAGCGCACCAGGCCGCGGGCCAACGGGTCAGCGAGGTCGAGCACCCGCCCTTCCACGTCCTCGTCGCGGTGCGGGCCCCGCAGGGTCAGCGGGATGCCGGTGCGCACCTCGGTGACCCGACTGCCCGGCCCGAGCAGCGTGCTCACCTGGGCAGCGGTGGCCCGGGCCGCGGATGGCTGCTGACCGTCCCGGGTGGACCAGCCGTCACCCCACTCGTCCTGCTCCACGGGGGTGTCGGAGACCCAGCGCAGCTCCGCGTCGGCCACGCCGAGCTGGCGATCCACCTGCTCCTGCGGCGTCAGCTCGGCCATGTCGTAGCTGGCGGCCAGGAAGGCCAGCACGGCCACCGGGAGGGCGATCATCGCGAGCACCAGGGCGGTCCGACGCCGGGCCCGGCGCGACTCCCGCCGCGCGATCCGCAACGCCGCCCGCCAGGAGCCGGTCAGCTCGGCGAACCGCCGCCGACCGACCCGCACCCGCGGTGCGGCAGGTGCCGACGCGGCGGTGTCGACCCGGGCAGGCCCCGGTCGGGTACGGCGGGCGGTCACCGATCGCTGCCGGAGAGCAGTTGCTCGACACTGCCCAGCGGTGCCGTCGTGTCGACAAGTACGCCGTCGCGCAGGAACACCACCCGGTCGGCCCAGCCGGCATGTCGGGCCTCGTGGGTGACGAGCACTCCGGCGGCCCCCGCGTCGATCCGGCGGCGCAGGAGGTGCAGCACCGCCTCGCCGGTCTGCGAGTCCAGGGCTCCGGTGGGTTCGTCGGCGAGCACCAGCCGACGTTCGCCCACCAGCGCGCGGGCGATGGCCACCCGCTGCTGCTGCCCGCCGGAGAGCTGGTCGGGGAAACGGTCGCCGAATGCGGGCAGGCCCACCTCGGTGAGCGCGGCCATCGCCAGCGTCCGGGCCCGACGTCCGCTGACGCCGTCGAGCTCCAGCGGCAGCGCCACGTTCTCCACAGCGCTCAGGCTGCCCAGCAGGTTGAGCTGCTGGAAGATGTAACCGATCCGCCGGCGGCGCAGCTGGGCCAGCCCGCGACGGTCAAGCGCTCCCAGCGGGTGCCCCTCCACCCGGACCTCCCCGCCGGTCGGCCGGTCCAACCCGCCGGCGAGGGCCAGCAATGTCGACTTGCCGGAGCCGGACGGGCCCATCACGGCGACCAGTTCGCCGGGCCGGACGACCAGGCTGACCCCGCGCAACGCGTGCACCGCCGCCGGCCCGGCGCCGTGGGTGCGGTGGACGGCGCGGAGCTCGAGCACCGCGTCGTCCGATCCGCTCACCGTCGCGCCTCCTCGTCGGCCCAACGCGCCGCGCCCCGCGCGTCGGCGTCACCCGGTCCGGGTGGGGGAGGCGGCGGGCCGCTGGGTTGGTGCCGCACCAGACTGGTCTCGCAGTGGTCCAGCCAGCGGGCCTCGGCCTCGGCCTGGAACACCATCGAGTCCAGCACGAGGCGCCAGGGGAGGTCCTCCGGCCGGTTGCTGCCGTACTTCAACCGGGTCAGCTCCTGCAGCGCCCGCATCGTCGCGCTGCGCTGGGCCTGTACCACCGAGCGGACGTCCACCCCGGGGGTGGTCAGCGCCAGCGCCAGCTTGATCGCCAACTCGTCGCGGGGCCTGTCGTTGCGGCTGACCGGGGTGGCGAACCAGAGCGCCAGATCCGCCCGGCCGGCGTCGGTGATCTCGTACGGCCGCTGCCCGGCCTCGCTCTCCGGCAGCGGGCGGACCAGGCCGTCGCGTTCCAACCGGGACAGCGTGGTGTACACCTGCCCGATGTTCAGCGGCCAGGTCGAGCCGGTCGACTCCTCGAACGCGGCGCGCAGCTGGTAGCCGTACATCTGGCCGCGTTCGAGCAGGGCGAGCAACCCGTGACGGATGGACATGGCAACGGAGTATGCATACCTGGTATGCGCGCCGCAACCGGAGTGGAACGGTTCAGGTCGGCCGGCCGGGAAATGGGACAGTAAGCGGGGTCACCCCGGCCGTCTTCCGCCACCGGGTGGCCCGTACCGCGTACTCGACCAGGGCGGCGAGCGCCTGGTCCCGGTCGGCGCCGGTGGTGGACGCCAGCGCCGCCCGCCAGTGCGCGGCGGTGCGTTCCTCCACCTCGGCGGCGAGCCGCAGGGCGCTGGCCCGGTCGGTGACCGGGAACGGCAGGGCGTAGCCGGCGCGGTCCGGCGGCACGGCGCCACCGGCAGTGCTCAGTTGCACCACAAGCGCGTCGCGCCGGCCGCGGTGCGCGGCCTCGGCCTGGTGCGCGGCCTCGCGCGCCGCCCCGGTGAGTCGGACCCCGATCCGCCCGTAGGCGTAGATGGCCGCGTACTCGGCGGACAGGGCGGCGGCGAGCGCCTCCCCGGCGGACGGCTGCCTCACTTCAGGGCCTCCTGATGGGTGGCTCGGGCGGCGGCGATCGATCCGAGCAGTGCGGCCCGTTCCGGGCTCGCCGCGGCGCACGCGGCGGTGGCGGACTGCTGGGCGGTCTTCTCCAGGGCGCGCAGGGTGGTGAGCGTGCCACCCGGGTCGGTCGCCGGGGTGGCGACAGCGGTTGGCAGGGCGACGCCGATCACCCGGGCCAGCTCGGTGGCGTGCGCGGTGTGCGCCGCGGCGATCGGGTTGAGCCGGTCGGCCAGGTCGGGATGCGCGGCGGCGTGGGCCTGGTAGACGCCGGCCAACGCGAGTGCCTCGTCCACCATCGGCCGCAGCGGGTCCGGTGGTGGCGCTGGCTGATCGTCACGGTCGAAAAGATCACAGCCGGTCAACGGTGCCGCGGCACCACCGAGTGCCAGCAGCGCCCCGGCGCGTAGGAGCTTTCGCCGGGAATGTCTGGATGCTTGGTCGCGCTGTGTCGTTCTGCCGGTCCCCACCCGGCAAGTCAACACCATCGGAGTCGGTCCGGGGGCCACCGACGTCGGTGCGCCGGCCGGTCCGCCGACGGGCCGGCGCGTTACGCTCTGCGCAGCCACCGGCGCGTCCGCTCCGGTGGGGTGCCGGCATGTCGGGATACCCGATCACCGTCGACCAGGGAGAGGGTGCGGAGATGACGCAGCGTGGCCGTGCCACCAGGTCGACAGGGCGACCCCGCGACGCCGCGGGTCCGCGCGGCGGTGATCTCGCAGCGCGGCGCGCGCGGTTGCGGGCCGTGATCGAGCCGGTGGTCAACGACGCCGGCTACGACCTGGAGGATCTGTCGGTCTCCCGGGCCGGCCGCCGGCACGTGGTGCGGGTGCTTGTCGACGCCGACGGCGGGATCGACCTGGACGCCGTCGCGGACGTGTCCCGGGCGGTCTCCACCGCGCTCGACGCCGCCGAGGAGACCGGCGGCGACATCGTCGCCGGGGAATACCAGCTGGAGGTCAGCTCGCCGGGTGTCGACCGGCCGCTGACCCTGCCCCGGCACTGGCGGCGCAACCTGAGCCGGCTGGTCAAGGTCACCGTCCGGGGCGCGGCCGCGCTGCCCGGACAGCGCGGCGAGCAGCCCACCGGCGAGCGCCAGCTGACCGGCCGGGTGGTCGCGGCCGACGACGAGGGTGTGCAGCTGGAGACCGAGGCCGGCCGCACCTCCTGGACGTACGCCCAGCTCGGCCCGGGGCGCGTGCAGGTCGAGTTCACCCGCCTCGCCGAACTCGGCGAGCCGGACGAGGAGTTCGACGACGCGGACGATTCAGACGAGATCGATTCAGACGACTTCGACGACGAAGATGATGTGGAGGACGAGGAGAGGTGAACATCGACCTCGCGGCGCTGCGCGCACTCGAGCGCGAGCGGGAGATCCCGTTCGACACGATTCTCGCGGCGATCGAGACCGCGTTGCTGACCGCCTACCGGCACACCGACGGCGCCGAGCCGCACGCCCGGGTGGAGATCGACCGTAGGTCCGGCGCCGCCCTGGTGTACGCGCAGGAGATGGACGCCGACGGCAGCCTGGTGCGGGAGTGGGACGACACCCCGCACGACTTCGGCCGGATCGCCGCCATGACCGCCAAGCAGGTGATCCTCCAGCGCCTGCGGGAGGCCACCGACGAGGTGCACTTCGGTGAGTACGTGGGCCGCGAGGGTGACCTGGTCACCGGCGTGGTGCAGGCGCACGAGACGCGTACCGAGAAGGGCATCGTCAGCGTCGACCTGGGCAAGTTGGAGGGCGTGCTGCCGCAGTCCGAGCAGGTGCCCGGCGAGCGGTACGCGCACGGCGAGCGGGTGCGTTGTGTGGTGGTGCACGTCGCCAAGGGCATGCGTGGGCCGCAGATCACCCTGTCCCGGTCGCACCCGGCGCTGGTCAAGAAGCTGTTCGCGCTTGAGGTGCCGGAGATCGCCGACGGCACCGTGGAGATCGGCGCGATCGCCCGTGAGGCAGGTCACCGCACGAAGATCGCCGTACGCTCCACCACCCCCGGGGTGAACGCCAAGGGCGCCTGCATCGGCCCGATGGGCCAGCGGGTGCGGGCCGTGATGAGCGAGTTGCACGGCGAAAAGATCGACATCATCGACTGGTCGGACGACCCGGCCACCTTTGTCGGTAACGCGCTGTCGCCGGCCAAGGCACTGCGGGTCGAGGTGGTCGACCTGGCTGGTCGGGCCGCCCGGGTGACAGTTCCCGACTTCCAGCTTTCGCTGGCGATCGGGCGGGAGGGGCAAAATGCCCGACTCGCGGCGCGATTGACCGGTTGGCGGATCGACATTCGGTCCGATGCGGAGCAGACCGCCCCGGCCGCGCGTGCCGCAGCTGATCACGTGCGGGAGCCGGGCGGCGCGATCTCGGGCAGCTAGGGGTAGACTTCTTCCAGTGGTACGACGCACAACGCCGGAACGCACCTGTGTGGGTTGTCGGCAACGTGCGCCGGCCAGCGAATTGCTGCGGATCGTCGCGGTCCGGGACGAGGCTGGTTTCAGCCTCCGACCTGATCCGCGCCGCAGGCTGCCGGGTCGGGGAGCGAACATGCACCCGGATCCGGCCTGCTTCGCGCTGGCGGTGCGGCGCCGCGCCTTCGGGCGAGCGCTGCGCATCACCGAGGTCCTCGACCACGGTGTGCTGGCAGAGCACGTCGATGCGCCAACCACTACGTCCGGTCAGCCCGACCGGGCGAGGGTCGCTAGCAGGGTAGGACGACCGACATGAGCACACGATGAAGTCCCTGAAATGACCAGGCTTCAAGTGCACGAGTGAGGTCGCTGCGGGTGCTGCCCGCACGACCTCGGAGTGAGGAGTGCAGTGGCAGGCAAGGCCCGCGTACACGAGCTTGCAAAAGAGCTCGGGGTCGAGAGTAAGACCGTTCTCGCCAAGCTGAAGGAAATGGGCGAGTTCGTGAAGTCCGCGTCCAGCACCGTCGAGGCGCCCGTCGCCCGACGGCTGCGTAACGCATTCGTTGCGTCCGCCGGTGCTCCGGCGCCGGCCGCCCCGTCGGCGCCCGCGCCGACGCCGGCTGCCAACCCGACCCCGACGCTGTCCCCGACCCCGGGCGCGCCCCGGGTCTCGGCCAAGCCGATGCCGCCTCGGCGGCCGGCCGCGCCGGCACCCGGCCCGAAGCCGAAGGGCCCGGTGCCCGCCGCACCGCAGCCCGCGGCTCCGGTCGCCAAGCCGGCGAGTGCCCACGACATCGAGGTGGCGGCCGCCGAGGCGCGTGCCGCCGCGCTGAAGGCTGAGCAGGAGGCCGCGGTCAAGGCCGCCCAGGCCGCCCGCCAGCAGCAGCGGGAGAACCCGGTTCGCCGGGAGCCTCCGGCCGACGGCGGCAACCGACCCGGTCCTCGGCCGGGTCCCGCCGCGATGCCACCCCGCCCGGGTTCGCCGGCCGCTCGTCCGAGCACGCCGGCTCCGGGTCCGGGTGCCCGTCCCGGTGGTCGCCCACCGGCGCGCGGCGCCGGTAACAACCCGTTCGGCATCCAGGGTGGCCAGCAGCAGCGGCCCCCGGCCGCCGGTGCGGGTGGTCCCCGGCCCAACAGCCCGGCGGGCATGCCGCCGCGGCCGAGCCCCAACTCCATGCCGCCGCGTCCCAGCCCGGCTTCCATGCCGAGCCAGCGTCCGGCTGCCGGTCGTCCCGGTCCCGGTGGCGCTGGTCGCCCCGGTGGCGGCGGCGCCGGTCGTCCGGGTGGCGGTGGCGGCGGCTTCCGTGGCGGTCCCGGCGGTGGCGCCGGCGGCGGTGGCGGTTACCGTGGCGGCCCTGGTGGCGGCGCGGGTGCCGGCGGTGGCGGTGGCTACCGTGGCGGTCCCGGCGGCGGTGGCGGTGCCCCCGGTGGCGGTTTCCGTCCGGGCGCTCCGTCCGGTGGTGGCGGTCGTCCGGGTGCGGGTGGTCGTGGCCGTGGCGGCGGCGCCGCGGGTGCCTTCGGGCGTCCGGGTGGTCGGCCGACGCGCGGTCGCAAGTCCAAGAAGCAGCGCAGACAGGAGTTCGACAACCTGTCGGCTCCGACCATGAGCTCGGGTGCTCCCCGGGGTCAGGGTCAGGTCGTGCGGCTCTCCCGTGGCGCCTCGCTGTCGGACTTCGCCGACAAGATCAACGCCAACCCGGGTTCGCTGGTCCAGGAGATGTTCAACCTGGGCGAGATGGTCACCGCGACCCAGTCCTGCTCTGACGACACCCTGCAGCTGCTGGGTGAGCACCTGGGCTTCGACATCCAGATCGTCAGCCCGGAGGACGAGGACCGCGAGCTGCTCGCGCAGTTCAACATCGACCTCGACGCGGAGGTGGCCGAGGAGCGTCTGGTCAGCCGTGCGCCGGTGGTGACCGTCATGGGTCACGTCGACCACGGTAAGACCAAGCTGCTCGACGCCATCCGCAAGGCGAACGTCGTGGCCGGTGAGGCGGGTGGCATCACCCAGCACATCGGTGCGTACCAGGTGCACGTTCCGCACGATGGTGTGGACCGCGCGGTGACCTTCATCGACACCCCCGGTCACGAGGCGTTCACCGCCATGCGTGCCCGTGGTGCCCAGGTGACGGACATCGTGATCCTGGTGGTCGCGGCCGACGACGGCGTGATGCCGCAGACCATCGAGGCGTTGAACCACGCCAAGGCGGCCGACGTGCCGATCGTGGTCGCGGTCAACAAGGTCGACAAGCCGGACGCCAACCCGGACAAGGTCCGCCAGCAGCTGACCGAGTACGGCCTGGTCGCCGAGGAGTACGGCGGCGACACCATGTTCGTCAACGTGGCCGCCAAGCCGGGCATCGGCATCGAGGAGCTGCTCGAGGCGGTCCTGCTGACCGCCGACGCGTCGCTGGAGCTGACCGCTCCGATCGACGGGCCGGCGCAGGGTGTGGCCATCGAGGCGCACCTGGACAAGGGCCGCGGTGCGGTGGCGACGGTGCTCGTGCAGAAGGGCACCCTGCGGGCGGGCGACTCGATCGTCGCCGGCGGGGCCCACGGCCGGGTCCGGGCCATGCTCGACGAGAACGGCAACCAGCTCTCCGAGGCTGGGCCGGCGCGTCCGGTCATGGTGCTGGGTCTGACCGCGCCGCCCGGTGCGGGTGACACCTTCCTCGCCGCGGCGGACGACCGCACGGTGCGGCAGATCGCCGAGCAGCGGCAGGCGCGACGGCGGGCGGCGGCATTCGCCAACTCCCGTGGTCGGGCCACTCTTGAGACGCTCATGGAGCAGCTCAAGGAGGGCGAGAAGACGTCGCTCAACCTCATCCTCAAGGGTGATGTCTCCGGTTCGGTGGAGGCCCTGGAGGACGCGCTGTTCAACCTCGACATTCCCGAGGAGGTCCAGCTCAAGGTCCTCGACCGGGGTGTCGGCGCGATCACCGAGAGCAATGTCATGCTCGCGAGTGCCTCGTCCGAGCCGGTCACGATCATCGGCTTCAACGTGCGGGCCTCGAACAAGGTCCGCGAGATGGCCGACCGCGAGGGCGTGGAGATCCGGTACTACACCGTCATCTACCAGGCCATCGAGGAGATCGAGGCAGCGCTCAAGGGCCTGCTCAAGCCGGAGTACGAGGAGGCCGAGCTGGGCACCGCGGAGATCCGCGACGTGTTCCGCTCGTCCAAGATCGGCAACATCTCCGGTTGCATCGTCCGGTCGGGCATCATCCGGCGCAACGCGAAGGCTCGACTGCTTCGGGACGGGACGGTCGTGGCGGACAACCTCACGATCACCTCGCTCAAGCGGTTCAAGGACGACGCCACCGAGGTCCGCGAGGGCTTCGAGTGTGGTCTGACCCTGGGTGGTTACAACAACGTCCAGGTCGGCGACGTCATCGAGACCTTCGAGATGCGGGAGAAGGTTCGCGCCTGATCCGGCAGTGACACGCTGATCAAGGGGTTTACGCCGTACGGCGTAAACCCCTTGATCATGCGGGGCGGGTTGGCGGTATCGTCCGGGGCGATGTTCACCGGAACCGCGGTCTTCGACCTGCTGCTGCCGGGCGACTCCAGGTCGCTCAAAGCCAAGAGATCATATGTACGGCCGATCGTGGCGGCGCTGCGCCGCTTCGAGGTGTCGGCCGCCGAGGTGGGTGCGCTCGACCTGCATGGTCGAGCGCAGCTGGCGGTGGCCGTGGTGGCCGCCGAGACGGCGCACGTCCGCGAGGTGCTCGACTCCTGTGAGCGCCTGGTGGCCGGTCGCCCCGAGGTCGAGTTGCTGTCGGTCCGACGCCGGTTGTACGGCGAGGACGACGACTGACCCCGGAGCCGGCTGTGCCGGGCGACCGGTGCGGCCGCGAAGGTAGTGTTCGAGATGTTGGCCGGTCGGCCGGAGACCCCCGGGTCACCTGCCGACCGGGAGCAGGACGCCGTGGAGGTGGCGAGATGTCTGATCCGGCCAAGGTACGCCGGCACGCGGAACGGGTGCGTGAGCTGGTCGCGTCGGTGGTGCGGAGCCAGATCAAGGACCCGCGGCTCGGGATGATCACCATCACCGACGCCCGGATCACCGCTGACCTGCGCGACGCGACGGTCTTTTACACGGTGCTCGGCGACGCGGTGGCCCAGGCGGACACCGCCGCCGCGTTGGAAAGCGCCAAGGGGATGCTGCGCAGCACTGTCGGCAAGGCGCTCGGGCTGCGCCACTCGCCGACCCTGACCTTCGTCCTCGACGACGTGCAGGACCAGGTCAAGCACATCGACGACCTGCTCGCCGCCGCCCGTAACGCCGACGCCGAGGTGCAGCGGCTGGCCGCCCAGGCGAAGTACGCGGGCGAGGCTCAGCCGTACCGGGTTGACGACGAGACCGATGAGGACGACGAGGCGGATGAGGCCGACGCGGCCACCGACGTGAAGGACGCCGCACGGGGTGGGGAAACGCGGTGACCAGCACCGCCAGCGTTCCGCTAGCCGGTGCGGCCGGGGTCGACCCGGCCGAGATGGACTGGGCTGCGGCCGAGGCGCTGGTGCGGGCTGTCCCGCCGGCTGGCCGGGTGCTGCTGATCTGCCACGTCAACCCGGACGGTGACGCGCTGGGCAGCATGCTCGGCTTCGGTCTGGGCCTGCGGCAGTTCGGTATCCACCAGGTGCAGGCGACCTTCCCCGGGCCGCCGGAGGTGCCCGAGCCGTTCCGGGAGCTGCCCGGGCTGGACCTGCTGGTCCCGGCGGGCGCCGCCGACCCGGCACCCGACCTGGTGATCTGCTTCGACGCGGCGAGTGAGTCGCGACTCGGTGAGCTGGCCGGGCGGTTGTCGTCGGCGGGCGCGGCGCTGGTGCTCGACCACCACGCGTCGAACCGGGGCTTCGGCACTGTCAACCTCGTGGACCCGGGTGCGGCGGCGACCTCGGTGGTGGCGGAGCAGTTGCTGTCCCGGCTCGGGGTGGTGGTGGATCCGGCAATCGCGGAGTGCCTCTACGTGGCGCTGACCACCGACACTGGTTCGTTCCGGTTCGCGGCGACCACCCCGGCGGTGCACGAGATGGCTGCCCGGTTGCTGGCCACCGGCATCTCGCCCGGGGACATCTCCCGCCGGGTCTTCGACACCCGGCCCTTCGGGGCGGTGCGGCTCTTCGGTGAGGTGCTCGGGCGGGCCCGGCTGGAGCCGGCGGCTGCCGGCGGCCGAGGGTTCGTCTGGACCTTCGCCACCCTCGATGACCTGGCCCGCCACGACCAGCGGCCGTACGTGCTCGAGGCGCTTATCGACTCGGTGCGATGCACCGCCGAGGCGGATGTGAGCTGTGTGGTCAAGCAGACCGCGCCCGACGAGTGGGCGGTGTCGATGCGCAGCAAGGGTGCGGTGGACGTCAGCCGGGTCGCGGTGACGCTTGGCGGTGGTGGCCACCGGTTCGCGGCCGGGTTCACCGGTCGGGGCACCGCCGAGCAGGTGGTCGAGTCGATCCGCGGCCAACTGGACAGCGCGCTGCTCCGCCCCGACGCCTGACCCGGACGATCGCCGTCATCGATCGTTCGATCCAAAGGATCAGGGTCAACTCCGGGGAGTGTCGGTCTTCCCGCGCTCGGTGAGACCGGGAAGAATTGCGGGATGGAGCAGCCGCACGACCTCACCGTGGAGGCCCCCCGCGCCTGGGACCGGCCCGCCGTCTCCGTTCCCGTTCTCGTCTGCCTGTCGCTTGTCGGCGGCCGGTTCGCGTCGTTCTCCACCGAGGCGAATCTGTTCACCATCGGCACCGGCGGAGTGCTGATCTGGCTCGGTCTGAGCAACCGGGTGCCACGCCGACCGGCACCGCGCCGGCTGGGCTCGGGGGCGGTCTGGTGGGCGGTGCCGGTGGTGGTCTTCGGGGTCTTCGAGGGCGTGACCTTCGTGATGGCCGCCGGTGACGACTTTCCCACCTTCTCCCGGCTGGCAGATCCACTCCTGGAAGATCATCTGACCCGGTCGGCGGTGTGGTTCGCCTGGCTGGCCGCCTTCTGGGGGCTGGTGCGCCGATGATGCGGGCGCTCGCCATCGGCGGTTTCCTCACCGCGTTGGTGCTCTTCGCGACTGTCGAGTGGATGGCCCGGCGGGAGGGTTCCCGGATTCCCACCCTCGGCGAGGTCTGCGCGTACGTGATGCGCTACGAGGTCGGCTCGGTGCCGGTGGGCCGGATCGGTCTGTTCGGGTTCTGGTGGTGGCTGGGCTGGCACTTCCTGGCCCGCTGAGCCGGGTCGCCGTATGTCCAAATGGCGGGAACCGAGAGCAGCATATGGACCTGAACGATAACTTGGGAGAAGGCCGGGTACCGCGTAGCGGTGCAGGTCATGGGTGGTGGCGCCACACCTCGTGCTGCCTCCCTCCAGGGTCGGATCGACCCGGGCTCACGCTGCCCAGTCGGCTGCTCCGGTAATCCCGGACCGCCGTGGGGCGCGCAGGACGACCGCCCGCGAGGGCCGCCGCGCGCCGGTGGCCTGCTCCCTGGAAGGACCACCGCCATGCCGAACAAGCCCAAGCCCGAGACCACCGACGACGCCCGCGAGCAGGCCCGCCGCGCGTTGCAGACGTCGATGGACACCCGTCAGTGATCCGAGCTGTCCGGCGGTGCCCCTCCCGCGGACTCGGTCGGGAGGGCGTCGGGCGTCTCCGCCTGAGCCTTTGGAGCTGAATCGTCTGCGACATCGCGACCTGATTCGTCTGCGAGGTCACGGCGTGATTCGTCTGCGACCGTCGCGACGAGATTCGGGCACACGTCACGGCGTGATTCGTCTACGACATCAGCTCCAAAGCCTCTGACCAGAGACCCACGCCCCGACTGCCCGGCAGGTGCTGCGCGGGGGCCGCGCTGAGACGGACTACCAGCCGCCGACCGGGCCCAGCGGTCCAGGCGCCGGTCGAGGTAAGCGCTCGGCAGGATTGCGCTCCTTACGTAGCTCGTGCCAGGATCGGCGGCGATGAGCCAGACCGTCACCGCCCACCGCTCCGCCTCACCCCGGCGGATCGCCAGCCTCGCCCTGCCGGCCCTCGTGGTGCTCGCCGCCGAGCCGCTCTACGTGCTTGTCGACACCGCGGTGGTCGGCCACCTCGGCCGGGTGCCGCTCGCCGCGCTCGCCGTCGGGGGCACGGTGATGACGCTCACCGCGTGGGTCGGCACCGTTGTCGCGTACGGCACCACCGGGCGCGCGGCCCGTCGCTTCGGGGCAGGTGACCGGGCAGCCGCGGTAGCCGAGGGAGTCCAGTCGTCCTGGCTGGCGTTCGGTGTCGGCCTGCTGATCGCGATCGGCATGCAGTTCGGCGGTGGCGCGCTCGCGCGTACCCTCGCCGGCGGTGGTGGCGACGTGGCCGACGCCGCCGCGCACTGGCTGCGGATCGCGGCCCTCGGCGCCCCCGGCCTGCTGCTCGCCGCCGCCGGCAACGGCTGGCTGCGCGGCGTGCAGGACACCCGCCGCCCGTTGTACTTCGTGCTCGGGCCCAACCTGCTCTCCGCGCTGCTGTGCCCACTGCTCGTCTATCCCGTCGGGCTGGGCCTGATCGGCTCGGCGGTGGCCAACGTCGTCGCGCAGACGCTCTGCGGGGTGCTCTTCGCGGCGGCGCTGGTCGCCGAGCGGGTGTCGCTGCGGCCCCGGCCTCGCGTGATCCGGCAGCAACTGGTGCTCAGCCGGGACCTGCTGATCCGAGGGGTGGCGTTCCAGGCCAGCTTCCTCTCCGCGACCGCCGTCGCCGCCCGCTTCGGGGCCGCCGCCGTCGGCGCCCACCAGATCGCCCTGCAACTCTGGTTCTTCACCGCGCTGGTGCTCGACGCCCTCGCGATCGCTGCCCAGTCCCTGGTCGGCGCCGCGCTCGGGGCCGGCGACGACGCGGGCGCGCGGGCGCTCGCCCGCCGGATCGGGCTGCTCGGCGGTGGCTGCGGCGTCGCCTTCGCGCTCGTCGTCGCCGCCGGCGCCGGCGTCGTACCGTCGTGGTTCAGTTCCGACGCGGGGGTACGCGAGCAGGCCATGGTGGCCTGGCCGTGGTTCGTCGCCATGCTCCCGCTGGCCGGGGTGGTGTTCGCCCTCGACGGCGTGCTGATCGGCGCCGGTGACGTGCGTTACCTGCGCGACCTCACCATCGTGGCGGCGCTCGGCGGCTTCCTGCCGGCCATCTGGCTGGCGTACGCGCTGAACCTCGGGCTGGGCGGCATCTGGGCCGGGCTCACTCTGTTCGTGGTGATCCGGCTGGTCGCGCTCCTGCTGCGCCTGCGCAGCGGCGGTTGGGCGGTGACCGGCGCGGTTCGCTGACCAGGTCGCCGGCCGCCGCGATCCGGCCCGCACCGCACGGCGCGGCCGCGGGCCTCACCGCCGGCCTGCCCAGCCACCAGCCGGTACGGGCCGTCTGGCAGGCTTGGGCGTCGTGAGCACCGATGGTCTGATCGTGGTCGACAAGCCCGGCGGCATGACGTCGCACGACGTGGTGGCGCGGATCCGCCGGCTGGCCAGGACCCGACGGGTCGGGCACGGCGGCACCCTCGACCCGATGGCGACCGGGGTGCTGGTGATCGGGGTCGGCCGGGCCACCCGGCTGCTGACCTACGTGATCGGTGCGGGCAAGAGCTACACCGGCACCATCCGGCTCGGTCAGAGCACCGTCACCGACGACGCCGAGGGCGACGTGATCGCCACCACCCCGGCCGGGCTGGTGACCGACGAGGCGATCCGGTCCGCGCTGGCCGGGCTGAGCGGCGAGGTCGACCAGGTGCCGAGCGCGGTGAGCGCCATCAAGATCAACGGACAGCGGGCGTACAAGCGGGTCCGCGACGGGGAGAGCGTCGAACTGCCCGCCCGGCGGGTCACCATCTCCCGGTTGGCGGTGCTGGCGATCCGCCGCACCGAGCCGGACGTGGTGGACGTGGACGTGGACGTGACCTGCTCCTCCGGCACGTACATCCGGGCCATCGCCCGGGACGCGGGCCTGGCGCTCGGCGTCGGCGGCCACCTGACCGCCCTGCGGCGGACCGCGGTGGGTGGCTTCACCCTCGCCGAGGCGGCAACCCTCGACGAGTTGGAGCAGCGCGCCCCGGACGTGGTGAACCTGCCGTTGGACGCGGCGGCCGACCGGTTCTTCCCGCGTCGGGAGGCCACCGCCGACGAGGCCCGGGTGCTGGCCCACGGTGGGCCGCTGGACCCGACCGGCCGCGCCGGGCCGTACGCGGTGTTCGGGCCCGCGGGCGGCCTGATCGCTATCGTCAGCGAGCGGGACGGGCGGGCCCGCGCGGAGATCGTGCTCGCCCCGGCCTGAGGCCGGGCGACAGGGGAGGAACAGCATGCAGCGGTGGCGGGGGTACGAGGCGGCGCCCGGTGGGTGGGGGCGCTCGGTCGTCACCATCGGCGTCTTCGACGGCGTGCACAAGGGGCACCAGGCGACCATCGGGCACACAGTGGCCCGGGCCCGGGAGTTGGGCGTGCAGTCGGTGGTGGTCACCTTCGACCCGCACCCGGCCGAGGTGGTCCGCCCCGGGTCGCACCCGGCGGTGCTCAGCGAGCAGGCCCGCAAGGCGGAACTGATCGAGGCGCTGGGCGTGGACGTGCTCTGTGTGGTGCCGTTCACCGCCGAGTTCTCCCGGCTGTCGGCCGAACAGTTCGTCCACGACGTCCTGGTCGAGAACCTGCACTGCGCGCTCGTGGTGGTCGGTGGCAACTTCCGGTTCGGGCACCGGGCTGCCGGCGACGTGGCGCTGTTGGAGCGGCTCGGTCAGACCTTCGGCTTCGGGGTGGAGGGCAGCCCGCTCGTTGTCGAGGAGGGCACCGTCTTCTCCTCCACGTACATCCGCTCCTGCGTCGACGCCGGTGACGTCGGCGCGGCCGCCGCCGCGCTCGGCCGCCCACACCGGCTGGAGGGTGTGGTGGTCCGCGGCGACCAGCGGGGGCGGGAACTGGGCTTCCCCACCGCCAACCTGCTCTGCCACCGGTACGCGGCGGTCCCGGCCGACGGGGTGTACGCGGCGAGGCTGATCCGTCGCGGGCGGCACGAGCCCCTGATGGCGGCGGTGTCGGTGGGCACCAACCCGACGTTCTCCGGTCGGGAGCGGCGGGTGGAGGCGTACGCGCTGGACTTCAGCGGCGACCTGTACGGCGAGCGGCTGGCCCTGGACTTCGTGGCGCACCTGCGTGGCCAGGTCCGGTACGACTCGATCGAGCCGCTCATCGCCCAGATGAATCTGGACGTCGAAAGCACCAGGCGCGCGCTGGCCTGAGCATCGTGCGGCGACGCCGCCGAGGCCCTTCGCCGGGTGTTACCAGCGAGTGCTGGTAGTCTTGCCGAGACGTCGGGTGACCGGCGTGGGGCCTCGCGTGCCTGCTCGACGCCGCGGGTGCGAGGTACCGGTCCGTTCCCGGTCCATCTGGACGACGGACACCCACTTGATCAACCCATCGAAACAGGGAGAACATGGCGCTCGACCAGGAAGCCAAGGCCAGCATCCGCGCGGAGTACGCGACCGCCGAGGGCGACACCGGTTCGCCGGAGGTCCAGGTCGCGGTCCTCACCAAGCGGATCGCCGAGCTGACCGAGCACCTGAAGGTGCACAAGCACGACCACCACAGCCGCCGTGGGCTGCTGCTGCTGGTCGGCCGTCGCCGTCGGCTGCTCAACTACGTCCAGAAGAAGGACATTGCCCGCTACCGGTCGCTCATCGAGCGGCTCGGCCTGCGCCGGTGACGTGACGGGGGAGTGGCCTGTTGGCTGCTCCCCCGTACCGCGTCCCACCTGAAGAAACACGGGCCGCGCGACCACCCGAGAGGGAGCCGGTCAGCGTACCGGTCTCCGGTAGTGGCCCCCGGGAACCCCGGCATCATGCCGGCCACCCGGGCGCTTCGATCGAAGACCGGCCGGCTGAGCAGCTCCCCGATGTCGTGGGCCCACGACGCGAAGGAGCACGACAGCACATGACCGAGACCAAACTCGGCACCGAATCCCGCACCGCCGTGATCGACAACGGGTCCTTCGGCACCCGCGAGATCACCTTCTCCACCGGCCGGCTGGCTCGTCAGGCCGCCGGTTCCGTCATCGCCCAGCTGGGCGAGACGGTCGTTCTCTCCGCCACCACCGCCGGTAAGCACCCGAAGGAGCAGTTCGACTTCTTCCCGCTCACCGTCGACGTCGAGGAGCGGATGTACGCCGCGGGCCGCATCCCCGGCTCGTTCTTCCGCCGTGAGGGTCGGCCCAGCGAGGACGCGATCCTCACCTGCCGGCTGATCGACCGGCCGCTGCGCCCGTCCTTCGTGAAGGGCCTGCGCAACGAGGTCCAGGTCGTCGAAACCATCCTCGCGCTCGACCCGCAGCACCCGTACGACGTCGTGGCGATCAACGCCGCCTCGATGTCGACCAAGCTCTCCGGCCTGCCGTTCTCCGGCCCGATCGGGGCGACCCGCGTCGCCCACATCGACGGCCAGTGGGTCGCCTTCCCGACCCTGGAGGAGCTGGCCCGCGCCACCTTCGACATGGTCGTGGCCGGCCGCACCCTCGAGGACGGCGACGTCGCGATCATGATGGTCGAGGCCGAGGCCACCCCGAACGCCGTCGCGCTGATCTCGGCCGGCGCCGCCGCCCCGACCGAGGAGGTCGTGGCCAGCGGCCTGGAGGCCGCCAAGCCGGCGATCCGCGAGCTGTGCCGCGCGCAGAGCGAGCTGGCCGAGGTCGCCGCCAAGCCGGTCACCGAGTTCCCGGTCTTCCTGGACTACCAGGACGACGTGTACGACGCCGTCGCCGACCTGGCCCGCGGCGACGTCGCCGAGGCGATCACCATCGCCGGCAAAGCCGACCGCGAGGAGGCCCTGGACCGGGTCAAGGCGCGGGTCGCCGAGGAGCTGGGCGCCCGGTTCGAGGGCCGCGAGAAGGAGCTGTCCGCAGCCTTCCGCTCGCTCACCAAGTCCGAGGTGCGCAACCGCGTGCTGCGCGAGCAGGTCCGGATGGACGGGCGTGGCCCGCGCGACATCCGGCCGCTGACCGCCGAGGTCGGCGTGCTGCCCCGGGTGCACGGTTCGGCGCTGTTCGAGCGGGGCGAGACCCAGATCCTGGGCGTCACTACGCTGAACATGCTCCGGATGGAGCAGATGGTGGACACGCTGTCCCCGGAGAACCGCAAGCGCTACATGCACAACTACAACTTCCCGCCGTACTCGACAGGTGAAACCGGCCGAGTCGGCTCGCCGAAGCGGCGCGAGATCGGCCACGGCGCGCTCGCCGAGCGGGCCCTGATCCCGGTGCTGCCGTCGCGCGAGGAGTTCCCGTACGCCATCCGGCAGGTGTCCGAGGCGCTCGGCTCCAACGGCTCCACCTCGATGGGTTCGGTCTGCGCGTCGACGCTGGGCCTGCTCTCCGCGGGTGTCCCGCTGAAGGCGCCGGTCGCCGGCATCGCGATGGGGCTCATCTCCGACGAGGTGGACGGCAAGACCCAGTACGTCACGCTCACCGACATCCTCGGTGCCGAGGACGCGTTCGGTGACATGGACTTCAAGGTCGCCGGCACGCCGGAGTTCGTCACCGCGCTCCAGCTCGACACCAAGCTCAACGGCATCCCGTCGGACGTGCTGGCCGCCGCGCTGCAGCAGGCGAACGAGGCCCGGCAGGTCATCCTCGGCGTCATGAAGGCCGCGATCGAGGCTCCGGCCGAGATGTCGGACTACGCGCCGCGGGTCACCACCGTCAAGATCCCGGTCGACAAGATCGGCATGGTGATCGGCCCGAAGGGGCAGACCATCAACGCGATCCAGGACGAGACCGGCGCCGAGATCTCCATCGAGGACGACGGCACGATCTACGTCGGTGCCACCAACGGCCCGTCGGCCCAGGCGGCCGTCGACCGGATCAACGGCATCGCCAACCCGACGCTGCCGAAGCAGGGCGAGCGGTTCCTCGGCACGGTGGTCAAGACCGCCGCTTTCGGTGCGTTCATCTCGCTGCTGCCGGGTCGTGACGGCCTGCTGCACATCTCCAAGGTGGGCGACGGCAAGCGGGTCGAGCGCGTCGAGGACTTCCTCAACGTCGGCGACCGGGTCGAGGTCGAGATCGCGGACATCGACGCCCGCGGCAAGATCTACCTGGACAAGGTCCGCCCGGAGGGCGCCGAGGCGCCGGCCGCCGGTGAGGCCGCTGGCGGCGACCGGCCGGCTGGTCGGGACCGGGGCGACCGGGCTCCGCGTGACCGCGGCGACCGCGAGCGTGGCGGCGACCGGGGCGGCCGTGGTCCGGAGCGTGGCGGCGAGGGCGGCAACGGCGGGGGCGAGGGTGGCGAGGGCGGCGAGCGTCCGCGCCGCCGGACCCGGCACAGCTGACCGTCGTACATCGCATCACCCACCCCTCGTCGAACCGGGAGCAACACGTGAGTCGGGCCTTCAGTGCGCCGTTTCCACCGGATCGACGGGGGGTGGCCCCGTCTGGCTGGCAAGCCAGTGAGTCGGGTCGAGCCCGGGCCGCCGGGACGGGCGGCCGCTCCGGCGGCACCGCCCGCGCGGTGACCCGGACGCTCAGCGACGACCCGCTGGGTGGCACGGTACGACGTACCGTGCTGCCCAGCGGCCTGCGCGTCCTCACCGAGGCGATCCCGACGATGCGCAGTGTCTCGTTCGGCATCTGGGTGGCGGTCGGCTCCCGCGACGAGACCGGCCCGCAGGCCGGCGCCGCGCACTTCCTCGAACACCTGCTCTTCAAGGGCACCCACAAGCGCACCGCGCTGGAGATCTCCTCGCAGATCGAGGCGGTGGGTGGTGAGACGAACGCGTTCACCACGAAGGAATACACCTGCTACTACGCCCGGGTGCTGGACGAGGATCTGCCGCTGGCGATCGACGTGATGTGCGACCTGGTCGCCGACTCGCTGCTCGAGCCGGCCGACGTCGAAACCGAGCGCGGCGTCATCCTGGAAGAGATCGCCATGCACGACGACGAGCCCGGTGACGAGGTGCACGACCTCTTCGTCGAGGCCGTCTACGGCGACCACCCGATGGGTCGGCTGATCTCCGGCACCGCCGCGACAGTCACGCCGATGACCCGCAAGCAGATCCAGAACTTCTACCGGAGCCGCTACACCGCGCCGCAGATCGTCATCGCCGCCGCCGGCAACCTGGACCACGCCACGGTGGTCAAGCTGGTCCGCCAGGCGGTGCAGGGCACCCCGCTGGACAGCGACCCGGCCACCCCGGCACCGCACCGGGCGGCCACCCCGGCGGTACGCACCAAGCCGGCGACCACCAAGGTGGAGCCGAAGGAGACCGAGCAGGCGCACGTCATCCTCGGCTGCCCCGGCATCGACCGCCTGGACGACCGGCGCTTCGCCCTCGGGGTGCTCAACAACGTGCTCGGCGGTGGCATGTCGAGCCGCCTGTTCCAGGAGATCCGTGAGCAGCGCGGCCTGGCGTACTCGGTCTACTCCTACGCCAGCCAGTACGCCGACACCGGCCTGTTCGCCGTCTACGCCGGCTGCGCGCCGGGCAAGGTGGACGAGGTGCTGGCCCTGACCCGCGCCGAGCTGGCCCGGGTCGCCGCCGACGGATTGACCGAGGCCGAGGTGGCCCGCGGCAAGGGGATGAGCAAGGGCTCGTTCGTGCTCGGCCTGGAGGACACCGGCTCACGGATGAGTCGGCTGGCCAAGGGTGAGCTGCTCTACGGCGACCTGATGCCGGTGGACGAACTGCTGCGCCGCGTCGACGAGGTCACCGTGGCGGACGTCAACACCCTCGCCGCCGAACTGCTCAGCAGGCCGATGTCGCTGGCCGTGGTCGGCCCCTTCGGCGCGGGCGACTTCGCGGTCTGAGGTTCTGCCGCGCGGCACGGTGTCCCGGTCCGGGTGTGCCGGTCCCGGCGTCCCGGCCGGTGGAGCGCACCCGATCCGGCCGGAGGGGCACGTCCCGATTGGGATAGGTTGTGCCCCGTGACTGACGAGCAGGGCAAGACCCGGGTCGGCGTTTTCGGTGCGCGGGGCCGGATGGGCATCGAGGTCTGCAAGGCCGTCGCCGCCGCCGACGACCTCGACCTGGCGGCGTCGATCGACCAGGGCGACGACCGCTCCGCCGTGTCCGGCACCGACGTGGTCGTCGACTTCACCACGCCGGACGTCGTCATGGACAACCTCCAGTGGTGCATCCAGCAGGGCATCAGCGCTGTCGTCGGCACCACTGGCTTCACCGAGCAGCGGTTGGAGCAGGTGCGCGCCTGGCTGGCCGGCAAGCCCGAGGTGGGCGTGGTGATCGCCCCGAACTTCGGCATCGGCGCGGTGCTGATGATGCAGTTCGCCGCGCGGGCCGCCCGGCACTTCGAGTCCGTCGAGATCATCGAGCAGCATCACCCGCGCAAGTTGGACGCCCCGAGCGGCACCGCCACGCACACCGCCCGGCAGATCGCCAGGGCCCGGGCCGAGGCCGGCCTCGGCCCGGTGCCGGACGCCACAAAGGACGAGGTGCCGGGTGCGCGCGGTGCCGACATCGACGGGGTACGCGTGCACGCGGTACGCGCCACCGGCCTCGTCGCGCACCAGGAGGTGCTCTTCGGCGGCACCGGCGAGACGCTGACCATCCGGCACGACTCGTACGACCGGGTGTCGTTCATGCCCGGTGTGCTGCTTGCCGTCCGCGCGGTGCGCAACCGGCCCGGCCTCACCGTCGGCCTGGACGCCCTGCTCGACTGAGCGGGGCGGCTGGACCGTCCCGGTGCGGAAGCCGGACCTCCGTCACTCGACCTTCTCGGTCGGCACCGCGACGTGCAGGCGCACCTGCGGCACCAGCATGTCGTCGACGTCGAGCGCGCGGGCCGCGCCGTCAGCCTCCCAACCGGTGCTGGTGAGAAACTTCCGGGTCGCCTCGTCAGCGTCGAACGCCCAGGCCACCGCCCGGCTCATCCCGTCCTCCCGCCACAGGTCGACGGCGGCGGCGAGCAGCCGACTGCCGTGCCCCCGCCGACCCCAGCGCGGCTCGACAAGCAGGTCGGTCACCGCCGCCACGTCCGGGCCGAGCGCGTCGGCCGGCTCTCCGGGAGCCAGCGCCTCGCCGTCGGCCGGGCCGGAGGCGGCGAACCCCACCAGATACGATTGCTCGGCCTGTTCGACGGCGACCAGCACCCGGTGCGCGCCCGAGGGCGGCTCCAGCACCGCGGCGTTCCACCGCCGGGCGAGGAACGCCTCGTCCAGGTTGTCGAGCACGTGCCGAGGCAGGATCCGGCGGTACGCGACCCGCCAGGTCGCGAGTTGGATGCGTGCGATCTCGCCGGCGTCCTCAGGACGCGCCGGGCGGACGTACCCGAGAGCCATGGGACGGAAGCCTACGCAGGGCGAGGGAGGCGACGGTGGTGCAGGGTGCCAGGAGGACGACCGCGCAGGTCGTCGGGGTGGTGGTGCTCGCCGCGGCGGTCGCCGCGTTCCTCGCCGTCGCCGCCGTGCGGCACGGCTTCTTCGACCTGAAGGTCTACTACGGTGCGTTGACCTGGTGGGTGCACGACGGCGGCGAGATCTACGACTACCTCAAGCCCGGCACCCAGTACGGCTTCACCTATCCGCCGTTCGCCGCGCTGGTCATGCTGCCGATGGCGTACCTGCCGTGGTCGGCCGCGATCGTGGTGAGTGTGCTCGCCAGCGTGGTCAGCACCACGGTGCTCATCTGGTGGCTTGTCGACCCGATCGCCCGCCGCGCCGGCTGGACCCGGTGGTTCGCCCTCGCGGTGGCGCTCTGCCTGGCCGCCGCGTTCGAACCGATGCGCGAGACCGTCAACTTCGGTCAGGTCAACACGCTGCTGCTCTTCCTGGTGGCGGTGGATCTGCTGCGCCTGCTGCCGGCCGGCAACAGGTGGGCCGGGGTGGGCATCGGGCTCGCCACCGCGATCAAACTGACACCCGGTGTCTTCATCGTCTACCTGCTGGTGACCGGGCGTTGGCGGGCGGCGCTCACCGCCTCCGGCACCGCCGCCGGGGTGTCGTTGCTGGCTGGTGCGCTCTTCCCGGACGCGTCCCGGGAGTTCTGGACGGAGGCGCTGTGGAACACCGGTCGGGTGGGTGAGCTGGCCTTCGTCTCCAACCAGTCGCTGCGCGGGGTGGTCGCCCGACTCGACCCGCAGCACCCGAGCACACTGCTGTGGCTGCTGCTGGTGCTCGGCACCCTGGCACTCTGGGCCTGGCGGTCCCGGGCCGCCGTCCAGGCCGGTGACGAGGCCACCGGCCTGGCGTTCACCGGCGCGGTGATGTGCCTGGTCAGCCCGGTCACCTGGGTGCACCACCTGGTCTGGCTGCTGCCCGCGCTGATCCTGCTTGTCGACAACGCGATGGCCGCGCCGGCCGGCCGCCGCCGGCGGGTCCTGCTTGTCGCCGCGACCATCGGGTACGCGCTGCTGATCAGCCGCACCGTCTGGTTCTGGGAGAAGGACTTCACCGGGTTGGACGGCTTCCTGGGCAGCAACGCCTACGTGTGGATCAGCCTGGCGCTGCTGGCCTTCCTGCCGATCCGCCGCTGGCTGACCTCGAACGGGTCAGCCGTCGAGGCGTCCGGCGTACCGCAGCTCGACCAGCCCGACCGGCGGACTCCCACCGGCCAGCGGCACCTGGTAGGTCGACCGCTCACCGTCCGCTGACAGGCCGGCGCGCTCGCAGAACCGGCGGGCCCGCCGGTTGTCCGCCAGTACCCACGCCCGGTAGTCACCCCAGCCCCGCTCGGCGAGCCCGGTCCGAGCGGCGGCCAGGAGCGCGGCTGCGCTCCCGTCCCCCCAGTACACGGGCTCCACGTACAGCGCCACCACCTCACCGACCGTCGGGTCCAGGTCGTCCCGGTCCTGGTTGCGGCGGTACGGCCCGAAGGTGGTGAAGCCGACGACCAGCCCGTCCACCTCGCCGAGGAGCGTGGTGAACGGATGTTCCGGGTCGGCGGTGCCGATGTCCCGGCGGCGCTGCGCCCAGGCCGCCACGTTCAGCCGCCCCAGCACCTCGGCTGGCATGAAGCCGGCGTAGCCCGCCTGCCAGCCGTGCACGTGCACCCGGGCGACCGCCTCGGCGTCGTCCGGCTCCTCCCGACGGATGGTCAGCATTGCACCGTTCTATGCCCCGTTGGTCCTCACGTCCAGCTTCCCGCACCGGCGTCGTACCGATGAATTAGGGTCGCCGACGATGACCGCACCGGAATCACTCTCGCTCGCCCAGGCCCGCCGCGTGGCACTCGCCGCCCAGGGCTTCGCCGACCCGGCGCCTGCCGGCGTGCCCACCCGCCGGCACCTGCGCCGGGTGCTCGACCGGGTCGGGTTGATCCAGATGGACTCGGTAAACGTGCTGCAACGCGCGCACTACCTGCCGCTCTACAGCCGGCTCGGGCCCTACCCGACCACGCTGCTCGACCAGGCCGCCTACCGCCGTCCGCGCGAGCTGTTCGAATACTGGGGCCACGAGGCGTCGCTGGTGCCGGTCGAGCTGCACCCGGTGCTGCGCTGGCGGATGGAACGCGCGCACAGCGAATCCTGGGGCGGCATGCGGCGGATCGCCCAGGAGCAGCCGGAGTTGGTCGCCTGGGTGCGGGACGAGGTGGCTGCCTGCGGCCCGCTGACCGCTGCCGAGATCGAGCACGACGCGCCTCGGGAGACCGGCAACTGGGGATGGAACTGGTCGGCGGTCAAGCGGGCATTGGAGTTCCTCTTCTGGGCCGGCGAGGTGACCGCCGCGGAACGCACCACCTCCTTCGCCCGCCGCTACGACCTACCCGAGCGGGTGCTGCCCGCAGCGGTGCTGGCCGCGCCCACCCCGACCGACGCCGAGGCGTACCGCACGCTGGTCGCTCTTGCCGCGCGGTCGCTCGGGGTGGCCGCCGAGCCGGAACTGCGCGACTACTTCCGGCTGCCGCTGGCCGGTGCCCGACAGGCCGTCGCCGAGCTGGCCGAGGCCGGTGAGCTGGTGCCGGTCACCGTGGCGGGCTGGCGTCAGCCGGCCTGGCTGCACGCGTCCGCCCGGCTGCCCCGGTGGATCCGGGCCAACACCCTGGTCAGCCCGTTCGACCCGCTGGTCTGGGAACGGGCCCGCACCGAGCGGCTGTTCGACTTCAGCTACCGGATCGAGATCTACGTCCCGGCGCCCCAGCGGGTCTACGGCTACTACGTGCTGCCCTTCCTGCAGGGCGACCGGTTCACCGCCCGGGTCGACCTGAAGGCCGACCGCAAGGCCGGGGTGCTGCTGGTGCCGGCCGCGTGGGTCGAGCCCGGCGCCGACCCGGGGGAGACCGCTGTGGCGCTCGCCGCCGAGCTGTACCGACTCGCTGGCTGGCTCGGCCTTGACGCGGTGGCGCCGCCGCTGGCCGGCGACCTGGCCGGCCCGCTCACCGCCGCCCTGGCCGGCGTGTCCGGTGTAGCGTGAGAGCGTGACGAGCGCTCCCGGACCGCTAGACATGCCGCAGCCCGCCCCCGGGGCGCTGCACACCGTGCCGGCTGACCCCGGCGCCGCCGCTTCCGTCGGAGCCGATCCGGTTGGCGCTGGTTTTGTTGGCGCCGATCCGGGTGGCGCCGCTTCGGTTGGTGTCGGTCCGGGTGGTGCTGGTCCGGGTGGCGCCGCTTCTGTTGGGGCCGGTCCGGTTGGTGTCGGTCCGGGTGGTGTCGGTCCGGTTGGGGCCGGCCCGGTTGGTGTCGGTCCGGGTGCTTGGTCGGCGTCCCCGCCGGGTGGCTACCCGGCGCACGAGTCGGACCGCTTCACGCAATACCGGCGGGAGGTGCCGGCGGACGTCCTCACCCGGTTCGTGCTGCGCCTCCACGCGCGTTCACCGCGCTGGGCGGCGCCGCTTGCCGCACTCGGCTGTGTCGGCGTCGGCATGGGCTACGCGCTGCTCAGCAACCCGGCCCACGCCGCCCCGGACGCCGCGCCCACCTGTCTGCTCAAGCTGACCACCGGGCTGGACTGCCCGGGCTGCGGCGGCACCCGCGCACTCTGGTACGTGCTGCACGCCGACCTGCCGGCCGCCGCCCGGCACCACTTCCTGTTCGTCTTCGCCCTGCCCTTCCTCGCGTACCTCTTCGTGGCCTGGGCGGGAAACCAGGCGTTCGGGTGGCGACTGCCCGAGCTGCGGCTCAGCTCGAAGGTCATCGTCGGGTTCATGGGCGCCTGGCTGGCCTTCTCGGTGCTGCGTAACCTGCCCTGGGCGCCGTTCACCTCGCTCTACGTCTGAGCGCCCCCGCTGCTCGCCGCGCCGCTCCGTCGATCCGGCGCTCGACCGGCATGCCCTGTGCGGACGTCCTTTGGACCTGACTCGTTTACGACATCACGTGCCGCCGCCTCCGCCTCCCGCGCCCTCCTCCCGCCCTCCGCCTCCGCCTCCGCCTCCCGCCCTCCGCCTCCGCCGCCTCCGCCTCCCGCCCTCCGCCTCCGCCGCCTCCGCCTCCCGCCCTCCGCCGTCTCCGCCTCCCGCCCTCCGCCGCCTCCCGCCCTCCGCCTCCGCCTCCGCCTCCTGCCTCCTCCCGCGCTCTCCTGCCGCGCCCCCGTGATCGACTCGATATTCAGGAAACCGGGCGATCCACTCGCCCCGGACACCCCGACTTCCGGAAACCCGAGTCGATCACCCGGTTATGTCCGGCCCTGGCTCGGCACTGTGGCACGGCTCGGCCTCGCCGCACACTCGCGCCCTCGCTGCACAGTCGCGCCCTCGCTGCACACTCGCGCCCTCGGCGCACGGCGGCGGCCGATCCTGTCCCAAGATCGTGCTCGATTCCGGATGTGGTGGGGTCAGGTGCGCCGGAGGCCACTACATCCAGGATGTTGTTACCGATCTTGCGGATGGCGGCGGCTGACGGGGCAGTCGGGCGCTTGGGCGGCGCTTGTCGGTCGGGCGCTTGGGTGGCGCTTGTCGGCTTGGTGGTTCGTCCGCGGGGCTGATGTCGCAGACGATTCAGCTCCAAAGGACCCGTTGGAGGCGTCCGCCCCCGGCCTCGGCGACGATGCGCGGACCCGCCCCTCGCCCAGGGCGTCGTCGGCTTCCATCGCTGACCGAGTGATCGACATTGCAGGAGGCGTGCCTGAGTTGGGCCGGGAGGGGCCTCGCCACTACAGTCCCAGGAATGCCGGAGATGGTGCAGCCCCAGGTCAAGTTGATCGCGTGGACCCAGTTCGCGGCCCCGGACGATGTGCCGTGGTCGACCGATGCGGAGGGTGGCCAGGCGCTTGCCGAGTTCGCCGGCCGGGCCTGTTACCAGTCCTGGAAGAAGCCGAACCCGGCCACCGCCACCAACGCCGGCTACCTGGCGCACATCCTGGATGTCGGTCACCTGTCGGTGCTGGAGCACGGCTCGGTCACCTTCTACTTCACCGGGGTGTCCCGCTCCTTCACCCACGAGCTGATCCGGCACCGGCACTTCTCGTACTCCCAGTTGTCCCAGCGCTACGTACCGGAACGGGACGCGGCAATGGTCGAACCGGCGGTCATCGCCGACGACCCGGAGCTGCACAAGAAGTTCGTGGCCGCCGCCGAGGCGAGCGTTCAGGCGTACACCGAGTTGCTGGAGGGCCTCGAACAGCGCTTCTCCGACGAGCCGAACCCGACGCTGCGCCGCAAGCAGGCCCGGCAGGCCGCTCGGGCGGTGCTGCCCAACGCCACCGAGACCCGGATCGTGGTCAGCGGCAACTACCGGGCCTGGCGGCACTTCATCGCGATGCGGGCCACCGAGCACGCCGATGTGGAGATCCGCGAGCTGGCCGTGGAGTGCCTGCGCCAGCTGCAGGGCGTCGCCCCGAACGTGTTCGCCGACTTCGCGATCTCCACGCTGCCGGACGGCACCGAGGTGGCCGCCAGCCCGCACGAGGCGTCCTGAGCCCTTCCCTGGCGGGCCCCGGCTGGTCGTCCGCTAGGTTGGAGGGTATGACGCACGACCACCTCGACGCCGCCGCCCGACCGGTGTCCCGGCCCTTCGGCCGGCTGCTCACCGCCATGGTGAGCCCGTTCACCCCCGACGGCTCGCTCGACCTGGACGGTGCCGCCCGGCTGGCCAGCCACCTGGTAGACGAGCAGGGCAACGACGCGCTGGTGGTCAACGGCACCACCGGCGAGTCGCCGACCACCACCGAAGCGGAGAAGGAACAACTGATCCGGGCCGTGGTGGAGGCCGTCGGGGACCGGGCCAAGGTGGTCGCCGGGGTCGGCACCAACGACACCCGGCACACCATCGAGTTGGCCGCCGCCGCCGAGAAGGCCGGTGCACACGGCTTGCTGGTGGTCACCCCGTACTACAACAAGCCGCCGCAGAGCGGGTTGCTGCGACACTTCACCGCCGTCGCGGACGCCAGCGGCCTCCCGGTGATGCTGTACGACATCCCACACCGCTCCGGCGTGCCGATCGACACCGAGACGCTGGTCCGGCTCGCCGAGCACGGCCGCATCGTCGCGGTCAAGGACGCCAAGAGCGACCTGATCGCCACCGGCTGGGTGACCAGCCGGACCGGCCTCGCCTTCTACTGCGGCGAGGACGCCCTCACCCTGCCGGCGCTGGCCGTTGGCAGCGTGGGCGTGGTCGGTACCTCGACGCACTTCACCGGGGCACTGACCGCGCAGATGATCGAGGCGTACGACGCGGGGGACATGCCGGCCGCGCTTGCCCTGCACCGCCGGCTGCTGCCACTTTTCACCGGCATCTTCCGCACCCAGGGAGCCATCCTGGTGAAGGCGGGCCTGGCATCGCTGGGCCTGCCGGCCGGCCCGGTGCGCCCCCCGCTCGTGGACGCCACCACCGACGAGATCGCCCAGCTGCGCGCGGACTTCGCGGCAGCGGGCCTGGAGCTGCCCGAATGAACGAACGACACGATGGGCGCCGAGTAACGGCGTCGCAGAATGAGGTGGACGCGTGACCGAGGCGCACATCGAGGCGGAGCTACCCCCGCCGCTGCCGGAAGGCGGCCTGCGGATCATCCCGCTCGGCGGGCTCGGCGCCATCGGTCGGAACATGACCGTCTTCGAGTACGACGGCAAGTTGCTGATCGTCGACTGCGGGGTGCTCTTCCCCGACGTCGAGCAACCGGGCGTGGATCTGATCCTGCCCGACTTCGGTCCGATCCTGGACCGGCTCGCCGACGTCCAGGCCATCGTGCTGACCCACGGCCACGAGGACCACATCGGCGCGGTGCCGTACCTGCTCGCCCACAAACCCGACATCCCGCTGGTCGGCTCACAGTTCACCCTCGCGCTGGTCGAGGCCAAGTTGGCCGAGCGGCGGATCCAGCCGTACACGCTCACCGTGCGGGAGGGCGGCCGGGAGCGGCTCGGCCCGTTCGAGTGTGAGTTCTTCGCTGTCAACCACTCGATCCCGGACGCCCTCGCGGTGGCCATCCGCACCCCCGCCGGCCTGGTGCTGCACACCGGCGACTTCAAGATGGACCAGCTGCCGCTGGACGGTCGGATCACCGACCTGGCCGGCTTCGCCCGGCTCGGCGCCGAGGGCGTCGACCTGTTGTTGTCCGACTCCACGAACGCGGAGATCCCCGGCTTCGTCACCCCGGAGCGGGAGATCGGGCCGGTGCTCGACTCGATCTTCGCGAAGGCCAAGGGTCGCATCATCGTGGCGTCGTTCGCCTCACACGTGCACCGCGTGCAGCAGGTCTTCGACTCCGCCGCGGAGCACGGCCGTAAGGTCGCGCTGATCGGCAGGTCCATGGTCCGCAACATGGGCATCGCGCGGGACCTGGGTCTGCTCAACATCCCGAACGGCCTGGTCATCAGCATCGACGAGGCGACCACGCTGCCGCCGGACGAGATCGTCCTGATGTCCACCGGTTCCCAGGGCGAGCCGATGAGCGCGCTGGGCCGGATGGCCAGCGGCGACCACCGGCACATCACCATCGCCCCCGGCGACACCGTGGTGCTGGCCTCCTCGCTGGTGCCCGGCAACGAGACCTCGGTCTACCGGGTGATCAACCGGCTCGCCCGCGCCGGCGCGGTGGTCGTCCACAAGGACGTGGCTAAGGTGCACGTCTCCGGGCACGCCCCCGCCGGGGAACTGCTCTACCTGCTCAACGTGGTCCGGCCCAGCAACCTGATGCCGGTGCACGGTGAGTGGCGTCATCTGCGCGCCCACGCCCGGCTCGGCATCGAGTCCGGGGTCGCCGCCGACCGGGTGGTGATCTGCGAGGACGGCGACGTGGTCGACCTGGTCGAGGGCCGCGCCAGCCTGGTCGGGCGGGTGAAGAGCCGGTACGTCTACGTGGACGGCCTCGCCGTCGGTGACGTCAGCGAGTCGCTGCTCACCGAGCGGCGGATCCTCGGTGACGGGGGCTTCATCGCCACCACGGTGGTCGTGGACTCGGTCACCGGCAAGGTGGTCGCCGGCCCGACGCTGTCCGCGAAGGGCTTCTCCGAAGACCCGGAGGCGTTCAACCCGGTGGTCCCGCTGGTCACCGAGGCGTTGAACCGGGCCGCGGCGGACGGCGTCACCGACCCGCACCAGCTCCAGCAGATCGTCCGCCGGACCGTGGGGCGGTGGGTGAACGACAAGTACCGTCGTCGCCCGATGATCGTGCCGACCGTCGTCGAAGTCTGACCTGTGTGACCGGGCCGGTCGCCGACATCCCCCGTGGTTGTCGGTGGCCGGCCCGGCCCATCCCGGGCGGTTCGGCTCAGTGCCGGACTCCCGGGCGTGCGGTTACTGATGCTGGTAGCACCGCTGCGGGGCCCTTCCGGTTGCGCGCTGTCGGATGTCGCACAATCGCGCGCCGCGCCCAACCATTGACGAGGGTCGTGACTCAGGGGAGCGCGGCGACCGCCTCGGCGTAGGCGACCCCGGTGGCGATGGCGGCGTCCACGAGCACTGTCAGCTGCGCCGGGGCCACACCGTGGCTCAGGTCGGTGGCGACGTCCCCGGCCAGCACCAACTCCCCGCCGAGGTCGTGCACGTACGCCTTGGGTAGCAACCGGTCGTGGTTCCAGGCGTTGCAGAAGGCGTACGCCTCGGCGCGTCGGGTCGCCGGCAGCCGGCGGGCGGCCATGGCCCGGGCGTGCAGCACCGCACGGCGTTCACCGGCCCGTTGGAACTCGACCACCACGCCATCCCACCGGCCGACGACCCGCTCGCCCTCCTCGACCAGGTACCCGTCGCCGCGCCGGTCAAGGGCCGCGGTGATCAGGTCGAGCGTCAGCGCCATCAGCTCCCGCCCGCCCGACCCGATCCGCCCGTCGGACCCGCCGGCGTCGGGCTCGCCGGCGTCGGACCCGGCGGCGTCGGGCTTGGCGGACCCGTCCGGCTCGTCGTCGACGGGTAGCGCGACCGGTGCCGTGAGCGGTCGCTCGGCGAGCCAGGCCGCCATCCGTCCCGAGTGGTGGCCCGTGCCGTTGCGGGCGTCGAAGCTGCCGGCCAGCTCGTTTGCCACGGCGAGCAGCAGCCCGCCGAGGGCTGCCACGTCCGGTTCGGTGGCGGGCCGCTCGCCGTACGCCGGGCGTGGCATCGTGCGCCCGCCCAACCCGGCCGCCACGGCGAGACCGCAGACCAGCGCCCCGGCAGCGGCGAACTCCATGGCGGCGAAATCGTCTGTGGGCCGATCCAACCGGGGCAGTTGCTCGGCCAGGATGGTCAGCCCGCGTTCCAGGTGCCCGCCCAGGGCGCAGAACCGCAGATGCGCGGCGAGGTGCGCGAACGCGGCGGGTTCGTGCCGGTGCCGGCGGTACGCCCGCACGTGTGCCGCCGCGGCCCGCTGTTGCTCGCCGACCCGCAGAGCGGGCAGCAGGCTGGCGACCAGGTTCCGTTCGGGCTGGTCGGTGCAGGCCGCCGGGGCATCGTCGGTCTCCGCCAGCTCGTCCAGCGCGGCTCGCCACTCGCCCCAGCCGGCCAGCAGTTCCGCGCGCCGGGCCGGGGCGCAACCGGGGCAGCCGCCGGCCGGACCGGGCGGCCGGGCGGACCACCGCTCGTACCAGTGCCGGGCGGTGGGTTCGTCGCCCAGGTGGTCGGCGATCCGACAGTGCAGCTCCGCGACGGTGGGCGCGTCCGGACCGGCCGCGCCGACCCGGTGGGCCAGGTCGTGCAGCAGGGCGCGGGTCTGGTCCAGCCCGACCCGCGGGGTGCCGAGCAGCGCCTCCACCGCGTACCGCTGGTAGCGCAGCAGCAGCCCGGTCTCGACGTCGGTGAGCAGTTCGGGCCGGTGGTCGGCGGCGGCCCGGCACCGCCGGACCGGCTCGACCAGGCGCCACCGCTCCCCGTGCAGCAGGTACGCCTCGATCAGCGCGAACCGGGCGTCCACGCCGGACCGGACGTCCCCGGTGGCGTCGGCGCGTTCGGCGAGCCGTTCCAGGGCCACCTGCCGGGCCGGGCCGTCGGGCAGGTCCCGGGCGTCGGCGAGCGCGACCGCCAGGGCCGGCGGGGCGGCCCCGTCGAGCCGGCCGACGGGACCGGCGGGCGGTGCGACGCGGCGGCCGGCCCGGTCGGTACGACCGGCGGTGAACTCGTCCCGGCCGGTCACGACGGCACCGCGCCGGGCAGTCGACGGACCGCCACGGCGAGTTGGCAGCCGGTGGAGATGCCACAGTCGAGCAACTGGTCGAGCTGGTGCGGGGTCACCCCGCGTTCCAGGTCGGTGACCACCTCGCCGTAGACCCGGGCCCGACCACCGTCGTCGACGTGGACGAAGGCCTTGGGCCAGAGCCGGTCGTGGTTCCACGAGTTGCAGAACGCGTACAGTGCGGGCACCTGCTCGATGCCGAAGGTGGGCGTGACCATCGTGCGGACCTGGAGCAGCTCGCCGTCCCCGCCGAGGCGCAGGAACCAGATCGTGTTGTCGTCGAAGCGACCCACCAGTTCGCCGTCCACGCTCAGGGCGACGGGCCGGCCACGGGCGGCGAGCACAGCGGCGACCAGTTCGCCGCTCAGTGGGCGTAGCGCGCCCGGGTGCCCGGCCAACACATCGTCCGGATCGCCCTCGAACTCCGGCGACGCCATGGGGCATCCCTTCTGAGGCGGATATCACGACCGGCGGCGGGGCCAGTGTTGCGACGCGCGGACACGACCCGGAAAAGCGGGGATCTGCCCGGCCCCACCGTTACCGTGACTCTATGGCGGGCCGTACCTCTCAGGCGAGTCGGCGGCGCGGCGCGTCGCCGCGCGGTGGCACCAACAGTCGTGCCCGTCAACCGGCGAAGAAGACCCGGGCGCCGGTCCGTCGTCGTACGGCGCCGGCCCGGCCCGGCCCGGCCGTCTACCTGGGCCGCGCGGTGGGCGCACTGTGGATGGGCGTGGCACACGGGATGGGCTGGGCGGTGCGGGCCGCCGGTCGGCAGGCGGCCTCCGCCCGCGACCTCGACCCGGAGCACCGCCGGGACGGCGCCGGGCTGCTGATGTTCGGGCTCGCACTGCTCACCGCCGTGGCGCTCTGGCTGTCCGGGGCAGGCCCGGTGGGCGCGCGACTGGCCGACTCGATCCGGTTGTTCCTGGGCGCGATCTCGGTGGTCGTACCGGTGCTGTTGATGATCGGGGCTTGGCGGTTGATGCGTCAGCCGGCCGACCCGGAGCACCGGGGCCGCGGGTTGATCGGTTGGAGCTCGCTGCTCGTCTCGACCGCCGCGTTGCTCCACATCGGGCAGGCCCCGGACAACCCGTTGCAGCGGGACTTCGCGGGCGGGCTGGTCGGTGCGGGCATCGGTGGGCTGCTGGAGCGTGCGGTCACCGCCTGGGTGGCGGTGCCGCTGCTGGTCCTGCTGCTGCTCTTCGGTCTGCTCGTGGTGACGGCGACACCGATCAACAAGATCCCGGAGCGGCTGGGCCTGTTGGCCGGCGGGCTGGTCGCCGCGCCGGAGGCCACCGAGGAAGCCGACGAGCCGGTCGCCCCGCGGACGCGGAAGCGGCCGGCGAAGCGGATGCCGCCGCCGGTGGACCCGGACGACTTCGCGGACCTGGACGACGCGGACCTCCAGGAGACCATGGTGCTGCCGCGCAAGTCGCCGGCGAAGGTGCCGGCGAGCCGCCGGCCGCCGGTCGAGCCGCCGGAGCACTCGCCCGCGCCGACCCGGGCCGAGCAGCTCGCGTTGACCGGGCTGGCCGGTGACTACACCCTGCCGCCGGCGAACATGCTCAGCGCCGGGGCCGCCGCGAAGACCCGCAGCAAGGCCAACGACGAGGTGATCGCCGCGCTGACGGGGGTGTTCGACCAGTTCGACGTGGACGCCGCGGTCACCGGCTTCACCCGTGGCCCGACTGTCACCCGGTACGAGGTCGAGTTGGGTCACGGCGTGAAGGTCGAGCGGATCACCCAGCTGTCCCGCAACATCGCGTACGCGGTGAAGTCGCCGGACGTACGGATCCTGAGCCCGATCCCGGGCAAGAGCGCGGTCGGCGTGGAGATCCCGAACACCGACCCGGAGAACGTGGCG
Organism: Micromonospora sp. NPDC049044; assembly: GCF_040649215.1. Classification (NCBI taxonomy): domain Bacteria; kingdom Bacillati; phylum Actinomycetota; class Actinomycetes; order Micromonosporales; family Micromonosporaceae; genus Micromonospora; species Micromonospora sp. NPDC049044. Next base: position 32,403 of record NZ_JBEZFA010000022.1, on the reverse strand, counting down.
CTCGGCGACGTGCTGCGCTCACGGGCGGCGACGAGCGACCACCACCCGATGGTGGTGGCGCTCGGCAAGGACATCGAGGGCGGCTACGTGGTGGCCAACCTCGCGAAGATGCCGCACATCCTGATCGCCGGAGCCACCGGCGCGGGCAAGTCGAGCTGCCTCAACACCCTGCTGGTGTCGATCCTCACCCGGGCCACCCCGGACGAGGTCCGGCTGCTGCTGATCGACCCGAAGCGGGTCGAGATGACCGGCTACGAGGGCATCCCGCACCTGGTCACCCCGATCGTGACGAATGCCAAGAAGGCCGCCGACTCGCTGGACTGGGTGGTCCGCGAGATGGACATGCGCTACGACGATCTCGCCGCCAACGGGGTCCGACACATCGACGACTTCAACCGCAAGGTCCGCAACGGCGAGATCAAGGCCCCGCCGGGCAGCGAACGGGAGATGCGCCCGTACCCGTACCTGTTGGTGATCGTGGACGAGCTGGCCGACCTGATGATGGTCGCCCCGCGCGACGTGGAGGATTCGGTCGTCCGGATCACCCAGCTGGCCCGGGCCGCCGGCATCCACCTGGTGCTGGCCACCCAACGTCCCTCGGTCGACGTGGTGACCGGTCTGATCAAGGCGAACGTGCCGTCCCGGCTGGCGTTCGCCACCTCGTCGCTCGCGGACTCCCGGGTCATCCTCGACCAGCCCGGCGCGGAGAAGCTGCTCGGCCGTGGTGACGGGCTCTTCCTGCCGATGGGCGCCTCCAAACCGGTCCGCATCCAGGGCGCCTGGGTCACCGAGCGCGAGATCGCCGACGTGGTGAAGTTCTGCAAGGACCAGCGCGAGCCGGAGTTCCGCCCGGACGTGCTGGCCCCCGCCAAGGACAGCCAGAAGAAGATCGACGAGGACATCGGCGACGACCTCGACCTGCTGGTGCAGGCCGTGGAGTTGGTGGTCACCTCGCAGTTCGGCTCGACCTCGATGCTCCAGCGCAAGCTGCGTGTCGGTTTCGCGAAGGCGGGCCGACTGATGGACCTGATGGAGACCCGGGGTGTGGTCGGGCCGTCCGAGGGGTCGAAGGCGCGCGACGTGCTGGTCAAGCCGGACGAGCTGGACGAGGTCCTGGCCGGCCTGCGCGGCGACGTGGACTGACCGGCGAAACCGCTCCCGGGAAGCGCGACGGGCCCGCCGGTAGCCGGCGGGCCCGTGACCGGGGAAGCGTTAGTTGAGCACGGCGGCGGCGATGACGGTGCCGAGGATCGCGCCGACCAGGCTGGCCGCCGCGGCGTACCAGCCGAGCGGCTTGTCACCGAGCACCGCGCCGACGATGCCGGCGACGATGCCGAGCACCCCGAAGACGATCGGGGGAAGCAGCAGGGCGAGGACTGCGAAGACGAAGCCCACGATGGTGAGGATCCGGGCAGCGTTGGCGCGGGGGCGTGCGTTGCTGGGCAGGTCGGCCATGTCTTCCTCCGGGTGAGAGCCTGTCGTGACGCATTGATCACTACCCACTGTGGGCGGTGGCCACGCCTGCCCGGGTGGCTTCTCAGTGGAAGATCTTCAGACCGATCACCCCGGCGACCACAAGCAGCAGGCACAGGATCCGGGGCAGGCTCGCCGACTCGCCGAGCGCAAGCATCCCGACCAGCGCGGTGCCGACCGCGCCGATGCCGACCCAGACCGCGTAACCGGTGCCGACCGGGATCTCGCGCAGCGCGTACGCCAGGCCGGCCATGCTCAGCACCAGCGTCGCAGCGAACACCAGGGACGGGACCAGCCGGCTGAGGCCGGCGCTGCGGTCCAGGGCGACCGCCCAGGCCGTCTCCAACAGTCCGGAGATCACCAACACCAGCCAGGCCATCTGTACCTCACGGGGGAGTGCCCGGGCCGCCGGGGCCGGGACGAGTCGGGTCTGCACGTCGCGGGGCGTCTTGGCCTGACCGGGTACGCCCACCACTCGTCCGGGGTGGCCGCAGGCCACCGACGCCGACGCTAGCACCGGTCGGCCGGCGTGCCGACTGACTCGGGTGCCGATGACGCAGTGACTCCCGCCACCCCGTATTGACCTGCACTTGACTCTAACTTGCAGGATGGCCACCATGACGCTGATCTATGCCGACTCCGAGGTCGCCGCCGCGCTGGACGCGGCCACCACCGTCGACGTCATGCGGGCCGCCCTGCTGGCCGCGTACGAGGGACGACTCGTGGCTCCGCCCCGGGCCGCGGCCCCGCTCGGCGGTGGGCGGCTGGTGCTCACCGCCGGGCACCTGGTCGGCGAGTGGTACGGCTTCCGCTCCTACGACACCTTCGGCTACCCGCAGAGCGAGCAGGTGGTGGTGCTGCACGACGCGGGCACCGGGGCGGTCCGGGCGGTCGCGGTGGGCGAGGAGCTGGGTTCCCGGCGTACCGGAGGGTTGGGTGGCCTGGCGGTCGACGCCCTGGCCCGCCCGGACGCGGCCACCCTCGGCGTGATCGGCTCCGGCCGGCAGGCGTGGACCCAGGTCTGGGCCGCCGCCGCGGTCCGCCCGTTGCGCGAGGTGGTGGTGCACAGCCGCTCCGCCGCCCGGCGGGACGCCTTCGCCGCGCGGGTCCGCGCCGAGCTGGGCGTGGCCGCCCGCACGGTGGCGGACCCGGGCTCGGCAGTGGCCGGGCGGGACATCGTGGTGCTCGCCACGACCAGCCCGACGCCGGTGCTCTGCGCCGCCGACCTCAGCCCCGGCACGCACCTCAACGCGGTCGGCTTCAAACAGCGTGACCGCAGCGAGTTCGGCACCGACCTGCTGGACGCCGCCGACCTGCTGGTCACCGATTCGCCGGCCCAGGCGGCGGACTACCAGCCGCCGATGCTCGCGGCCACGCCCCCGTACGCCGGGCGGTTGGCCGACCTGGGCGCCATCCTGGCCGGCGCGGCCCCCGGCCGGACCACCGCGGACCAGCTCTCGGTCTTCTGCTCCACCGGCCTGGCCGGCACCGAGGTCTTCCTGCTCGATGCGTTGACCCGGATGGGCGCCGTGGCCCGCTGAGCGCCGGCGGAGGGCGGGGTGACCGATCGGGCGCCGAGCCGCCCGCCCGGCCACCGCCGCAGCCCCGCGTGCGTGGGCTCACCCGGACGGCCCGGTACCCTCGGATGGTGTCTGCCACCTCTCCTTCTCCCGCTGACCACGCCGAGGGCCGTCGCGTCGCCCTGCTCACCCTGGGCTGTGCCCGCAACGAGGTCGACTCGGAGGAGCTGGCCGCGCGCCTGCACGCCGACGGCTGGCAGGTGACCACCGACGGCGAAGGCGCCGACGTGGTGGTCGTCAACACCTGCGGCTTCGTGGAGAAGGCCAAGCAGGATTCCATCCAGACCCTGCTCGCCGCCGCCGGGACCGGCGCCAAGGTGGTAGCGGCGGGCTGCATGGCCGAGCGGTACGGCCGGGAGCTGGCCGACAGCCTGCCCGAGGCGCAGGCGGTGCTGAGCTTCGACGACTATCCGGACATCGCCGCCCGACTGAACGCGGTGGTCGCCGGTGAGCAGATCACCGCGCACACCCCTCGGGACCGGCGTGAGCTGCTGCCGCTGACCCCGGTGAAGCGGCGCGACAGCGCCGTGTCGCTGCCCGGTCACGGCACCGTGAGCCGCACCGTCGTCGACACCGACGAGCACACCCCCGCGCACCTGCGCCAGGTGCTGCGCCGCCGGCTGGACACCGGCCCGGTGGCCTCGTTGAAGCTGGCGAGCGGCTGCGACCGGCGCTGCGCGTTCTGTGCCATTCCCGCGTTCCGCGGGGCGTTCGTCTCGCGTACGCCGGACGAGTTGCTCGCCGAGGCGGAGTGGCTGGCCAAGACCGGCGTACGGGAGTTGGTGCTGGTGAGTGAGAACTCCACCTCGTACGGCAAGGACCTCGGCGACCCCCGCGCGTTGGAGAAGCTGCTGCCGCAGCTCGCCGCGGTGACCGGCATCGTCCGGGTGCGGGCGAGCTACCTCCAGCCGGCGGAGACCCGACCCGGGCTGGTCGAGGCGATCGCCAACACCCCTGGGGTGGCCGCGTACTTCGACCTGTCGTTCCAGCACTCGAGCGAGCCGGTGCTGCGCCGGATGCGGCGTTTCGGCTCCACCGACCGGTTCCTGGAGCTGCTCGCGGGTGCCCGGGCGTTGGCTCCGGACGCGGGTGCCCGGAGCAACTTCATCGTCGGTTTCCCCGGCGAGACCCGCGCCGATGTCGATGAGCTGGTCCGGTTCCTGACCGAGGCCCGGCTGGACGCGATCGGGATGTTCGACTACAGCGACGAGGACGGCACCGAGGCCGCCGGCCTGCCCGGCAAGGTCTCCGCCGCGACGATCAAGCGGCGCTACGACCGGTTGAGCGCGCTCGCCGACGAGCTGTGCTCGCAGCGGGCCGAGGACCGGCTCGGCTCGACAGTCGAGGTGCTCGTCGACTCGATCTCGGACGGCGTGGTGGAGGGTCGGGCGGCGCACCAGGCGCCGGAGGTGGATGGTTCGACCACCCTGGTCGCCCCGGCCGAGGGTGCTGTCGATCTCGCCGCGCTGCGCCCGGGTGACCTGGTACGCGCGACGGTGACCGGCACCGAAGGGGTGGACCTGCTGGCGGTGCCGGATGAGATGATCTCGGCGACGCCCGGCGCGGCACGGTGACGGTGGGCCCAGACGGAGCGGGGGAGCCCAGTAATGCGGTGCCGGGAACGCCACGGAGTGCGGCGGTGACCGGGGCGGCGGAGTCGACGCCGGCCCGGGTGGTCGCCGTGGTGCCCGTCGTCAACGCGGCAAACGCGTTGACCGCCCTGCGGCTCGCGCTGGTGCCGGTCTTCGCCGCCTCGGTGATCATGTCGGGGATGACCCACGCCGGCTGGCGGATGGCCGCCTGCCTGATCTTCGCGGTGGCGTCGGCGACCGACCTGGTGGATGGCTGGATCGCGCGCCGGTTCGGGCTGGTGACGTCGGTCGGTAAGGTGGCCGACCCGATCGCCGACAAGGCGCTCACCGGTGCCGCCCTGGTGTTGCTCTCCTGGTACGACAGGCTGCCCTGGTGGGTGACCGCGCTGATCCTGGTCCGCGAGCTGGGCATCACCGGGCTGCGGTTCTGGGTGATCCGGCACGGCGTGATCGCGGCCAGTCGAGGCGGCAAGGTCAAGACCGCGCTGCAGATCCTGGCCATCGCCTGGTATCTCTGGCCGATGCCCGCCGCCCTCGCCGCCGTCGGTCCGTGGATCATGGCTGCCGCCGTCCTGGTCACTGTGGCCACCGGCTTCGACTACATCGCCCAGGCACTCCGCCTCCGCCGCCCCCGCTGACCCCACCCCGTCCGCTGCCCTTGACCATGGGGAAGTCGGCACCGGGGCGGCGTGTCGCGGGGCTAACCTCATGATCGACGCGACCGGGTGGGCAGGGTTGGGGGCCGTTGGGTGGGGAAGGACGGGTTCATGCGGGATGCGGGTGTCGAGCGGCCGGCGGCAGGCGCGGCGTCGGAGGATGCCACAGCGGGCAGTGCGGCAGCGGGCGTGGTGCACCGGTTGGCGCAGCGGCACGAGACCCTGGCCACCGTCGAATCGCTCACCGGCGGGTCGCTGGCCGCGTCGATCGTCGACATCGCCGGGGTCAGCGGAATCTACCGGGGCGGCCTTGTGGTCTACGCCACCGAGTTGAAGGGCAGCCTGGCCGGCGTACCCGCCGACCTGCTGGCCGAGCGGGGCCCGGTGGACCCGGAGGTGGCGGCGGCCCTCGCCGAGGGCGGTCGCCAGCGTTGCGGGGCGGACTGGGGGGTGGCCACCACCGGCGTCGCCGGCCCGGAACCGCAGGACGGCAAGCCCGTCGGCCTGGTCTACGTCGCGGTCGCCGGCCCCAACGGCGGGGCGGTCCGGCAGCTCGACCTGGACGGTGGGCGGGACCACGTTCGCGCGGCGGCGGTGGTCGAGGCGCTGCGGCTGCTCATCGAGCGGATCCACGACGCCGACGTCCAGGACCCCGACCTCGACCCCCAGGCCCGCCCGGGCGCCCCAGCCGACGGTCCCGAGGCCCGGAAGGCAGCCGGTGGTCCCGAGGCCCGGGAAGCGGCCGGTGGTCCCGAGGCCCGGGAAGTGGGCGACGACCCGGAAGGTCCCGTCGATACCGCCACAGGCACCCGGGGCAGGGCCGGGACGGCCGATGCCGCCCGCCGGTGAACCGGTGCCGACGAACCGACGGGCGGGGCGGGATGTCGGTCGGGCTCGCAACGGGTACGGTTGCGGGAAGGCTCCGACGTTTCGGGGTCGGCGCGGTCCGCCGCAGCCGGCCGCCCAGCGCCGGGCGCGAGGTATCCCTCAGGGGGAGGTGCGATGATCCTGCTACGCCGGGTGATCGGTGACGCACTGCGGGCGCGCCGGCAGGGGCAGCAGCGCACGCTGCGTGAGGTCTCCACCGCCGCCAACGTCAGCCTCGGTTACCTCTCCGAGATCGAGCGGGGGCACAAGGAGCCGTCAAGCGAGCTGCTCGCCGCGATCTGTGACGCCCTCGGTGCCCGCCTGTCCGAGCTGCTCCGCGAGGTGAGCGACACAGTGGCGCTCGCCGAGCAGATGCCCGACGTGCTCGTCTCGATGCAGGAGGAGCCGGCCGACGCCGCGGCCGTGCCCAAGAGCACCAGCCGGGGCGTCCGTCAGGTCACCTCCGATGGCAAGGTCGCCGTCTCGGTCCGCCAGGATTCGCCGCTCAAGGCCACGCTGCGCAGCGCGCGTGTCCGCCCGACCGAGCGCGACCGGGACGTGGTCTGCGCCGCCTGAGCCCGCCGCCCGGTTGACAATGGGAGGGGTGGCTCCGGCCGCGTAGGCTGGCCCACAGGAGCTGCCGGTGTGGTCGACCGACCGGTACGGATGCCTCGTCGGTGTTCGGCTGGGACCATGAAGCTCGGCCGGTGGTGGCCAGTCAGTCCATCCGGCCCGGCCGGCCGTGGTGGAGCGACGCTACTGAGGGGATACGGCGGAGATGGCGAACCCGTTCGTCAAGGGTTGGAACTACCTGATGGCGCTCTTCGGCGCGAAGATCGACGAGCATGCCGATCCGAAGGTGCAGATCCAGCAGGCCATCGAGGATGCCCAGCGGCAGCACCAGGCGCTGGTGCAGCAGGCTGCCGCGGTGATCGGCAACCAGCGTCAGCTGGAGATGAAGCTGTCCCGGCAGATGTCCGAGGTCGAGCGGTTGCAGGGCAACGCCCGGCAGGCCCTGGTGCTGTCCGACCAGGCCCGGGCCAAGGGCGACGAGGCCGAGGCGACGCGGTTCGAGCAGTCGGCGCAGACCCTGGCGACCCAGTTGGTCTCCGCCGAGCAGGCCACCGAGGACCTGAAGACCCTGCACGACCAGGCGCTTGGTGCCGCCGCCCAGGCCCGTCGTGCGGTCGAGAACAACTCCATGATCCTCCAGCAGAAGCTCGCCGAGCGCACCAAGCTGCTCAGCCAGCTGGAGCAGGCCAAGATGCAGGAGTCGGTGGCCCGCTCGCTGGAGTCGATGTCGTCGCTTACCGCGCCCACCAACACCCCGTCCCTGGACGAGGTGCGCGACCGCATCGAGCGGCGGTACGCCACCGCGATGGGGCGCGCCGAACTGGCCGGCAACTCCGTCGAAGGTCGGATGTTGGAGATCCAGAAGGCGACTATCGACTCGGCCGGCTCGGCCCGGCTGGAGCAGATCCGCTCAAGCATGGCGGGCGAGCAGCTCGGCGGCTCGTCGCAACGACAGGCAGTGCCGCAGGCCGAGCCGGCCAGCCCGGCCACCGACCCGACGGCCGCTGCCCGGCTCGACGAGCTGCGTGCCAGCATGGCCCGCGAGCGGGGCACCGGCGACCCGACCGCCGCCGGCTGAACGACCGGACCGAGGAGGCCAGGGTGGCAGACGAGCGGACCCGGTACTTCCGGCGGCTGGATCGACTCCGCCGGTCCGCCCGACGGTGGAGCGTGCTGGCCGGTGGGCTCGGAGGAGCGGCGGCGGTGCTGACCCCGTACGCCGGCCTTGGTCTGCCCGACGCGGCCTGGGCCGGCGCCGCGGGCAGTGCGGTGGCGCTCGCCGCCTGGCGCTGGATCGACGTGCGTGCCCTCGCCGCCCAGCCCGCACCGCCCGCCCTCGACCCCGCGGAGGCGGCGGCCCGGTCGCGGGCCCGCCTGGTCGCCGCCGTCGAGCGGCTGCCCGTCGGCCCGGGGATGCTGGCCGAGGTTCGCCGGGTGCGCTCCCGGATCGCCCTGCGCGGCACCAGCGCGGGCGAGCAGTGGGCCCGACTGGACCGGGCGGCGCTCACCCTGGCCGGCATGGCCCCCCGGCTCACCGGGCTGGCCGAGCCGGCGGTGCTGGAGGCCGCCGACGCCGACCGTTCGCTGCGCGACCTGGCCGCCCGGGTGGCGAGTGTCGAACGTGCGCTGCGGTTGGCCCCGGCCGACGCCCGCCCGCCACTGGCCGAGGCGCACGCCGTGCTGACCGCCCAGCTGAAGGCCGGGGTCGCCGCCTACGAGCGGCTGGTGGTGGCCGCCGCCGGTTACCTGGCCGAGGAGGCCCGACCGGAGGCCGCGCACCCGGCCGCCGACCGGCTCACCGAGGCGACCGACCTGTTGCACGGGGTGGCCGGGGCGCTTGCCGAGCTGCGCGCCCCGACCCGCTGAGGAACGCCGCCGCCGCACCAGGCACCCGCCCCGCGCTGGTCACGGTGGCGTCGTGACCCGGATCGGCTCCGTGTACGGCGAACTGCCAACGACGTTGAACGACCGGATCCGGTAGTGGTAGGTGACGCCCCGGGCCAGTCCCGTGTTGCTGAAGCCACGACCGGTCACCGTGAAGGTGGCCACCTCCCGGCCGAACGCCGGGTCCAGCGCCCGCTGCACGATGAACCCGGCCCCGGGGCCGGCGGGGGTGCTCGCCGCCCAGGCCAGGACCACAGTCGCGGTGTCCGGCCCGGGTGAGCTAGCGGTGGCGCCCACCCCGTGCGGAGTGCCCGGCGGGGGCGGGGCGGTCACCGTGGCGACAGTCGACCAGGCTGAGGCGGCACCCAGGTAGGTGGTCCGTACCCGGTAGTAGTACGTGGTGTCCGGTGCGATCGTGACGTCCAGGTGGCTGTCGCCGGCACCGATCGCCGTGGTGCCCGGCCCGCTGGTGAACGTCGGGTTGGTGGCCCGCTGCACGTCGATGCCGGTGGCGAACGAGCGGTTCGTCCAGCGCAGGGCCACCCGCAACGGCGCGGCGGGCGGCAGCGCGGCGACCAGGCCGCTCGGCGCGGCCAGGTGCACCGAGGCGGGCACCCCGTTGGACCAGGACGAGTAGCTGACCGCGTTCTCCGCCCGGATCCGGTAGTGGTAGGTCACCCCGGGCGTGACTGACGCGTCGGTGTACCGGGTGGCGGCCGCCGCGACGGTGATCGTGGTGATCTCGCCGTCGAAGGTCGCGTCGGTGGCTCGGTGCAGCAGGTGACTGGTCGCCGGTGGCCGGCCGCCGTTGCTGGTCCAGGCGAGTGTGATCGCGGGTAGCGCGGTGGCCGAGCCCGGTACCGGCGTGGCGGTCAGCCCGGTCGGTGCCTTCGGCGTCACCCGCAGCACCAGTGGCCGGGTCATCCCGCCGTCCCGGTGGCCGGCGAGCTGGCTGTGCCAGCGGTACTCCCAGCCGAGGTTGACCAGGTGGTTGACCACGGTGGCGGGTCGCCCGTCCGCCGGGCTGACCGGGGTCGAGCCGGTCCGCGCACCGGCCGGGCGGCACGGGTCGAGCAGCCGGACGCTGTCGCCGAGCTTGAACGGCAGCGCCGGGGCGACCGGGCGCAGCGCCACCACCACGTCCTCCCGGGGGTTGACCCGGACGATCTGCTTCCAACCCAGCTCGGTGCCGTGCGGGAGGCGCAGTGTGCCGTCCCAACCGACCCGGTTGACCAACTGCACGTCGCAGCCGCCGAAGTGCAGCGGTGCGGTCTGCCGGACGTTGCCGCTGATCCGCCAGAGTTGGATGCCGTCGGTGGCGGTGCCCAGCGGCACGGCCGGGTCGGTGGCGAAGAGCACCTCGGTGACCGGGTCGGTGGGACCGAGGGGCAGGGTCGTCGGGTTGAGCGGTCCGGCGTGCGGGTGTCCGACGCCGAGCCGGCCGACCAGCCGGCCGTGGTCGGGTTCGAAGACCTGCTGTACGGCCTTGACCGCGATCGGCAGCGTCACCGGCCCCGCGCCGGCCGTCGGTGTGATCGTCAGCGAGGTGGCGTGCACCGGCACCGTCGTCGTCGAGGCGGTGCGGGTGCCGAACGCCGGGTCGTACGCCGGCTGCGGCACGATCGGCGGGCGTTGACTGGCCGCGTACGCCACGGGCAGCCGCTCGCGTAGCCGGCCCAGGTCGTACGGCGGTGCCGGGGTCCCCGCGACCCGGAACTGGAGCAGGGTGCGGGTGTTCGGGCCGTACCCCGGCTCGGTGCCCGGCGGCCCACCCTCGGCGGTCCGGTCCGGTGCGTCGGTGTGCTGGTCGTAGCGGGGGTCGAAGCCGGGCAGCGGTGCCGGGGCGTCGTTGTACAGGATCAGCGTGGTGCCCGGCGGCACGGCGGCGAAGTCGACGAGCACGTCGGCCCGTTCACCCGGGGCGAGCAGCAGGGTGTGCCCGTCGACGTTCAGCACTGTCGGGTCGAGCCGGTCGTAGCGGTAGCCGACCGGCCGGTTCGGCAGCACCACCGGGGCGGGCAGCAACCCGGCCTCGTTGCCGATCTGGATGAACTCCGGCCCGGCGGCGAGCGGATCCGGCACACCGCCGTCGCGTCCGTCGGTCGGCCACCCCGGCGGCCGGTCCGGTGCCCGCACCGCCGGCACCATCGGCACCTCCCCGGCCTCGGCATCGGCCAACGCCCCGTCGACCGTCCACATCGGCGCGTCGGAGCAGGCCCGGTAGAGCTGGAGATTGAGGCTGCGGTCCAGGCAGGCGTTCAGGATCCGGAACCGGTAGGTGCGCGGCAGCACCTCCAGGTACGGGTAGGCGACACCGTTGACGAGGGGGGTGTCGCCGTACGCCTCGGGCACCGCCGACGGGTGCGGCACACCGGGGTACATCGGCGGCTCGTCCGGCGCATCGACCGGGTCGTGGTGCGGGTTGGCGACGCAGCCGTCGGTGCGGTTGCTGTCCGCGGCGGGATCACGCGACCAGGGGCCGTAGTCCCACCTGCCGGTGGGGTTGCGTCCGCCGGACCGGTACGGGTTCTGCCGCGGCTGGTAGACGTGCGGGTGCCAGAGGCTGCCCCGGGCGCCCCAGCGGTCCCGGTCCCAGGTCGGGTCCTCGGCGGCGAGTTGGGCGTCGTCCGGCACGAACGTCTTGTCCTCGATCACCAGCGGCAGTTGGTCGGCCGGGAGCACCGCGTCGGCGACGAGCTGCTCCTCGGCGGGATCGGTGAGCAGGTAGAGCGCGAGTTGCCCGCCGTAGACGGTGAGCCGGGCCAGGCCGAGGGTGTTGTCGTGGAACCACAGCAGCCGGCCACTCTGCTCGTTCGGGTAGTACAGGGTGGTGGCCCCGGCACCCGGCGGCGGCATGTCCGGCACGTGGGTCACGCCCACCCCGTTCGGGTACGGGGTGATCTCCCCGGCCGGCGTGATCCACTGCCCCGGGTTGCCGGCGCTGTTCCAACCGGTCTGCGCTCCGGCCAGGTGCAGCACGGCGCGGTTCTGCGGGAACGGGGCGGGCCCGTCGAGCGGGCCGATCCCGGCGCCCTCGATGGTGTCGTCGACAGGCAGGAACAGCTCACCGGCCCGGCCGGTCGGGAGGTGGTTGATGAACTTCACCCGGACCGGTCGGCCGCGCCGGGCGAGGATCATCGGGCCGAGGTGCCAGGGCCGCTCCGGGGGTGCCACAGTGTTGTGCCCCGCCGGGTCGGTGCCCAGGTTGAGCTGTCGGTAGCCGCGCAGCCGGGTGGCCGGCAGGTCCCGGTGCAGCCGTTGCGCGTACTCCTGCACGACGATCTCGTAGTAGTCGCAGCCCGGATAGCTGATCGTGTCCGGCGTCGCCACCGGTAGGTGGCCGCCGAGGTCGGTGCCGTCGCGTTGGCCCGGGACCGGCAGTGGGTCGACGAACTTGCGCAGCCCGGTCCCGGGCACCACCCGCCCGTCGGGGTCGCACGTCGGGCGGGGGCTGTGGGCGAAGTTCGGCACCGGGCCGAAGCAGCGGGGCACCACTGCCGGGTCCAGGCTCGGCGTCGGGGCGGTCTCCTCGGCGGTCCGCGCGGAGGGTACGGACGCCGCCCGGCCCCCGGCGCGGTCGTCGGTGTCGGGGGTGGCCCGTTCGAAGAAGGTGGAGCGGAGTCTGCGGAACAGCGCCATGACTCTCCCCGGGTCGGGGCGCGAGGGTGGCCACCCCGGCGTGGCTGCCTCGGCGCTCTGCTGACGATCGGTGAGCACTCAACCGCAGCATGCGACTCCGGCGGCCGGATAGGAATTACCCAATCGTCCGTATCTGGGCCGGCCTTGGTCGACGGCCGCCCTGGTCAGCCGGATTCTGGGGTGCCCTGGTGTTCGGGCTGGCAGACCGGGCACCAGTAGGTGACCCGGTCGCCCAACTCCTGCTTGCGGATCGCGGTCCCGCAGCGCCGGCACGGCTGGGCGCGGCGACCGTACACGTAGCTGGTCTGCCCCCGGCGCAGGGAGCCGGTGCTGCTCTGCGTCCACCGGCCCCGGTTGGCGGCGAGCAGTCGCTGCGCGAGGGCCACCAGGCCGGGCAGGTCGGGCACCGCGCCGACCGGCGTCCACGGCGACACACCGCGCAGGAACAGCACCTCGCACTTGTAGAGGTTGCCCACTCCGGCCAGGTTGCGCTGGTCGAGCAGCGCCTCGCCGATGGTCTGCTCCGGGTGACCGGCGAGTCGACGGGTCGCCTCGGTCGGGTCCCAGTCCGCGCCGAGCAGGTCGGGGCCGAGGTGGCCGACCAGTTGGTCCTCCTCGGCGGTCGGCACCAGGGCCAGCTCGTGCAGGTGATAGCCGACCGCGACCGCACCGGGACTGCGCAGCACCACGCGGATCAGGTGCGCGGGCCGGCCGGTCCAGCGTTCCCCCGGGGCGTACGCCCGCCAGGCGCCGTCCATCCGGAGGTGCGAGTGCAGGGTCCAGGGCGCCCCGTCCGGGGCGCCGAGGCGCAGCAGCAGGTGCTTGCCCCGGCTGGCCGACTCGTGCACTGTCCAACCGGTGAGATCGGTGGTCGCCAGCTGGGGCACCCGGAAGTCACTGTCGGTGATCCGCGCGCCCGCGAGCGCGCGATGCAGCACCCGCGCGGTGTTCCAGACGGTGTCGCCTTCGGGCACGCTGTCATCCTCTCTCATTTGAGCAGGATTCGCATGTGTCGCTATTTGTACACAGGTTCCACCTGATCTCCCGACATGCGATGGTCAGGGGGTTCTGAGGAGAATAACCATGACGCGACCTCGTCGTCGTATTCCCATCGTCGCCCTCATCGGCACCATTACCCTCGGGCTCACCGCAGCGCTCCTGCCCGTCACCAACCCCATGCCGGTCGCCCCCGTCGCCGGTCCGATCATCCTCACCGCCGTCGCCCCGCACAGCGAGCAGTGGGCCGCCGACCTGGCCGTCGACCGCGACGACGTGAACGTCCGGCGTACCGCGGCCGGCCTCCGACTCGGCGCTGGTCGGCCCAGGGGTGGCGGCGCGCGCAGCCCGCACAGCGCGGTCGTCGAGGGGATGCTCCTGACCGCTCCCCGCACCCTGTCCCGGCCGGCCACCCGCGTCCGCGCCGAGATCAGCGCCTCGATCCCCGCCAAGGCCACAGTGGAGGCGCAGGTCCGTGGCTGGCGGGCCGCCGGCTGGACCGAGTGGCGGGCCGCCACCGGGGGCGCGGTCTTCGACCGGCCGGTCATCCGGGTGCAGACCCGGGTGGTGCTCACCGCACCCACGAACGGCGGCACCGCGACGGTTCGTGGCGTGCAGCTCACCGCCGACGCGGCCGCCGCCGTCTCCGCCGCCACGCCCGGCCGCACCTACCGGGTGTACGCCACCCGGATCGGCCTGGTCGGTGAACTGACCGCCAACGGCCGAACCGTCCAACCCCGGGACCACTTCGTTGCGTTGCCGTCGCGGCGCGGGCTCTCCCCCCTCAACACCGGCGACTACACAGTGCGGGTCTGCACCACCAGCGGGTCCCGCTGCGAGTACGCCCCGGTCTGGGACGTCGGGCCGTGGAACACCCGCGACGACTACTGGAACCCCTCGTCGGTCCGGGAAAACTGGAAGAACCTGCCGCAGGGCCAGCCCGAGGCGCAGGCCGCGTACCAGTCCGGGTACAACGGCGGACGGGACCAGTTCGGGCGGACGGTGCTCAACCCGGCCGGCGTCGACCTGGCCGACGGCACCTTCTGGGATGGCCTCCAGTTGACCACGAACGCGTGGGTGGACGTCGCCTACCTGTGGACCGGTGGCGGGCCGCGTGGTGTGGTCGGTGACGGCCCGCTGAACATCCGCACCGGTGCCAGCACGTCGTACCCGATCCGTGGCCTCGCCGCCCGGTTGGCGCACGTGCCGCTCCAGTGTTACGTCACAGGCCAGTCGGTCGCCGGGCCGTACCGCACCACCACCCGGTGGAACCGCCTGGCCACCGGCCAGTACGTCAGCCACGCGTACATCTCCGGGGTGTACGGCGGCAGCGTGCCCGTGTGCTGAGCAGCCCGCACCCGTCGGGCGTCGATCAGGGGCGCTCGTCGGGGCGGGCCGGGCGCACCATGTCCTGGTAGCGCGGGTGGCTGGCACCGTAGACGGCGTAGTTGAGTCGAGCGTGCGAAAGGCTCAGGTCGCCGTTGGGGCCGCCCCGGACGGCGTCGGCGTCGGCGTCGGTCTGGCCGTCGTCGGTCCAGAAACAGACCGGGCAGGTCCCCCCACCGGTCCGGGACGCACAGCAGGGACAGCCCACGGGAACCACTTGTTCACCCACCGGGGCAGCATTCCACAGTCGAATATCAGCGGGAAACCCGTAGGAGGTCACCCGGGGCCACCCGGAGGAGGTCCACCGCCCGCCCGCCGTTGACCGCGACGGCGACCAGGTCGGCCGAGTCGACGTACACCACAAGGCCGCCCGCCGGGGCGGCGCCGAAGGTCCGACCCCGGATGGCCGGTCGGGCCGGTGCCGGACCCGGCGGCCCGACCCGCAGCGCCGCCGGCAGCGCGTCGAGCAGGTGCGCCGGTGCGGCCAACTGGACGTTGCCGAACTGGTCCACCGTCGACACCTCGGCGGTGAAACCCTCGTCGTCGCAGCTCAGCGCCGGCCTGGGTAGCCGGACCAGGCCATCCGGATCGACCGGCGGCCCCGCGTCGGCCAGGGGCGCGCCGAGCGCCAGCCGGGCCGCCACCGGCGCGAAGACGTCCCGCCCGTGGAACGTGCCGGACACCCGATCGGCCAACCAGCGCGGCTCGGTCAGCTCCACCGCTGCGGTGATCCCGCCGAGCGCGGCGGCGGCGTCCGGCAGCAGCCCGTTGTCCGGGCCGACAAGCAGCCCACCCGGGGTGGCCAGCGCGATGCCCCGCCGGGCGGTGCCCACCCCCGGATCGACCACCGCGACGTGCACGCCCACCGGCAGGTACGGCACGGTCTGCGCCAGCACCGCCGCACCCCGCCGCACGTCCGCCGGCGGCACCAGGTGGGTCACGTCGATGACCCGGGCCGTCGGCGCGATCCGGGCGATCACCCCGTGGCAGGCCGCCACGAAACCGTCGAAGAGGCCGTAGTCGGTGGTCAGTGAGATCCAGGGCGGGACGGACATGTCCGCAGGTTAACCCCGCGCGTCGATCCGCAGTTCCAGGACGAGTTCGTCGTGCAGCGGGATGCCGTGCTCGCCCACCAGCGGAATCTCCGGCTTGAGTCGGCGGGCACGATCCACAGCGCCCGGATCCACGCCGACCAACCGCATCCCGCGCCGCTGGTAGAACCGCAGCGCCCGCAGGTTGTCGTTCGAGGTGATCAGCCACACCCGGGCCAGGCCCGCCTCGGCAGCGATCGAGGTCGCCGCCGACAGGAGGGCGGTGCCGGCGCCGCCACCGGGCTCGGCCGCGACCACTGTGACCACCTCCAGGCCGTCCCCCTCGACCCGGTACGTCAGCGCGCCGGCCACCGTCGCGGTGGCGTCCAGCGCCACCAGGGTCGGCAGGGTACGCACGTCGTGCCGGGTGTCGTGGGCCACCACGTACGGGCCACCCCACTCGCGCTCGTGCAGGGCGTCGACAGTCGTCCGCTCGGTGGCGCCCGCCGCCCGTACCTCGAAACCGTCCACGGTCCACCTCGCCCTGCGTCGCGTCTGCTGCCGGTTCCGGAGCGTACCCACGAGCGGGAGTCGGGCGTGGGTGGCGGATATGGGACAGCGCGGTGGCCGACCGGCCCCTCCCGCTGCCGGGCCTGGTTGGGCAGACTTGCGCAGGTGACACTTCGGAGCCTGCCCGCTGTCGGGGTCCTGCTGGTCGCCGTCGCCCTCACCGCCGGCTGCGGCGGTGACGAGGCCGACCCGTCGAGCGCGGCTCCCACCTCGTCGCCCACCGCGTCCGCCCCGCCCGCGGTGGCCCCGTCGTCCGCGGTGCCGTCGAATGCACCCACGCCCTCGGTGACCCCGTCCCGCACCGGCGGTGCGCCACCTGCGTCGATCCCGCCCTCCACTGCCCCGCAGGGGCCCACGCAGCACCGACCGGCGAGTCCACCGCCGGTGGTGCTGCCCCAACGCCCGGTCGGGGCACCCGGGGCGCAGCAGATCGTCGAGGCGTTCAAGGCCGCCGGCCTGAAGGTGGCGCACCCGAAGGACCGCTCGGTCGACTGCGGACCGGACGGGCTCGGCCTGGGTTGTTCCGAGCTGATCGCCACCGACGCCGTCACCGTGTACGTCTTCCCGGACGAGACAAGCGCCGGCGACATCGCCGAGACCTGGGCCGGGCAGTCGTACCGCCGGGGCGCGGTGGTGCTCAACTACCTCGAGGCGAAGACCCCGGCGGCCAACCGCCCCCGCTACGAGCAGGTGCTCAACGGCCTTCGCTGAGCACGGGTGCGGGGCATCGTCCGATCGAACCCGTCCCCGGTTCGGCCCTCGCGGGCGCACGGGGTGCGGCAGTGGTCGCGGCGGACGGATCAGCCGCGCAGCCGCAGGCCGCGCGGGGTAGCCCGGAAACCGGCGGCGGTGAGCGCGTCGCGCAGCGGCGAGGAGTGCACGGCCTCGCCGTCGGCCCGCTCCACCGACAACGCCCCCAACGCGCCGGAGTGCACGGCGTCGGCGAGTGCCTTGCCGGCCACCGCGAGCGTCTCGGTGTCGTCGCTGAAGGACAACAGTGTCCGGCCGCCACGTTCCACGTAGAGCACCAGGTCACCACCGACCTGCACCACAAGCGCGCCGGCCTTGCGGCCGGCCCGGTGCCTGGTCGCCGGGGTGGCCCCGTCGCCGGAGTCGACAACCCGTTCCGGCCAGGGCAGCGCCGCGCCGTACGGGTTGGCCGGGTCGGTGGCGGCGAGGACGGTGGCCGGCGCACCCCTACCCCGGTTGCCGTCCATCGGCTCGGCCAGCGCGCGCAGCCGGTCCACCGCCCCGGGCACCGCGAACTGCGCCGCGCCGAGCCCTTCGACGAAGTAACCCCGGCGGGCCGCGCCGCGCTCCTCAAGCGCCGACAGCACCGGGTAGACCGCCGAGAACCCGCCGACCACCTGCTCGGCCACCACCGCGCCCCGGGTGACCACCCCGTGTCGCTCCAGCAGGACGTCGGCGAGCGCGGCGGCCCGCCGGGTCGGGTCGACGTCCCGTTCGGGCAGGCGCGACCACCGGCCGGCGACTGTCGGCGGACCACCCCGGGTGGGCAGCGCCACCCGACCGGGCCGCCGGTACCGGGTGCGCGGCGCGGACGGCCGGGCCCGGTGCGCACCCCCGGCGCCGAGCACCGCGCGCAGCGGCGCGAGGGTGTCGTTGGTGAGGTGCCCGGCCCAGACCAGGTCCCAGATCACGGTGGTCAGGGCGGCGTCGTCGGTCGAGCCGACCCGGTCCGCGAGCGGCCGGAAGAACAGCGCCTGCCCGTCGCCGAGCGCGTCGAGCACCGCGTCGTGCAACGGGGTACGCGTCAACGCCTCGTCCGGTGGCGGCAGCAGCAGCGGCGCGGCGTCCGCGTACGCCAGGGTGACCCAGCCGTCGCCGCCGGAGATCGCCCCCGACCCGGCCCAGAGCACCTCCCCGCTGGCGCACAGCTCGTCGAGCTGGGCGGGGGAGTAGTCGGCGACCCGGCCGGGCAGCACCAAACGCTCCAGCGCGGACGCCGGCACCGCCGCGCCCTGCAACTGCTCCACAGTCGCGGCGAGGGCCTCCACCCCCCGGGCGGACGACCCGACCTGCTGCCAGCGGGGCAGGAACGTGGCGAGCGCCCGGGGCGGCACCGGCTCGATCTCGCGGCGCAGCGCCGCGAGCGAGCGACGACGCAGCATCCGCAGCACCTCGGCGTCGCACCACTGGGCGCCGGCCGAGTCCGGGGTGAACTCCCCGGAGACCACCCGCCCGGTGGCGCCGAGCCGGCGCAACGCCTGCTCGACGACGAACACGCCGAGCCCGAAGCGGGCCGCGCAGCTGGCCGCCGCGAACGGGCCGTGGGTGCGGGCGTAGCGGGCCACCAGGTCACCGAGCGGGTCGGCCACCGGGGCGAGGTACGCCTCGGCCACCCCGACCGGCAACGCCACGCCGAGCGCGTCGCGCAGCCGGGCGGCGTCCTCGACACCCACCCACCGCTGTTCGCCGGCGATCCGGACCCGCAGCACCCGGCGGGTCGCCTCCAGCTCGGTCAGCCAGCCCTCGGGCACACCCCGCTCGGTCAACTCGGCGTCGCTCAGGTCACCGAGCACCCGCAGCAGCTCGACCACGTCCTCCGCGTCGCGGGGGCGGCGTTGCTCGGTCAGCCACCGCAGCTGCCTGTCGGTCTCGGCGAGCACCGCCGGGTCGAGCAACTCGCGCAGGTCGACCCGGCCGAGCAGCTCACCGAGCAGCGTGGAATCCAGGGCGAGCGCGGCGGCACGGCGTTCCGCCAACGGGGCGTCGCCCTCGTAGAGGAACGCGCCGACGTAGCCGAAGAGCAGCGACCTGGCGAACGGGGACGGTGCGCTCGTCTCGACCTCGACCAGTCGCACCTTGCGGGCGGCCAGGTCGCGCATCAGCCCGGCCAGCGCCGGCTGGTCGAAGACGTCCTGCAGGCACTCGCGGGCGGCCTCCAGGGTGACCGGGAAGTCCGCGTACTCGCGGGCGACGTCGAGCAGCTGCGCGGAGCGCTGCCGCTGCTGCCACAGCGGTTGGCGGCGGCGCGGGTCGCGGCGGGGCAGCAGCAGGGACCGGGCGGCGCACTCGCGGAAGCGCGCGGCGAACAGCGCCGAGGTGCCTACCGACTCCTCCACCAGTTGGGTGATCTCGTCGGGCTCGAAGACCACCACGTCGGCGCCGGGCGGCTCGTCGGCGGTGTCCGGCAGCCGCACCACGATGCCGTCGTCGGAGGGCATCACCTGGGCGTCCACCCCGTACCGTTCGGCAAGCCGGCGGCCCACCGCGAGCGCCCACGGCCCGTTGACCCGGGCCCCGAGGACGCTGTGCACGGCGAGCCGCCAGTCGCCCAGCTCGTCGCGGAACCGTTCGACAACTACCGTGCGGTCGTCGGGCAGCGAACGGGTGGCCTCCCGCTGCTCGCGCAGGTACGCCATCAGGTTGCCGGCGGCCCAGTCGTCGAGCCCACCGTCGCGCAGCGCGGCCAGCGCCGCCTCGTCGGTCTGCCGCAGCAGGGTGCGCACCCGGGCGCCGATGGCCCGGCCCAACTCCACCGGGCGGCCCAGCTGGTCGCCCTTCCAGAACGGCATCCGGGCGGCCTGGCCGGGGGCGGGCGAGACCAGCACCCGGTCGGGGGTGATCTCCTCGATCCGCCAGGAGGAGGAGCCGAGCAGGAAGACGTCGCCGACCCGGGACTCGTAGACCATCTCCTCGTCCAGCTCGCCGACCCGGGCGGCGCGCTCGGCACCGGCCAGGAAGACGCCGAACAGCCCTCGGTCCGGGATGGTGCCACCGCTTGTCACAGCGAGTCGCTGCGCGCCGGGACGGCCGGTGAGCAGGTCGGTGGCCCGGTCCCAGACCAGTCGGGGACGCAGCTCGGCGAAGGCGGTGGACGGGTAGCGGCCGGAGAGCATGTCCAACACGGCGTGCAGTGCGGAGTCGGGCAGCTCGGCGAAGGGCGCGGCCCGGCGGACCAACACGGCCAGGTCGCCGAGCGGCCACGGCTCCAGCGCCACCATCGCGACGATCTGCTGGGCCAGCACGTCGAGGGGGTTGCGCGGGTAGTGCAGCTCCTCGATCGCGCCGTCGGTCATCCGTTCGGCCACGACCGCGCAGGAGAGCAGGTCGCCGCGGTGCTTGGGGAAGACCACCCCTCGGGAGACCGCGCCCACCTGGTGCCCGGCCCGGCCGACCCGTTGCAGGCCGGCGGCCACGCTCGGCGGGGCCTCGATCTGCACCACCAGGTCGACAGCGCCCATGTCGATGCCCAGCTCCAGGCTGGAGGTGGCGACCACGGCGGGGAGTTGACCGGACTTGAGGGCCTCCTCGATGTGCTTGCGCTCCTCCCGGGAGACGCTGCCGTGGTGGGCGCGGGCGATCACCGGCGCCGCGCCGGTCGCCGCGCCGGACTGGGCCATCACCTCGGCCGGTGGTCGGTTGCGCAGCGGACCGGCGGGGCCAGCCCACCGCTGTCCGCCGGGCACCTGGCCGCCGTCGGCTCCCGGCCCGTTCCCCGCCGACAACCCCTCGGGTACGCCGACTGCGCCCTCGGCCGACGCGGAGCCCGCTGCCCCGGCGGTCGGCGCCTCGGCAGCCGTCGCCTCCGCAGCCACCGCCTCGGCAGCCGTCGCCTCCGCAGCCACCGCCTCGGCAGCCGTCGCCTCCGCAGCCACCGCCTCGGCGGCCAGCTCGTTGAGCCGGGCGCAGAGGCGCTCGGCACTGCGGCGGGAGTTGGTGAAGACGATTGTCGAGCGGTGCTGCCCGATGAGGGTGAACACCCGCTCCTCGACGGCCGGCCAGATCGAGGCGCGGCGTGGGCCGGGGCCGCCCAGGTCGTCCTCCGGTGGCTGCTCCTGCTCGTCCAGGCGGGTCATGTCCTCCACCGGGACCTGCACGCTGACCTCGATGGTCTTCGGGGTGGCCGGCTGCACGACGTCCACCGGACGGGCGCCGCCGAGGAACTGCGCGCAGGCGTCGATCGGCCGGACGGTCGCGGAGAGGCCGATGCGTTGCGCCGGAGCGGGCAGCAGCTCGTCGAGGCGTTCGAGGGAGAGGGCGAGATGGGCGCCGCGTTTGCTGCCGGCCACCGCGTGCACCTCGTCGACGATCACCGTCTGGACGCCGCGCAGCGAATCCCGGGCGGCGGAGGTGAGCAGCAGGAACAGCGACTCGGGCGTGGTGATGAGGATGTCCGGTGGGGTGCGGGCGAAGGCTCGTCGCTCGTCGGCCGGGGTGTCGCCGGTGCGCATGCCGACGGTGATGTCCGGCGGTGCGACGCCCAACCGGGTGGCCGCCTGCCGGATGCCGGCCAGCGGGGCGCGCAGGTTGCGCTCGACGTCGACGGCGAGGGCCTTGAGCGGGCTGACGTAGAGCACCCGACAGCGCTGCCGCGCCTCGGCCGGTGCGGGCTCGCGGGCCAACCGGTCGAGTGACCAGAGGAAGGCCGCCAGCGTCTTGCCGGAGCCGGTGGGTGCGACCACGAGGGCACTGCGGCCGGCGGCGACCGAGCGCCAGGCTCCGGTCTGTGCGGCGGTGGGGGCGGCGAAGGCGGCCTCGAACCAGGCGCGGGTGGCCGGGCCGAAGCCGGCGAGCACCGCGCCGGCGTCTGCGTCTGCCCCGGTCACCGGTCCATCCTGCCCCGCCGGTACGACAACGACGACCGACCGACGGTGGAATGTGCCGGACAAAAGCAAAAAGCATGGAACGTGCGCTTAATACGTTAAGTCTCACTTAACTGCTTGCTTGTACCTGGCAACATAAAGTAACTTCACTGCCAACGCGAACGGGGTGAGGGGGTTTGATGGCCGGCGAGCAGCGCACCGTCGAACCGGGCACCGACGTGCTGATTCGCAAGGTCGACAGCCATCTCGCCGCGCTCCGCGGTGGCCTGCAGGGCGCCGAGTTCGAGCTCGCCGAACGTCTCGCCCGCTGCCTACGGGAGCTGGTCCTGTGCACCGCCCAGGCCAGCGCCGCCGATCGCGGCCAGGTCCGCGCCGCCGTCCACTACTTCGTGCTGCGCCGGGAGAGCCGTGGTCGGTTGCTCTCGGTGCGGTCGTTGGCCGCCGCGGAACGGGTGGTCGACCGGGTGGCACGTCAACTCGGCCGCGCCGACCTGCTGACCGAGCTGCGCCAAAACCGCCCCGCCCCCGACGACACCAAACCCCGCCCCAACGCCCTCCTCCGCTGACCCAACCCCGCTGACCAGCCCCGCTGACCGGCCCCGCTGACCCGACCCCGCTGACCGGCGTCGATCATGGAGTTGTGGCGGGTGGCAAAGCTGGATGCTCCCTACCAAAGCGGACACCACCACTCCATGATCGACCGGAGTTGGGGTGGGGGAATTCCGGTAAAACCGCCCGAGCGGCGACAAACTGGCGTCTGATCGCTGCTAGGGGCCGCCGCTGCACGGGCGTCGGCCACCTGGATCGGGAGCGCAGGTGCTGGTACTGCTCATCCTCCACCTCGTGGCGGCCCTCGTCGCACCCCTGCTCGTCCGGTGGTGGGGATCCGGCGCGTGCTACCCGCTGGCGCTGGCGCCGGCCGCCGCCTTCTGCTGGGCGCTGGCCCGCACCCCGGCCGTCGGCCACGGCGGGGCGGTGGTCGAGACGTACCGGTGGATCCCGCAGTTGGGCCTCGACCTCGCGTTCCGGCTCACCACGCTCTCCTGGCTGCTGACCCTGCTGATCGGGGGCGTCGGCACGCTCGTGCTCGTCTACAGCGCCCGCTACTTCAGCGCCGGCTCGCAGGGGCTGGCCCAGTACGTCGGGGTCCTGGTCGCCTTCGCCGGTGCGATGCTCGTCCTGGTCTTCGCCGACGACCTGCTGCTGCTCTACGTCGGCTGGGAACTGACCACGATCTTCTCGTACCTGCTGATCGGGCACAGCACCGAGCGGCGGTCCAGCCGGTGGGCGGCGGCGCAGGCGTTGACCGTCACCACGCTCGGCGGGCTCGCCATGCTTGTCGGGTTCATCATGCTGGGCGTGCACGCCGGCACCTACCGCTGGTCGGAGATCTCCGCCCAGCCGTTGCCCGGCGGCGGGTACCTGGTGGTGGCAGTGCTGCTGATCCTGGCCGGCGCGCTGTCCAAGTCGGCGGTGCTGCCGTTCAACTCCTGGCTGCCGGTCGCGATGGCGGCGCCCACGCCGGTCAGCGCGTACCTGCACGCGGCCGCCATGGTCAAGGCCGGCGTCTACCTGGTCGGGCTGCTCGCGCCGGCCCTCGCCACTGTTGGCCCGTGGCGGCCGGTGGTGCAGATCGCCGGCGTGGCCACCATGCTGTTCGGTGGCTGGGCCGCGCTGCGGCAGACCGACCTGAAGCTGTTGCTGGCGTACGGGACGGTCAGCCAACTCGGTCTGCTGGTCGCCGTGACCGGCTCGGGTACCCCGGACGCCGCCCTGGCCGGCACCGCGATGCTGCTGGCGCACGCACTGTTCAAGGCGGCGTTGTTTCTGGTGGTCGGCATCATCGACCACGGTGCCGGCACCCGCGACCTGCGCGAGTTGACCGGGCTGCGGCACTGGTCCCGACCGCTGTTCGTGGTCGCCGTGCTGGCTGCGGCGTCGATGGCGGGGGTGCCGCCGCTTGTCGGTTTCGTGTCCAAGGAGGCGGTGTTCGGGGCGTTCACCGACCAGCCCCTGCTCCTCACCGGCCTGGTCGTCGGGACGGTGCTCACCGTCGCGTACAGCGTCCGGTTCCTCTGGGGCGCGTTCGCCGACCGGCCGGGGGTGGAACCGGTCCAGCCGGGTCCGATCGCCGTGTCGCTGCTGGTCCCGCCGGCGGTGCTCGCCGGGGTCGGGCTGCTCGCCGGTCCGGCCGCGAGCGTGTTGGACGACCTGCTGCGCCCGTACGCCGAGCTGCTCGGTGGGGTCGACGCGCACCTGGCGCTCTGGTCCGGGCCGACCCCGGCGCTCGGCCTGTCCGTGCTGGCCCTCGTCGGCGGCGGCCTGCTCTTCGCCGTGCGGGGGCCGCTCGCTCCGGTGCTGGCCCGGCTCCGTTCGCCGGTGGGCGGCAACCAGGGCTACGAGTGGATCGTGGGCCGGTTCGACAGGTTGGCCATCGAGGTCACCGGCGCGACCCAGCGCGGCTCCCTGCCGCAGTATCTCGGCATCATCCTGGTCACCCTGGTGCTGGTGCCCGGTGCGGCGATGCTCTCCGCCGGCCCGTGGCGGGCCCGGATTCCGCTCTGGGACAACCTGCTCCAACCGGTGGTCGTGGTGGTGATCACGGTCGCCGCGGTGCTTGCGGTCGGTGCCCGCCGTCGGCTGACCGCGATGCTGCTGGTGGGGATGACCGGCTACGGCACCGCGATGATCTTCGTCCTGTACGGCGCGCCCGACCTGGCGCTCACCCAGTTCCTTGTGGAGACCGCGACGATCGCGGTCTTCGTGCTGGTGCTGCGCCGCCTGCCGGAGCGGTTCTCGGCCCGTCCGTTGCGGCGGACCCGCTGGATCCGCCGGACGATCGGGGTGGCGGTGGGTGTGGTCGCCGCCGGGCTGGCCCTCACCGCCGCCGGGGCCCGCCGGGCCCCGGACATCTCCGCCGCCTTCCCGGATCTGGCGGTGGCCGAGGGGTACGGCCGCAACGTGGTGAACGTGACCCTGGTCGACATCCGGGCCTGGGACACGATGGGTGAGCTGGCGGTGCTGGTGGTGGCCGCGACCGGGGTGGCCAGCCTGATCTTCGAGCGGTCCCGGACCGGGCCGCGACCGCGCCGGCCGGAGTCGGGTCAGCGGATCGACGAGCCCGGCCGCCCGGTGTGGCTGCGCGGTGGTCCGACCCTCTACGAGGGGCGTCGCTCGATCGTCCTGGAAGTGGTCACCCGGCTGATCTTCCACACCGTGGTGCTGTTCTCGCTGTTCCTGCTCTTCTCCGGGCACAACGCGCCCGGGGGTGGGTTCGCCGGTGGCCTGGTGGCGGGTCTCGCCCTGGTGGTCCGCTATCTGGCCGGCGGCCGGTACGAGCTGACCGAGGCCGCCCCGATCGGCGCCGGTGCGATCCTCGGCGCCGGGCTGGCCCTGGCGGTGGGCAGCGGGGCGGTGGGCCTGCTGGCCGGCGGGTCCGTGCTGGAGAGCGCCAAGATCGACGCAATGCTGCCGGTTGTCGGTGACGTCCACCTGGTCACGTCGCTCTTCTTCGACATCGGTGTGTACCTGGTCGTGATCGGGCTGGTGCTCGACATCCTGCGCAGCCTCGGCGCCGAGGTGGACCGGCACATCGAGGCCACCGGCCCGGCCGGCGGCGGCCTGGCCGTCGACAAGGGGGATCGGTGAGCGCGAGGAGTGCGCCGTTTTTGCGCGCCCCGCAGTCGCGAACAAAGGGGGACCGGGCATGACGGCGAGCGACGCCGGGCCGACGCTGGTGCTGGTGCTTGCCGTCGCGGTGTTGTTCGGCTGCGGGGTGATCCTGCTGCTGGAGCGCACCCTGACCCGGATCCTGCTCGGGGTGATCCTGCTCGGCAACGGGGTGAATCTGTTGATCCTGTTGGGTGGGCGACCGGGGGACGCGCCGATAGTCGGCACCGGTGCGGTGGCGCGGATGAGTGATCCGCTGCCGCAGGCGATGGTGTTGACCGCCATCGTGATCACCTTCGGGTTCACCGCGTTCCTGCTCGCTGTGGCGTACCGCAGTTGGTATCTCAGCGGCGATGACGAGGTGCCCGACGACCTGGAGGACCGGCAGATCATCAGCCGGGCCGGGCGGAACGAGGTGGGCGCCGTCGACCACGGCGGGGAGGGCCCGGACAGCGATCCGGAGCAGGTCGATCCGGAACCCGCCCGCCGCCGGCTGCGCCGCGGGGAGGAGGCGTGATGAGCGCGCTGCTGCCGCTGCCGGTGGTGGTGCCGCTGCTCGGTGCGGCGCTGACCCTGCTGCTGGCCGGAAAGCCCCGGCTCCAGCGGTCGATAAGCGTGTTCTGTCTGGGCGGCACGCTCATCGTGGCGTTGCTGCTGCTCGTGCAGGCGTACCGGTACGGGCCGGTGGTGGTGGCGATCGGTGGGTGGCGGGCGCCGGTCGGCATCGTGCTTGTCGCCGACCAGCTCGCCGCGCTGATGGTGGTGGTCTCGTCGGCGGTGACCCTCTGCGTGTTGCTGTACTCGATCGGCCAGGGTCGCAGCGACACGAGCGAGTCCAGTCCGGTGGAGATCTTCCACCCGACGTACCTGGTGCTCACGGCGGGCGTCACCAACGCGTTCCTGGCCGGTGACCTGTTCAACCTCTTCGTCGGGTTCGAGATCCTGTTGGCCGCGAGCTTCGTGCTGATCACCCTGGGCGGCACCGAGACCCGGATCCGAACCGGGTCGACGTACGTGGTGGTGAGCATCCTCTCCTCGATGATCTTCCTGACCGGCGTGGGTCTGGTGTACGCGGCCACCGGGACGCTCAACCTGGCCCAACTCGCCCAGCGTCTCGACGATCTCCCCGACGGCGTCCGGCTGGCCCTGGAACTGATGTTGCTCCTGGCCTTTGCGATCAAGGCGGCGGTCTTCCCGCTGTCGGCCTGGCTGCCGGACAGCTATCCCACCGCACCTGCCCCGGTCACCGCCGTCTTCGCGGGTCTGCTCACCAAGGTGGGCGTCTACGCGATCATCCGCACCGAGACGTTGCTGTTCCCCGGCGGGCACGCCCGGGTGCTGTTGATGGTCGTCGCCGGGCTGACCATGGTGATCGGCATCCTCGGCGCGGTGGCCCAGTCCGATCTGAAGCGGCTCTTCTCGTTCACCCTGGTCAGCCACATCGGCTACATGATCTTCGGGGTGGCGTTGAGCACCGCCGCCGGGCTCTCCGGCGCGATCTTCTACGTGGTGCACCACATCACCATCCAGACCACGCTGTTCCTCGTGGCGGGGCTGGTGGAGGAGCGCGCCGGCAGCACCGACCTACGCCGCATCGGCGGGTTGGCCCGGGTGGCGCCGCTGCTCGGGGTGCTGTTCTTCGTCCCGGCCATGAACCTCGCCGGGGTGCCGCCGTTCTCCGGTTTCCTGGGCAAGCTCGGCCTGCTCCAGGCCGGGGTGGCGGCCGGCGGTCCGCTGCCCTGGGTGCTCGTCGCGGCGGGCACGCTCACCAGCCTGCTCACCCTCTACGTGGCCTCCCGGGTGTGGAACATCGCGTTCTGGCGGGCGCCCCGACTGGCCGTCGGCCAGTCGACAGTGCGGTTGCCGAAGCTGATGGTCGGGGCCACCGTGGCGCTTGTCGTCCTCGGGCTGGCGCTTACCGTGCTTGCCGGTCCGCTCTTCGGCGTCACCGCCGACGCGGCCGCCGACCTTCGGCTGCGTACCCCGTACGTGCACGCCGTGCTGCCGGGCGGCGGGCCGTGACCGGCCCCCTTGCGCCGGATCCCGACGCCCCCGCGCCTCGGGTGGTGGGGCGCGGCCGGCTCGGGCGTTGGCGCGACCAGGTGGTGGCGTTCGGCTGGTTGGTGGTGGTCTGGGTCCTGCTCTGGGGGGACATCAACTGGGCCAATCTGCTGGGTGGCCTGCTGGTGGGCGGTGCGGTGCTTGTCTTCTATCCGCTGCCGGCGGTCAGCTTCGGCGGTCGGCTGCGGCCCGGGGCGCTGCTGGTGTTCGCCGGCCGGTTTGTCGTCGAGCTGGTCAGCGCGAGCCTGCACGTCGCCCGGATCGCCGTGCAGCCGGGCTACCGGCCGCGTGGGGCGATCATCGCGGTCCGGCTACGGGTGGCCACCGACCTGAATCTGGCGCTCACCGCCGAGGCGGTCTCGTTGGTGCCGGGCACGGTGATCCTCGAGGTGGACCGGGACTCCGGGACGCTCTACCTGCACGTGCTCGACACCCACGGGCCGGCGGACCTCGACGTGGCCCGCGAACGCGCCCGCACCGTCGAACGGCGCATCATCCGCGCGGTGGGCTCCGCCGCTGAACTGCGCCTCGTCGAGACCGACCGATCCGAGAGGGGAACCAGCCCGTGACCACGTTCCTGGCCGTCGTCCTTACCGCCCTGTTGTCGGTGACCGCGCTGCTCGCGCTTGCCCGGTTGTACCGTGGCCCGTCGCTCGTGGACCGGGTGATCGCCGCGGACATGCTGCTCGCCACAATGGTCGGCGCGGTGGGCGCCGAGGCGGCGGTCAACCGGCACGCCACCACGCTGCCGGTGCTTGTGGTGCTCTCCCTGCTCGGCTTCGTGGGCTCGGTGTCCCTTGTCCGCTTCGCTGTCCGGGAACAGCAGTGATCGCGACGATCGCGGACTGGCTCGGCGCCGGTTGCCTGGTGGCCGGCGCGCTGCTCGCGCTTGCCGCAGCGATCGGCGTGCTGAGTTTCCCGGACGCGCTGTCCCGGATACACGCGGCCACGAAGCCGCAGGTGCTCGGGGTGCTCCTGTTGCTTACGGGTATCGCGTTGCGCCTGCGGTCTCCGGCGGACCTGGGCATGGTCCTGCTGGTGGGGGTCTTCCAGTTGGCGACCGCGCCGGTCGCGGCGCAGATGATCGGGCGGGCCGCGTACCGGTCGGGGCGGCTGGACCGGAGCCTGCTCGACGCCGATGAGCTTGTGGAACGGGGCTGCGGTGGTGGGCCGTCCGGGCCGGCCTGACGGTACGCGAACCGGACGTTGCGCTCCTTCGGCCCACCCCCAGCGAAGTCCCAGCCAGCGCCGATAAAATAGCGGCATGATCGACTCTTCTGCCCAGGAGGGCAGCAGTAGCCAGCCGGGTCGTGCCCGGCATATCCCCGTACCGACGACCCCGGGAGCCCTGAGCGACCCGTGTTGATCGTCGTCGGTCTTCTTCTGATCATCGTGCTCACCGCCGCCACCGGTTACTTCGTGGCGCAGGAGTTCGGCTACGTCGCCGTGGACCGGGGCAAGCTGCGTCAGCTCGCCGATGACGGCGACCAGGCCGCCGCCCGGGCCCTCACCGTCACCAGCCGGCTCTCCTTCATGCTCTCCGGAGCCCAACTCGGTATCACCGTCACCGCCCTGCTTGTCGGTTACGTCGCCGAGCCGTACCTGGGTGGTGGCCTCGCCGACCTGCTCGGCGTGGCCGGCGTCAGCCAGGCGGTCAGCCTGCCGCTGTCGGTGGCGTTGGCCCTGGTCATCGCCACCATCGTGCAGATGGTCCTCGGTGAGTTGGCCCCGAAGAACCTGGCCATCGCCCGGGCCGAGCAACTGGCCCGGGCGCTGAGCCGGTCCACCCTCATCTACCTGGCCGTCGCCGGGCCGCTGATCCGGCTCTTCGACCGCGCGTCGGTACGCCTGCTCCGCCGGATCGGCATCGAGCCGATCGAGGAGCTGCCCAGCGGCGCCACCCCGGCCGACCTGGAACAGATCATCGCCGAGTCCCGCGAGGAGGGCAGCCTCGACGCGGAGATGTCCACGCTGCTCGACCGGGGTCTGGACTTCCGCGAACTGACCGCCGGGGAGGCCATGGTGCCCCGGGTCGACGTGCACACCGTACGGGCGCACGAACCGGTCAGCCGGGTGGTCGAACTGCTGGACACCGGCCACTCCCGCTTCCCGGTGCGCGGCGCGGAGGGCGTCGACGACCTGCTCGGCATCGTCGGCATCGCCGACGTGCTCGGCGTACCCCCGGGGGAGCGGGCCACCACCCCGGTGAGCGCGGTGGCCGGGCCGCCGTTGCTCGTACCGGAGACGTTGCCCCTGCCCACGGTGCTCGACCGGCTGCGTTCCGGGCACCGGCAGATGGCCTGCGTGGTCGACGAGTACGGCGGCTTCGCCGGCGTCATCACCCTGGAGGACATCGCCGAGGAGTTGGTCGGCCCGATCCGGGACGAGGACGACCCGCCGGAGCGGGCCCCCGCCCGCCAGGACGACGGTTCCTGGGTGGTGCCGGCGCGCTGGCGGATCGACGAGGTCGCCGACAGCACCGGCATCGCGCTGCCCGAGGCCCCGGAGTACGACACCCTGTCCGGGCTGGTGATGCGGGAGCTGGGCCGGGTGCCGGAGGTCGGTGACCGGCTGGAGATCAGCCTGCTGCCCGAGGGCGCGGAGGGCGAGGACAACGAGGCCGAACCCCGGGCGCTCGTCGAGGTGCTGGCCGTGGACCGGCACGTGGCCGATTCGGTGCGGTTGCAGTTGACCAAGCCGGGGGTGTCCGCATGAGCCCAGGGATCGCGCTGTTCAGCTCGGTGATCCTGCTGGCGCTGAACGGGTTCTTCGTGGCCGCCGAGTTCGCCCTGGTGGCCAGCAAGCGCTACCGCCTGGAGCAGGCGGCGGCGAACGGCGGCCGAGCGGCCCGGGCCGCGCTTGACGGCGTCCGCGAGCTGTCGCTGATGTTGGCCGGCGCGCAGCTCGGCATCACGCTGTGCACCCTGGGTCTCGGCGCGCTTGCCGAGCCGGCGATCGAGCACCTGCTCAGCCCGCTGCTGCACGCGGTGGGCCTGCCGGACGCGGCCAGTCACCTCGTCGCCCTGGTCTTCGCCCTCGGGGTGGTCACCTTCCTGCACCTGGTAGTGGGGGAGATGGCACCGAAGTCCTGGGCGATCACCGACGCGGAACGTTCGGCGACGCTGCTCGCGCTGCCGTTCCGGGCCTTCGCCCGGGTGTCCCGGCCGGTGCTGTCCGCGCTCAACGCCCTGGCCAACGCGATCCTGCGGCTGGTCGGGGTGAACCAGCAGGATCAGCTGGCCCAGGTGCACGGCCCGGACGAGCTGCGGATCCTGCTTGAGCAGTCCCGTGAGCACGGGTTGCTCGGCGCCGAGCAGCACCAGTTGCTGACCAGCATGTTGGAGTTGCAGGGCACGTCCGTGGCGCAGGTGATGGAACCGTTCGCCACCATGGTCACGGTCCGTCGGGACGAGCCGGCCGAGCGGATCGAACAGGTCAGCCGGGACAGCGGGCGGTCCCGACTGGCGGTGCTCGACGAGGCGGGCGACGTCTGCGGCCTGGTGCACGTCCGGGAGGCGGTACGCGTTGTCACCGCCGGCCGGGTCGCCACCGCCGGGTCGCTGATGACGCCCGCGTTCACCCTGCCCGCGACCTCCTCGGTCACCGAGGCGGTGGCGGCGATGCGGGCCCGGCAGTCACAGCTCGCGTTGGTGCGCAACGGTGGTGGCCCGGCCCGGCCAATCGGTTTCGTGGCGCTCGAGGACCTCCTGGAGGAGGTCATCGGCGAGTTCGACGACGAGACCGACACTGTGCCGCGCGGGCGGCGGTTGCGCTGAGCCGCAGACCCGGCCGCACCACCGAGGTGCGGCCGGGTCGGTGCGGCGGGCTTGACGTCGCCTCGATGGGGTAGGCGCTGCCGGTGCGGGGCCGGCGGGCCTCGTCCCGGAAGGGGGCGCGCGGTGCGGCTGACGGGGGTGTCCGCGGAGTCCGGTCGGACCGGGCTCTCCGTGCAGACCACGCTGCCCAACCCGAGCACCCGGCCGGGCCT
The DNA here is from genome assembly GCF_040649215.1 of Micromonospora sp. NPDC049044. Classification (NCBI taxonomy): domain Bacteria; kingdom Bacillati; phylum Actinomycetota; class Actinomycetes; order Micromonosporales; family Micromonosporaceae; genus Micromonospora; species Micromonospora sp. NPDC049044. The sequence continues at coordinate 868 of NZ_JBEZFA010000022.1, read as the reverse complement.
GCGCCTGCCGGGGCGGGTGACCCTCGCCGCAGGGCCGGACGATGTGCTGGTCCGGCACATCCGGCTCGGCCTGGTCACCACCGTCGAACCGGACGACCCGGCTGCCGCCCGGCGGCTGATGCAGTTCCACCAGGTGCCGATCGCCGGCCGGTTCGTCGTACCGGCCGGTCGGCGGCGGGCTGTCGACTTCGCGTTCCCGCTGCCGTGGGAGACCCCGGTGACCATCTTCGGTGGGGTGCCGTTGCTGAGCCTGCGGATGGGTCTGCGGACCGAGGTGTCGGTCGACCCCGACCTTGACCAGGGGGCGATGGTGCCGGTCTTCGTGCACCCGATCCCCACCCAGCAGCACGTGCTGGCGGCGCTTGACACGTTGGGCTTCATGATCCGCCAGTCCGGTCTGCCGGCGGGCGGGTTGCCCGGGGTGGAGCACACCCTGCCGTTGCACCAACGCTGGGGCTACTGGGTGGGGCCGCTCTACGCCGGTCCGATCACCGAGCTGGAGCTGATCTTCGTGACCAACTCGGCGGGCCTGGAGGCGATCCTCTGGATGGACCGCCGGCTGGCGCTGGCCGGGATCACCCACCAAAGCATCAGCCGGTTCCGGATCTGGCACGAGGACGCGGACCGGCGGGACTGGGTCGCCACGGTGGACGGCTGGCTGCGCCAGGCGATCAACAGGCACGCCGCCGCTGCCGCGCACGCCGACTGGTCCGCGCGGATCGGCGGGTCCGCCCACGTGAGCAGGCACCCCGACCAGCCGATCCGGCCCGGCTACGGCGGGAACCCCGTACCACCCCTGCGCCGCGCAGCACCCGCAGGTGCTGGGAGACCAGCGGTTGCGCGGCCCCGAGCTTGTCCACCAGTTCGT
>NZ_JBEZFA010000021.1:0-120203 GCF_040649215.1 Micromonospora sp. NPDC049044 | reverse complement strand
CCCGAACACCGCCGCCTACCAGATCAGCGTCGAGCACCTCGCCGACTGGATCGCCACCCGCGGCTACGCCGCCAGCTAAGCCACACGAGCACACGCCGAAGGGCCGGACCCCACCACAGGGGACCGGCCCTTCGGCATGCACGGATCAGTCGCTGGCGAGTACGGCCAGGATCTGCTCGCCGTACTTGGCGAGTTTGTTCTCGCCGACCCCGTTGATGCGGGACAGGTCGGCAAGTGTGTCTGGCGCGTCGCTGGCGATCTGTCGCAGCGTCGCGTCGTGGAAGATCACGTACGCCGGGACGCCCTGCTCCTTGGCGGTGGCCGCCCGCCAGCTCCGGAGCCGCTCGAAGAGCGACGTGGCGGCCGGGGTCAGCTCGGCCACCACGGTCGCCGCGCCGCGCGGTTTCGACGAGCGGCTGGAGGCCGGCTTCTCCGGCTCGCGGCGCATCGTGACGGTGCGGCGGCGGCCCAGGACGTCGGCGCTCGCCTCGGTCAGGGCGAGCGTGCCGTAGTCACCCTCCACGGCGAGCAGCCCTTCGGCGAGCAGTTGTCGCACCACGCCCCGCCACTCCGCCTCGCTCAGCTCGGCTCCGATGCCGAAGACGGTGAGTGCGTCGTGACCGTACTGACTGATCTTGTCGGTCTGCTTGCCGAGCAGGATGTCGATGCAGTGCCCCGCGCCGAACCGCTGGTTGCGTTCGCGGTCGAGCCGGTAGACGGCGGAGAGCAGCTTCTGGGCGGCGACGGTGCCGTCCCAGGACTCCGGTGGGTTGAGGCAGGTGTCGCAGTTGCCGCAGGCGGCGGTCGCCGGCTCGCCGAAGTATTCGAGCAGCTGGACCCGTCGACAGCGCACCGTCTCGCAGAGGGCGAGCATCGCGTCCAGGTGCGCGGCGAGGTTGCGGCGGTGGGCGAGGTCGCCGTCGGAGGTCTCGATCATCTTGCGTTGCTGGACGACGTCCTGCAGCCCGTACGCCAGCCAGGCAGTGGAGGGCAGGCCGTCGCGCCCGGCGCGGCCGGTCTCCTGGTAGTAGCCCTCGACGGACTTGGGCAGGTCGAGGTGGGCGACGAACCGGACGTCGGGCTTGTCGATGCCCATCCCGAAGGCGATGGTGGCCACCATGACCAGGCCGTCCTCGCGCAGGAAGCGTTGCTGGTTGGCGGCCCGGGTGCCCGCGTCCAACCCGGCGTGGTAGGGCAGGGCGGCGATGCCGTTGGCGACGAGGAAGTCGGCGGTCTTGTCGACCGAGGCCCGGGACAGGCAGTAGACGATCCCGGCGTCGCCCGGGTGCTCGTCGCGCAGCAGCGCCAGCAGTTGCTTGCGCGGCTCCCGCTTGGGCACGATCCGGTACTGGATGTTGGGCCGGTCGAAGCTGGCCACGAAGTGCCGTGCGTCGTCGAGCTTGAGCCGGGTGGCGATCTCGGTGCGGGTGGCGCTGGTCGCGGTGGCGGTCAGCGCGATCCGGGGGACCTGTGGCCACCGTTCGTGCAGCATCGACAGCGCCAGGTAGTCGGGGCGGAAGTCGTGCCCCCACTGGGACACGCAGTGCGCCTCGTCGATCGCGAACAGGGCGATGCGACCCCGGTCCAGCAGGGCCAGGGTGGATCGGACGCCGAGTGCCTCCGGGGCGAGGTAGAGCAGGTCCAGCTCGCCGGCGACGAAGGCGGCCTCGACCCGGCGTCGAGCGTCAAGGGTCTGGGTCGAGTTGAGAAAGCCGGCGCGGACACCGACCGCGGTGAGGGCGTCAACCTGGTCCTGCATGAGCGCGATAAGCGGGGACACGACGACAGCGACACCATCGCGGACCAGGGCCGGGATCTGATAGCACAACGACTTGCCGCCACCGGTGGGCATCAGGACCAGCGCGTCGCCGCCGGTGACCACGTGGTCGATCACGTCCTGCTGGAAACCGCGGAAGGCGTCGTAGCCGAACACCCGGCGCAGCACCGGCAGAGCGTCCTCGGTGCGCAGGTCGGTGGGAGAAGCCATCCGGGGAGTCTACGAGCCAACCCCGACAGCGCCCGCGAGGCCGAGGGCGAAATACTCCGGGCGGCGGGTGCCAGCCCTCGGCCGGACGGCGGGATAGAGTCGCAGATTGACCAATCGCGGCCGTGGGGGCCGCGGCGCCACAGCTTGGGGGTACTGGTGAGCGAGGCGCGCGCAGCCGGTGACCGGATCGACGATCCGCTCACCGTCGACGGGCAGGTGGCGGCCGAGTCGGAGACCACGCTGGTGGTGGTGACCGGCGTCTCCGGGGGTGGCCGCAGCACTGTCGCCCGGGCGTTGGAGAACGTCGGCTACTACGTGGTCGACAACCTGCCGCAGGCACTGATGCTGGACATGGCCGAGTTGGCGTTCAAGGCGGGCGGCGCGGCTCGGCGTACCGCGATGGTGTTGGACGTGCGGTCGCGGGCCTTCTCCACCGACCTGGCCGGGGCGATCCGGGAGCTGAAGGAGCGCGGCTTCTCGCCCCGGGTGGTCTTCGTCGACGCCGACGACGAGGTGTTGATCCGGCGGTTCGAGAGCGTTCGCCGCTCGCACCCGTTGCAGGGCGACGGGCGGCTGGCCGACGGCATCGCCGTGGAGCGTGGCCTGCTGGAGGAGGCGCGCGACCAGGCGGACGTGATCATCGACACCAGCCACCTCAACGTCAACCAGCTCCGTCGGCGCATCGAGGAGCTGTTCGGCGGCGAGGACGCCCGCCGGCTGCGGGTCACCGTGCTGTCGTTCGGCTTCAAGTACGGCCTGCCGCCGGACGCCGATTTCGTGCTCGACGCCCGCTTCCTGCCGAACCCGTACTGGGTGCCGGAGCTGCGCGAGCACACCGGTCGGGAGGAGGCGGTAAGCGCGTACGTGCTGGGCCAGGAGGGCGCTGACGCCTTCGTCGCCTCGTACGCCGACCTGGTAAACGCCACCACCACAGGCTTCGAGCGGGAGGGCAAGCGGTACCTGACGGTCGCGGTGGGCTGCACCGGCGGCAAGCACCGCAGCGTGGCCATCGCCGAGGAGTTGGCCAGCCGGCTGCGCCACGCCGGGCTGGCGGCCAACGCCCAGCACCGCGATCTGGGGCGCGAATGACGGCCCGCCGGGTGGTGGCGTTCGGCGGTGGGCACGGGCTCTCCGCCTCGTTGCGGGCGCTGCGCCACTGCGCACCCGAACTCGACCTCGACATCACAGCTGTGGTCACCGTCGGCGACGACGGCGGCTCCAGCGGCCGGCTCCGCGCCGAGCGGGGTGGTCTGCCGCCTGGTGATCTGCGCCAGGCGCTGGTGGCGCTGGCCGGCGACCACCCGGCCACCCGACGCAGCGCCGGGCTGTTCCAGCACCGCTTCGCCGCCGTGCCGGCCGGCGTACCCCCGCTCGACGCGGCCGACCCGGACCCGGCGGCGACCCACGGCCGCGGTCCCGACCACGATGACCCGGGTGCGAACGGCCCCGGCGGGCCGGCGAGCACCCGCGCCGACGGGCTGGCCGGGCACGCGGTGGGCAACCTGGTGCTCTGCGGCCTCATGGAGCTGCTCGGCGACCCGGTGGCCGCCCTGGAGCACGCCGGCGCGATGCTCGGCGCGGTCGGCCGGGTGTTGCCGATGTCCCGCCAGCCGGTCGGCATCGAGGCCCGGGTCCGCGGCGCCGACCCGGCCGCCCCCGACGAGGTGCGGACCGTGCGTGGTCAACACCAGGTGGCCGTCACCACCGGGCGGGTCGAGTCGCTACGCCTCACGCCCGCCGCCCCGGCGGCCTGCGCCGAGGCGATCGAGGCGATCATGGCGGCGGACTGGTTGATCTTCGGGCCGGGCAGTTGGTACACGAGCGTGCTCCCGCACCTGCTGGTGCCGCAGTTGGCCGACGCGATCGTGTCCACCTCGGCCCGGCGGCTTGTCACGTTGAACCTCGCCGCGGAGAAGGAGACCCTCGGGCTCTCGGCCGCCGACCACCTCGCGGCCCTGCACTGGTACCTGGCCGAACTGAAGGTGGATCTCGTGCTGGCCGACCCCAGGGCGGTGGGTGACCCCGAACCTGTCGAACGTGCGGCAGAATCGCTTGGTGCCCGACTGGTCCTCGCCCCCGTCGCCGTCACCGACGGCACTCCCCGCCATGATCCAGCTGCCCTGGGCGCCGCGCTGGTGCCTGTCCTGGGCGCCGATCGTTAGACACGTACGTAATCTCCGGCGACACGCCGGAACCGGTCCGTGAGGGGACGCACAATGGCGATGACGGCCGCGGTCAAGGACGAGCTGAGTCGGGTCGACGTGCCCAAGCCCTGCTGTCGGCGGGCGGAGATGGCCGCACTGCTGCGCTTCGCCGGCGGGCTGCACATCGTCTCCGGCCGCGTGGTGGTGGAGGCGGAACTGGACACCGGGGCGGTGGCCCGGCGGTTACGCCGGGAGATCGCCGAGGTCTACGGATATCCCAGCGAGATCCACGTGCTGGCCTCCGGTGGCCTGCGCAAGGGCAGTCACTTCATCGTGCGGGTGGTCAAGGACGGCGAGGCCCTCGCCCGACAGACCGGCCTGCTCGACGTGCGGGGCCGCCCGGTGCGGGGGCTGCCGCCGCACGTGGTGGCCGCGAACGTCTGCTGCGCGGTCTCCGCCTGGCGGGGCGCGTTCATGGCCCACGGTTCGCTGACCGAGCCGGGCCGCTCCAGCGCGCTGGAGATCACCTGCCCCGGGCCGGAGTCGGCGTTGGCGCTTGTCGGCGCGGCCCGCCGTATCGGCATCACCGCCAAGAACCGCGAGGTGCGCGGCGTGGACCGGGTGGTGGTCAAGGACGGCGACGCGATCGCCGCGCTGCTCACCCGCATCGGCGCGCACTCGAGCGTGCTGGCCTGGGAGGAGCGTCGGGTACGCCGGGAGGTGCGGGCCACCGCCAACCGGCTCGCCAACTTCGACGACGCCAACCTGCGCCGCTCGGCGCGGGCCGCCGTCGCCGCCGCCGCCCGGGTCACCCGTGCGCTGGAGATCCTCGCCGAAGAGGCGCCCAACCACCTGACCGACGCCGGGCGGTTGCGCCTGGAGCACCGGCAGGCGTCCCTGGAGGAGTTGGGTGCGCTCGCGGACCCGCCGCTGACCAAGGACGCCATCGCCGGGCGGATCCGCCGGCTGCTCGCCCTGGCCGACAAGCGCGCCCGGGACCTCGGCATCCCGGATACCGAAGCGGCAGTCACGCCCGACATGCTCGTGGTCTGATAGGACGGTGGGGCCGCACGGTGCGCCCGGGAGCACGACCCGGCGCAGCGTGGTCTCGCACGCTCGGATAAGGTCGCTGAGTACGGCAAGGGGGCCGACACCCGGCACTTCTCGTCGTGCCCACCGCCTCGGGCGGTCAGGTCCTCAGACCGCGCGGCGGGGTGGCCGAGATGAACCGTCGACGGCCGGCTCCAACGGTCGGCGCACACCATTCCCGCCGGCCCGTTGTCTGAAGCCGGCGGACCAGAACGCGAGGAGATGGGACCTGTGACCATCCGGGTTGGCATCAACGGCTTTGGCCGAATCGGCCGTAACTTCTTCCGGGCAGTGCTGGCGTCCGACGCCGACATCGAGGTCGTGGCGGTCAACGACCTGACCGACAACGGCACGCTCGCCCACCTGCTCAAGTACGACAGCATCCTCGGCCGCCTGCCGTACGAGGTCAAGGCCACCGCCGACGAGATCACCGTCGGTGGCAGGACCATCAAGGCGTACGCCGAGAAGGACCCGTCGAAGCTGCCGTGGGGCGAGGTCGGCGCCGACGTCGTCATCGAGTCGACCGGCTTCTTCACCGACGCCACCAAGGCGAAGGCGCACGTCGACGGCGGGGCCAAGAAGGTCATCATCTCCGCCCCGGCGAAGAACGAGGACGTCACTGTCGTCATGGGTGTCAACCACGACACCTACGACCCGGCGAAGCACACCATCATCTCCAACGCTTCGTGCACCACCAACTGCCTCGCCCCGATGGCGAAGGTCCTGCACGACACGTTCGGCATCCAGCACGGTCTGATGACGACGATCCACGCGTACACCCAGGACCAGAACCTCCAGGACGCGCCGCACTCGGACCTGCGTCGCGCCCGGGCCGCCGCGCTGAACATCGTGCCGACCTCGACCGGCGCCGCCAAGGCGATCGGCCTGGTCCTCCCGGACCTCAAGGGCAAGCTCGACGGGTACGCCCTGCGGGTGCCGATCCCGACCGGCTCGGTCACCGACCTCACCGTCAACGTGGGTCGCGAGACCACCGTGGACGAGGTCAACGCCGCGCTGAAGGCCGCCGCGGACGGCCCGCTCAAGGGCATCCTGGTCTACAACGAGGACCCGATCGTCTCCACCGACATCGTCACCGACCCGGCGTCGTGCATCTTCGACGCGCCGCTGACCAAGGTCGTCGGCAACCAGGTCAAGGTCGTCGGCTGGTACGACAACGAGTGGGGCTACTCCAACCGGCTCGTCGACCTCGTCAAGCTGGTCGGTTCGTCGCTGTGAGCATCCGGACCCTCGACGACCTGCTCGCCGAGGGGGTGTCGGGTCGGCGCGTGCTGGTGCGCGCCGACCTGAACGTCCCGCTCGACAAGCAGACCGGTGACATCGACGATCATAACTCCGCCTCCGCGCCGCAAGGCGGCACTCCGGACGGAGTGAGGATCGCTGACGACGGGCGCATCCGCGCGGTGCTGCCGACCCTCGGCGCGCTTGTCGAGGCCGGCGCGAAGGTGGTCGTCTGCTCCCACCTGGGCCGCCCGAAGGGCGCGCCGGACCCGCAGTTCAGCCTGAGCCCGGTCGCCGGGCGGCTCGGTGAGCTGCTCGGCGCGCCTGTGCACTTCGCCACCGACACCGTCGGTGAGTCGGCCCGCTCCACCGTCGCGGACCTGGCCGACGGCCAGGTCGCCCTGCTGGAGAACCTGCGTTTCAACGCGGGGGAGACGAGCAAGGACGAGGCCGAGCGGGGCGCGTTCGCCGACCAGCTCGCCGCGTTCGGCGACGCGTACGTGGACGACGCGTTCGGTGCCGTGCACCGCAAGCACGCCAGCGTCTTCGACGTGCCGGCCCGGCTGCCGCACGTCGCGGGCCGCCTGGTGCTGCGTGAGGTCGAGGTGCTCTCCACGCTGACAAGCGACCCCGAGCGGCCGTACGTGGTGGTGCTCGGCGGGTCGAAGGTCTCCGACAAGCTCGCTGTGATCGAGGCACTGCTGCCCACTGTCGACCGGCTGCTCATCGGCGGCGGGATGTGCTTCACCTTCCTCAAGGCCCAGGGCCTGGAGGTGGGCACCTCGCTGCTGGAGAAGGACATGGTCGAGACCTGCCGCAACCTGCTGGAGCGGGCCAACGGCAAGATCCTGCTCCCGGTCGACGTGGTGGTCGCGGACGCTTTCGCCCCGGACGCCGCGCACGACACGGTCCGCGTCGACGGCATCCCGAGCCACCGGCTCGGCCTGGACATCGGCCCGGAGACGGTGGCCGGCTTCAGCGCCGCGCTGTCCCCGGCGAAGACGATCTTCTGGAACGGGCCGATGGGCGTGTTCGAGATGCCGGCGTTCGCGGCCGGCACCCGGGGGATCGCCGAGGCGATCACCAAGGCCGACGCGTTCAGCGTCGTCGGTGGCGGTGACTCGGCGGCGGCGGTCCGTGCCCTGGGGCTGGACGAGTCGTCCTTCGGGCACATCTCCACGGGCGGCGGCGCCTCCCTGGAATACCTCGAGGGCAAGACCCTCCCCGGCATCGCGGCCCTGGAGAACTGAACATGGCGAGCACCACCCGTCGGCCGTTGATGGCCGGCAACTGGAAGATGAACCTCAACCACCTCGAGGCCAACCTGCTCGTGCAGAAGCTGGCGGCGAGCCTCACCGAAAAGCAGCTCACCGAGGTCGAGACGGTGGTGCTGCCGCCCTTCACCGACCTGCGTACGGTGCAGACCGCCGTCGACGGGGACAAGCTGCTCATCGGCTACGGCGGGCAGGACCTGTCCGCGCACGCGTCCGGCGCGTACACCGGGGAGATCTCCGGTCCGATGCTGGCCAAGCTCGGCTGCACGTACGTGGTCGTCGGGCACTCCGAGCGGCGGGCCTACCACCACGAGGACGATTCGGTCGTCAACGCCAAGGTGAAGGCGGCGCTGACGCACGGCCTGACTCCGATCCTGTGCGTGGGGGAGGGGCTTGACGTCCGCGAGCAGGGCACCCACGTGGCGCACTGCGCCGACCAGCTCGACGGTGGCCTCGCCGGGCTCACCCCCGAGCAGGTGCGGCAGGTGGTTGTCGCGTACGAGCCGGTCTGGGCGATCGGCACGGGCAAGACCGCGACGCCGGAGGACGCCCAGGAGGTCTGCGGGTCGGTCCGGCAGCGGCTTGTGGAACGCTTCGGCCAGGAGACCGCCGACCAGGTCCGGGTGCTCTACGGCGGCTCGGTCAAGGCGTCGAACGTCGCCTCGATCATGGCCCAGCCGGACGTGGACGGGGGCCTGGTGGGGGGTGCCAGTCTGGACGCGGAGGAATTCGCTCAGATCTGCCGGTTCCCGGAGCACATCGCCCGCTGATCGCTCGGTATCCTTGACACCGCCCGTCCGCCGGTCGGTGCCGCAGTGCCCGATCAGACCGGGCGAGGATCGCTACGAGAGGACTGACCCCAGCCATGCCGATCTGGTTCGCATACACGTTGATCGTGTTGCTGATCGTCACGAGCATTCTGCTCACCATGCTTATCCTGCTGCACCGCGGCAAGGGCGGCGGTCTGTCGAGCATGTTCGGCGGTGGCGTCAGCTCTAGCCTCGCCGGCTCCTCCGTGGCAGAGAAAAACCTGGACCGTTACACGGTCCTGGTAAGCGTCGTCTGGTTCGCCGCGATCGTCGGGCTCGGGCTCTGGCTGCGCCTGCAGCCCAACAGCGGCACCTGAGCAGGCTCGTCAAGTCGTACAATCTGCGCGCGGTCCGTCACTCGACGGGCCGCGCGCAGGCTTTTCTCCGCTGCACCGCGTCGCCCGCCGTTCACCCCTGAATGATGGCGGGTCCCCTCCGACGACAGGAGCGAGCAGCCGTGCCCAGTGGCAACGTCATTCGCGGCGCCCGAGTCGGTTCCGCGCCCATGCGCCCCGACGAGCGACACCAACCCGCCCCCCGACAGGACGTCACCTACTGGTGCCGCAACGGGCACCGGGTCGACATCCGGATCGCCGCGGACGCCGAGGCGCCGCCCCGGTGGGACTGCCCCCGGTGCGGCCTGCCGGCCGGCCGGGACGCCCAGAACCCGCCCGGCCGGACCCGCGCCGAACCGTACAAGAGCCACCTGGCGTACGTGAAGGAGCGGCGCACCGCCGAGGAGGGCGAGGCCCTGCTGGCCGAGGCGCTCGCAGCGCTGCGCCGCCGTCGCGGCGAGTGACAGCAGGGGCCCCTCGACGAGGGGCCCCTGCTGTCAGCTCAGCGCAGGCTGCGGAGGCGCGCGGGAACGTCGGCTGCGGCGGCCCGGTCCAGCAGCCAGCGGGTGCGGCTCACCCCGTGCACCCCGGCGGCCGGCAACTGCACCGGCCCGGCACCGGCCAACGCCATGCCCACCGCGTGGGCCTTGTCGGCGCCGGCGGCCACCAGCCAGACCTCGTCGGCGGTGTTGATCGTCGGCAGAGTGAGCGTGGTCCGCACCGACGGCGGCTTGGGGCTGCCCCGCACCGCGCTGCACGGCCGGGTGTCGTAGTGCACCGGGTGCTCGGGGAAGACCGAGGCGACGTGCCCGTCCTCGCCGACGCCGAGCATCAGCACGTCGAAGTGCGGCAGCGTGGCGTGCCCAGGCCGGGCGGCGCGGGCCAACTCGTCCGCGTACGCGGCAGCCGCCGCCTCGGGGTCGTTGCCGGCCGGGCCGTCGGAGGCCGGCATCGGGTGCACCCGGGCCGGGTTCAGCGGCACCACGTCCAGCAGGGCGGCCCGGGCCTGGGTCTCGTTGCGGTCCGGATCACCGGCGGGCAGGAACCGCTCGTCGCCCCACCACACGTCGACCCGGGACCAGTCCACCGCGTCGCGGGCGGGCAGCGTCGCCACCGCCCGGTACACGGCCGCGGCGACCCGGCCACCGGTGAGCACCACCGAGGCTTCGCCCCGGTCGGCCTGGGCGTCGAGCAGCTTCACCAGCAACCGGGCCGCCACGGCCTGCGCCAGCAGGTCGGCGTCGGCGTGCACGGCGACACTCGCCTCAGTCATCAGATGGCCTTCGTTTCCCGACCGCTGGGCGGTCGCTGTCGCGTCGTGCCCGGAGCGAAATGCCCGAGATGGTGTGTTCCGGGGAGGGCCGGTCCGCACCGGTCCCTACCCCGACATGGTGCCCCGGCAGGGCGTCAGCTCTCGCCGCTGGTGCCGGCGTGCGCGGTGACCCCCGCCTCGGCGCGGCGCGCGGTGGCCGGATCCTTCCACACGTGCACCCGCTGCGCGGGACGCTGCTCCAGCCCCCGCAGCCCGACCGTCGCACCAAGCGCCTCCGCGTACACCTGGTCGGCGTCCAGCCGCCGCAACTCCTCGGCCAACTCGTCACCGAGTGGGCGGCGGACCAGCGGCAGGGTCCGGTCGTCCTGGCCGGTACGCCGGAACACCGCCATGCTGTCCTCGCGGGTCAACGTCAGCTGGTCGCCGTTGGCGCAGCTCAACCGCACCTCCCGCATCCGGGGAAACTCGTCGGAGTCCACCCGCTGCGGGGTGATGCCGAGCCGGCTGGACAGCCAACCGACCATCAGCGACGCCGTCGGATCGGTGGGCGGCGCGACAACTGTCGCCTCGACGACCCGCTCGCTGGCCGTGTCGAACGCCCCGGCGACAAGGGTCCGCCACGGGGTGATCCGGGTCCAGGCCAGGTCCGTGTCGCCCGGGGCGTAGTCCCGGGCCCGCTGCCGCAGCGCCTCCACCGGATCGGCGGCCTGCGCCGAGTCGGTGATCCTGCGGTCGGCGACCACGCCGAGGAAGTCGGTGGCGATCTCCGCCGGCGGCTCGCCGTGCCACCAGGTGACCACCGGCACGTCCGGAACCAGCAGCGGCATGACCACCGACTCGGCGTGCAGGGCCAGCCGACCGTACATCCGGGTGACCACCGCCTCGCACGGGCCGAGCCGGCCGCCGACCACGATCTCCGCGTCCAACCGGTTGCGGTCCCGCTCGATCTCGGAGCGAACCACCACCACCAGCCGGCACGGGTGGGCGGCGGCGGCGATCGTCGCTGCCGCCTCCGCCTCCCGGACCCGCTTCTCGTCCACCACCACGATGAGAGTCAGCGCCATGCCGCTGGCCACGCCACCCGCGCTGCGCCGCTCGGCGGCGAGCGCCTTGACCACCTCGTTGCCGGTGGTGTCCCACAGCCCGATCACTGGAGCCTCCTGCTCTGCGTCCTGCCGCGCCTGCTGGTTCGCTCGCTGCGCTCGTTCACGCTCGTCGCCAGGCGCGACCCTCGCGGGCGAGCATCTCGTCGGCGGCGCGCGGCCCCCACTCGCCGGCTCGGTACGGCTCCGGCTTGGTGCCCGCCCAGGCGTGCTCCAGCGGGTCGATCACCTGCCAGCTCTGCTCGACCTCTGCCGCGTCCGGGAACAGGGTGCGGTCGCCGATCAGCACGTCGAGCACCAGCCGCTCGTACGCCTCGGGGCTGGACTCGGTGAACGCCTCGCCGTACTGGAAGTCCATCGCGATGTCGCGGACCTCCATCGTGGTGCCCGGCACCTTCGAGCCGAACTTCAGCACCACACCCTCGTCCGGCTGCACCCGGATGACCAGCTGGTTGTTGCCCAGCGACTCCATGTCGGCGTCGTTGAACGGCAGGTGCGGCGCCTTCTTGAACATGATGGCGACCTCGGTGACCCGCCGGGGCAGCCGCTTACCGGCCCGGATGTAGAACGGCACCTCCGCCCACCGGCGGTTCTGGATGCCCAGCCGCACCGCCACGTACGTCTCGGTGGTGGAGTCGGTGGGGACGTCCCGCTCCTCCAGGTAGCCGACCGCGCGCTCGCCGCCTACCCAACCGGGCAGGTACTGGCCGCGCACGGTGTCCCGGGCCACGTCCTTCGGCAGGGTGATCGCCTTGAGCACCTTCAGCTTCTCGGCCCGGATCTCGTCGGCGTCGAAGCTCGTCGGCTCCTCCATCGCCACCAGGGCGAGAAGTTGCAGGAGGTGGTTCTGCAGCACGTCGCGGGCGGTGCCGACGGTGTCGTAGAAACCGGCGCGGGTGCCGATGCCGACATCCTCGGCCATGGTGATCTGCACCGAGTCGACGTACTTGGAGTTCCACAGCGGCTCGAACAGGTTGTTGGCGAACCGCAGGGCGAGGATGTTCTGAACGGTCTCCTTGCCCAGGTAGTGGTCGATCCGGAAGACGTCCTCACGGGTGAAGACGTCGTCGACGAGGTCGTTGAGTGCCTTCGCCGAGGGCAGGTCGTTGCCGAACGGCTTCTCCACCACGACCCGACGCCACCCGCCGGACTTCTCGTTGTCGGCCATCCCGGTGCGGGCCAGTTGCTTGAGCACGACCGGGAACGCGGCAGGCGGGATGGAGAAGTAGAACGCCGCGTTGCCGGTGATGCCATGGGTCTGGCGCAGGTCGTCGAGCGTCGAGGCGAGCTGGTCGAAGGCGGCGTCGTCGTCGAACGACCCGCCGACGAACTTGATGTTGCCGGCCAGTCGGGCCCACACCTCGTCCCGCCAGGGGGTACGAGCGTGCTTGCGGGCGGCCTCGCAGGCCAGTGTCTCGAAGTCGCCGTCACCCCAGTCGCGGCGTGCGAAACCGAGCACCACGAAACCGGGCGGCAGCAGCCCTCGGTTGGCCAGGTCGTAGACCGCAGGGAGCAGCTTCTTGCGGGCCAGGTCGCCGGTCACCCCGAAGATCACCAGAGCACACGGCTCCGGGATCCGGGGCAACCGGCGGTCCTGCGGGTCGCGCAGCGGGTTCATGCCGCCTCCTCGCTCCGCTTCAGTCACGTCGTCCATCCTTACGCCGGCAGGTCACCGGCGGCGTCGAGCAGTTGGGCGACACCGGCGGCACGGTCGGTCAGATGCAGCCGCAGCACCGGGCGGTCCCGTTCGGCGAGCGCCTGCCGGTCCCCGGCGGCCTGCGCCGCCTGCAACTCACCGAAGGTGTACGGCTTGCCCGGCACCGCCAGGTCCTCGGCGACCGCGCCGGTCACCTGGAGGTAGCTGCCCACCTGCGGGCCGCCCTTGTGGTACTGGCCGGTGGAGTGCAGGAACCGTGGCCCCCAACCGAACGTGACCGGCCGACCGCCCGCCTGCGCCAGCAGCGGCCGCAGTTTGGCGGTGTCGGTGTCGGCGAACCGGTCGAGGTACGCCATCACCGCGAGGTAACCGTCGTCGCCCAGCCCGTCGAGCAGCCAGCGCAGCACCCCGGCCAGGTCACCGGGAGCGCCCTGCGGGGCGTACACCTCGATCGCGCCCTCGGTGAACGACGGCGACTCCGCCGGCAGGCCCGAGGCCAGGATCTTGTTGGTGTTCTCCTTGGACTCGGTGACGTTCGGCTGGTTGAACGGGTCGATGCCGAGCACCACGCCGGCTACCGCTGTCGCGTACTCCCAGGCGAGGAAGTGCGCGCCCAGCGGGCCGTTGACGGCCACGTCCGGGGTGCCGCCGCCACCCGGCACGTCGCCGGGGGTGAGCGAGCCGCCGTAGCTGACCGTCAGCACGTCCGCACCGGTGGCGCCGGGGCTCTGCGGGGACTCCACGACGACCGGGAGGATGCCCACCCCGGCCTTGCCCGTCGACTCGGCGATGAGTTGCTCGGCCCAGTCGCCGAGACCGTCGATGCCGGTGCCGTCGGAGACCAGGGCGACCTTGTCCCGGGCCAGCGTGGCCGCGGCACCCAGGGCGGCACCCAGCGCCAGCGCCGGATTGTCCCGGTCCGCGCCGAGCGACGCGGCAAGCGCGTCGGCCTGGTCGAGCAGTTCGGCGACCTCGACCCCGGCCAGCGCCGAGGGCACCAGGCCGAACGCGGTGAGCGCGGAGTAACGGCCGCCGACGTTCGGGTCGGCGAGCACTGTGAACGCGCCCATCTCGGTCGCTGTGGTCTCCAGCGGCGAACCCGGGTCGGTGACGATGACGAAGTGCCGGCCGGCCTCCGCCTCGGTCATCCCGGCGTCCAGGAACGCCTGCCAGTAGGCGCGGCGGTGACTGTCGGTCTCCACCGTCGACCCGGACTTGCTGGCCACCACCACCACAGTGCGCTCCAGCCGGTCGCCGAGCGCCGCCCGGACCTGGCCCGGGTCGGTGGTGTCGAGCACGGTCAGCGGGCGACCCAGGGTCCGGGTGATCACCTCGGGCGCGAGGGACGAACCACCCATGCCGGCGAGTACCACGTGGTCCAGGTCGGCCAGCTCCGCGGTCAGCTCGGCGAGCTGCACGAGCAACTCCCGGCTGCGTCGGTGGGTGTCGACCCAGCCGAGCCGGATCTTCGCCTCGGCTTCGGCGTCCGGACCCCACAGGCTCGGGTCCTTGCCCGCCAGCTTGCCCGGGACGCCGGCCTTGACGAGCGCCTCCCGGGTCGAGGCGGGCGCGGACTTGTCGACCGCGTCCGCGCCGTACACGGCGAGCCCGGCGGCTGCCTCCACCGGCCCTGCGAGAAGGTCGCTCATGCGCCACCGGCCTTGTCGGCGGCCTTCGCGTTGCCCTTGGCGGCCTTGTTCGGGGCACCCTTGCCCTTGGCCGCCGCCTCCAGCGACTTACGGACGCCGTCGAGCAGCTCCTGCCAGCTGGCCTCGAACTTCTCCACACCCTCGCGCTCTAGGGTGGCGATCACGTCGGCCATGTCCACCCCGACCGACTCCAGGTCCGCGAAGACCTTCCGGGCCGCGTCGTAGGCGCCGGTGACGGTGTCGCCGCCGCGCGTCTCGCCGTGGTCGGCGTACGCGTGGATGACCGACTCCGGCATGGTGTTGACCGTACCGGGGGCGATCAGCTCCTCGACGTAGATGACGTCGCGGTAGTCCGGGTTCTTCGTCGAGGTGGACGCCCACAGCGGCCGCTGCGGGTGCGCGCCGGCGGCCTCGAGGGCCTTCCAGCGGTCCGAGGAGAAGACCTCGGTGTAGCGCTCGTACGCCAGCTGGGCGTTGGCCACTGCGGCCTTGCCCTTCAGTGCCTTGGCCTGCTCGGAGCCGACCTTCTCCAACCTCTTGTCGACCTCGGAGTCGACCCGGGAGACGAAGAACGACGCGACCGAGCCGATCTTCGACAGGTCGTGGCCGTTCGCCTTGGCCTGCTCCAGGCCGGCGAGGAACGCCTCCATCACCGCCGAGTAGCGGTCCAGGCCGAAGATCAGCGTCACGTTGACGCTGATCCCCTCGGCGAGAGTGTCGGTGATCGCCGACAGGCCCTCCTCGGTGGCTGGGATCTTGATGAAGAGGTTGGGCCGGTCGACGAGCCACCACAGCGCCTTGGCCTCGGCGACCGTCTTGTCCGCGTCGTGTGCGCTGCGCGGGTCCACCTCGATCGAGACCCGGCCGTCCACGCCGGCGCTGCCGTCGTACGACGGGCGCATCACGTCGCAGGCCCACCGTACGTCGTACGTGGTGAGCATCCGGACGGCCTCTTCCACGTCCACGCCACGGATGGCGAGGTCGCGCAGCTGCCAGTTGTACTCGTCGGCGTCGCTCAACGCCTTTGCGAAGATCGTCGGGTTGGTGGTGACACCGGCCACGTGCTTCTCGCGGCGCAGCTGGTCCAGCCCGCCGGAGCTCAGTCGTACCCGGGAAAGATCGTCGAGCCAGACCGCCACACCCGCGGCGGTGAGCTCATTCAACTTGTCCGTCATGCCGTCCACGCTCCCTCAGTTGCCGGTCGTGAAACCGGTGATGTCGCCCACCCGAGCCAGCGAGGCGTGCGCCGCCGCCACGATCCGGTCGGGGGTGAACCCGAACTGCTCGAAGAGCACGGTGTGCGGGGCGCTCGCCCCGTAGTGCTCCAGGCTGACGCTCTCGCCCAGGTCACCGACGATTCCGCGCCAGGACATCGCGATGCCCGCTTCCACGCTCACCCGTGCCTTTACCCCGCGTGGGAGCACCGACTCCCGGTACGCCTCATCCTGCTCGTAGAACCACTCCTGGCAGGGCATCGAGACGACCCGGGTCGGGGTGCCGTCGGCCTCCAGCCGCTCCCGGGCGGTCAGGCAGAGCTGCACCTCGGAGCCGGTGCCGACGATGATCACCTGCGGCTTGCCGTTGGACGCCTCGGCCAACACGTACCCGCCCTTGGCCACCCCGTCCGCGTTGCCCAGGACGTCGCGGTCCAGGGTCGGCAGCGGCTGACGGCTCAGCGCCAGCGCGGTGGGCCGGTCGGTGTGCTCCAGCGCCTGCCGCCAGGCCCAGGCCGTCTCGTTGGCGTCGGCCGGGCGGACCACGTCCAGGCCCGGGATGGCGCGCAGCGCGGTCAGGTGCTCCACCGGCTGGTGGGTCGGGCCGTCCTCGCCCAGGCCGATCGAGTCGTGCGTCCAGACGTAGGTCACCGGCAGCTTCATCAACGCGGCCAGCCGCACGGACGGGCGCATGTAGTCGCTGAACACCAGGAACGTGCCGCCGTACGGGCGGGTGCCGCCGTGCAGGGCGATGCCGTTGAGGATCGCGCCCATGGCGTGCTCACGGATGCCGAAGTGCAGCGTGCGGCCGTACTCGTGGCCGGGGAAGTCCTTGGTGGCGTGGGTGGCCGGGATGAACGACGGCTCGCCCTTCATCGTGGTGTTGTTGCTCTCGGCCAGGTCGGCCGAGCCACCCCACAGCTCCGGCAGCACCGGCGCGAGCGCCTCCAGCACCTTGCCGGACGCGGCCCGGGTGGCCACGCCCTTGGCGTCGGCGGGGAAGACCGGCAGCGCGTCGGTCCAGCCGTCCGGCAGCACCCGGCCGGCCAGCCGTTCGTAGAGCGCGGTGCGCTCCGGGTTGGCCTTCTTCCAGGCGTCGAACGAGGTGGTCCACTCCTGCTCAGCGGCGTCGCCGCGGCCCATCACCGTGCGGGCGTGGCTGAGCACCTCCTCGTCGACCTGGAAGGTCTGCTCCGGGTCGAAGCCGAGGATCTGCTTGGTGGCCTTCACCTCGTCGGCGCCGAGCGCCGAGCCGTGGATCTTGCCGGTGTTCTGCTTGTTGGGGGCGGGCCAGCCGATGATGGTGCGCAGCGCGATGAAGGAGGGGCGGGCGGTCTCCGCCCGGGCGGCCACCAGCGCCGCGTACAGCGCCTCGGCGTCCTCGTGGTAGTCACCCTGGTCGGCGTCGCCGCTGCGCCAGTCGACGGTCTGCACGTGCCAGCCGTACGCCTCGTAGCGGGCCGCCACGTCCTCGCTCTTGGCGATCCGGGTGTCGTCCTCGATGGAGATCTCGTTGTCGTCGTAGATCACCGTGAGGTTGCCCAGCTGCTGGTGCCCGGCGAGGGCGCTGGCCTCGTGGCTGATGCCCTCCTCGATGTCGCCGTCGGAGACGATGCACCAGATGTCGTGGTCGAAGACCGACGCGCCCGGCTCGGCCTCGGGGTCGAACAGGCCGCGCTCGCGGCGGGCCGCCATGGCCATGCCCACCGCGTTGCCCAGGCCCTGCCCGAGCGGGCCGGTGGTGGTCTCCACGCCCGGGGTGTGGCCGTGCTCGGGGTGACCCGGGGTCTGCGAACCCCACTGCCGCAGCGACTTGAGGTCGTCCAGGCTCAGCGGGTAACCGGACAGGAAGAGCTGGATGTAGAGCGTCAGGCTGGAGTGCCCGGCGGAGAGCACGAACCGGTCCCGGCCGGGCCAGTTCGGGTCGGCCGGGTTGTGCCGCATGACGCGGTTGAAGAGGAGGTACGCCGCGGGCGCGAGGCTCATCGCGGTGCCCGGGTGGCCGTTACCGGATTTCTCTACGGCGTCCATGGCCAGCACGCGGACGGTATCGACGGCCCGGCGATCGAGGTCGGACCAGTTCAGTGCGGAGTGCTCGGGTCGTTTGGCAGCCACGATGGTTGTGCTCCTCGGCAGATGGGCGGAACCCTCAACGATGACCTTATCGAGCGTGCCTAAACGCGCGCCCGGGGATCTCCGCAAGGTGTGCGCGAGGTGACGTTCCGGATGCGTGGTCCGAACCCGGTGGTGTGACGGCCCGCACCGTTGTCGGGTCGGCCGGGCAGCCAAAACGACAACGCGTAGTGTGTGGGTCGGTGTGCGGGCCCGCGATGGTCCCGACCGATCCGATCTCCCCGTGCCCGATGCCGGAAGGTGGCAATCCGTGAGCATGATCACCGAGCGCCCCGCGAGCAACCCGGCCGGGCAGCACCCGGCCCGGGCGGCCGAGGGTCCGGTGGCCCGGCGGGACGTACGCGCGGTCCTCGCGGCGTACGTGGCGCTCACCAAGCCGCGGATCGTCGAACTCCTGCTGGTCACCACCATCCCGGCGATGATGCTCGCCGACGGCGGGCTCCCGTCGCTGTGGTTGATGGCCGTCGTGCTGATCGGTGGCTCCCTCGCCGCGGGCGCGGCAAGCGTGCTGAACTGCTACATCGACCGGGACATCGACCAGTTGATGCGGCGTACCAAGCGTCGGCCGCTGCCGGCGCACACGGTGTCGCCGCGGAGCGCGTTGGTCTTCGGTCTGGTGCTGGCGGCGGTGTCGGTCGCCCTGATGGCGGCGTTCACCAACCTGCTCGCCGCCGGGCTGACGCTTGCCGCGATCGTCTACTACGACGTCGTCTACACGCTGTGGCTCAAGCGGTCCACGCCGACCAACACCTTCTGGGGTGGCGCCTGCGGGGCGGCCCCGGTGCTGATCGGATGGGCGGCGGTGACCGGCTCACTGGCGCCGGCCGCGTGGGGGCTCTTCGCTGTGGTCTTCTTCTGGCAGATGCCGCACTTCTACCCGCTCGCCATGAAGTACAAGGACGACTACGCCCGCGCCGGGATCCCGATGCTGCCGGTGGTGGCGTCGGTCCGCCGGGTGAACGCCGAGATCCTGATCTTCGCGTGGCTCACCGTGCTCACCTCCCTGGCCGTCTGGCCGTTGGGGCTCAGCGCGATCTACGGGGTGCCGACCCTGGTGGTGGGTGCCATCTTCGTGGTCGAGGCGCACCGGCTCTGCCGGCGCGCGACGCGGGGCGAGGCGGTCAAGCCGATGCGGCTGTTCCACTGGTCCACGACGTACCTGACGATCGTGTTCGCCGCTGTCGCGCTCGACGCGCTGATCTGACCCGTCTCCGCCCCGCTGCGGCGGAACCGGTCGGCGATCCTCTGAATAATCACGAACATTGATGAGTTGTCCGGCTTTGATGTCACATCAGAGTAACTTTCAGCATGAGTCTGATCGGCTCAACTCCCTGGGCTGCAGACCGATTTGTCCGCTGCTTTTGTAGGCAAAAGTCCGGATATATTCGGTCACTGAGCCTGTGCTGATTCCTAAACCTGTAGGTAATTGGCATCACAAAAGGTTCATGGTTCTCGCCCGGGAGGGTGCGGGTCTGCTTAGGCTTCGCGTCATGGCAGATGGTTCCGATACGACGCTGACGGCCGAGCAGACCGCCGACGAGCAGGCCCCCCGCGGCCTGGTCGCGGGCCTTCAGGCGTTCGCCGCCGGTCACGGCGGCGCGAAGGCGGTCATCGAGTACGTCGGCAAGCGTGGCGCGCGAATCGTCCTGGTGGGTTCCGACGGCGAGTGGGGCGACCAGTTCGCCGACGACACCGTCACGGCGCGGGAGGCCTGCGCCCAGGCGGGAGTCGCAGTCGAGAACGCCTGGGAGCGGGAGCTGATGGACCAGATGCGCCCGAGCAACGACCTGTGGCGGTCCATGGCGCGCCGCACCATGGCCCGCTGAACAGCCACCTGAATTGACCACCAACCACCAGTCGACCCGGGGGAAACCCCGGGTCGCTCTCGTCACCTGTGCCGACCTCGTCGACCTCGATCCGGACGACCGGCTGGTCCTCGCTCCGCTGCGGGCCCGCGGCATCTCCGTCGCGACAGCGGTCTGGGACGACCCCGACGTCGACTGGTCCGACTTCGACCTGGTAGTGCTCCGTTCCCCCTGGGACTACGCGCTGCGCCGCGACGAGTTCGTCGCCTGGGCGGCAACCGTGCCGGCGCTTGTCAACCCGGCCGACGTGGTTCGGTGGAACACCGACAAGCGCTACCTCGCCGAGCTGAACGCGGCAGGGGTGCCGACCGTGCCGACGTCGTGGGTCGAGCCGGGGGAGCGCTGGCAGCCACCCGCCGAGACCGGCGAGTACGTGCTCAAGCCCGCGGTGAGCGCCGGCAGTCAGGACACCGGCCGGTACGACCTGGCCGACCCGGAGCACCGGGACCTGGCCGTCGCACACGTCCGTCGGCTCTCCGCCGCCGGCCGGGTGACAATGGTCCAGCCGTACCTGCGGGCCGTCGACACCGAGGGCGAGACGGCGCTGCTCTTCCTGGCCGGCCCCGACGGGCTCGCCTTCAGCCACGCGATCCGCAAGGGCCCGATGCTGACCGGTCCGGACCTCGGCCCGGACGGGCTCTACAAAGCCGAGGAGATCGCCACCCGGACCGCCCGACCGGCGCAGTTGGCGGTGGCCGAGCAGACCCTCGCCGTGGTGCCCGGCGGCACACGGCAGCTGCTCTACGCCCGGGTCGACCTGATTCCCGGCCCGGACGGCGCGCCGGTCCTGGTCGAGCTGGAGCTGACCGAGCCGTCGCTGTTCATCGGGTACGCCGACGGGGCCCCCGACCGTCTCGCCACCGCGGTCGCCACCCACCTGGCCCTGCGGAGCTGACCGGGTCCTTGCCCCGAGATCGTGCTCGTTCATTGTTGTAGTGGCATCGGCGCGTCGTGAGGCCACTACTTCCTGGTTCGAGCACGATCTTCGCGCGGGGCGCGGGGCGCGGGGTTGTCAGACGGGGGTCGGGACCGGGGTGCCTTCGTCGGCCGGGGTGGTCTCGGTTGCCGGGGTCACCGGGCGGCGCTCGCGGGTGGACCACTGCACCGACAGGGCGGCCAGCAGCACCAGGCACGAGCCGAGCATGTGCGCGCCGACCAGGAGCGCTGGCACGTGGGTGAAGTACTGCACGAAGCCGATCAGGCCCTGGCCCAGCTCCACGGCGACCAGGACGATCGCGGCGCGGGTGGCCCGCCGCGCGCCGACGGCGCGGAACGCGAAGATCAGCGCCACCGAGAGGCCGATCAGCAGGAAGACCGCGTCCGCGTGCACCTGGGAGATCGACTCGCTGTCGAGCCCGTTGCGGGCGGCGCCGTGGTCGCCGGCGTGCGGCCCGCTGCCGGTGACCCAGGTGCCGATGACGAGCACCGCGACCGCTGCGGCGGTGGTGACCCGGGCCAGCGCGCGGAGCGGCGTGGGCACCACTGACACGGTCGGGCCGTCCGGGTCGCCGATGCGCCGCCAAAGGGCGTACGCGGCGGCGATCACCGCCATCGAGGCGAGGAAGTGCAGGCCGACCACCCACGGGTTGAGGTTGGTGAGCACGGTGATGCCACCGAGCACCGCCTGGGCGGGAATGCCCAGGAACACGGCGACCGCGAGGGGCAGCAGCCCGGCTCGGCGGGGCCGTTGCGTCAGGACGGCCAGCAGGGTGGCCAGCGCGATCAGGCCCACCGCGAAGCTCAGCATCCGGTTGCTGAACTCGATCACCCCGTACACGCCCATCTCCGGGGTGGTGACGTACGAGTCGTCAGTGCACCGGGGCCAGGTGGGGCAGCCGAGGCCCGAGGCGGTCAACCGGACGGCCCCGCCGGTGACGACGATGCCCAGGTTCGCGATGATCGAGGCGAGCGCGAGGCGGCGCAGCAGGAGGTCGGGGACCGGACGGACGATTCGGTTCACGGCGCAAATCCTACGCACTGTAGTGATCGAGGTTCGTCCGACTCCGCCGGCTCGGTGGTTCGGATCACCGGGGCCCGGGTTTGCCACCCTCCGGGTAATTACGTAACGTTGGCGTTGTGAAAAACGCGGCGGCACTCCCCGGGTACCAGCCGATGGCTGTTCCGGCTGTCGGCGCGTCCGCGTCCGTCCCGGCCCCGACCACGCCGGCGGCGACCGCCGGGGCCACGGCGGCGGAGATCTCCACCCGCGACCGGGTCACCCAACTGCTGCTGGAGCGGGGGGCCACCACCGCCGCGCAGCTCGGGGTGGCTCTCGGGCTCAGCCCGGCGGCGATCCGCCGGCACCTCGACGCGATGCTCGCCGACGGCGATGTGTACTCCCGCGAGCAGGTCATTCGGGGCAGCCGCGGGCGGGGGCGTCCGGCCAAGGTGTTCATGCTGACCGAGGCCGGCCGGGTTCGCTGTGGCACCCATCACTACGACAACATGGCCACCGCCGCGCTGCGCTGGATCGCCCGCAGCGGTGGTCCGGACGCGGTCGAGGCGTTCGCGGCCGAGCAGGTGTCCGCCCTGGAATCACGCTGCCGGGCCGCCATGGAGGACGCCGGCGACGACCCGCTCGCGCGGGCTGAGGCACTCGCCGGAGCGCTCACCGCCGAGGGTTACGCTGCCAACGCGACCACTATCGCCTCCGGCGGCCAGCTCTGCCAGCACCACTGCCCGGTGGCGCACGTGGCCGCCGAGTTTCCCCAGCTGTGCGAGGCCGAGACCGCGGTGATCTCCCGTCTGGTCGGCACCCACGTGCAGCGCCTGGCCACCATCGCGCACGGCGACGGGGTGTGCACCACGCACATCCCGACCCAGCCGGGCCGCGTTCCATCCGGTAATCCCGTCACCACTGTGAGGACAGATAGATGACCGAGCAGATCGTCCAGCCCCTGACCCAGGAAGAGCAGCTCGCCGCCCTGGGTCGCTACGAGTACGGCTGGTCCGACCCGGACGCCGCCGGGGCGGTCGCCCAGCGCGGCATCAACGAGGCGGTGGTGCGGGACATCTCGGCCAAGAAGAACGAGCCGGCCTGGATGCTCGACCTGCGGCTGAAGGGCCTGCGGCTGTTCGGCCGCAAGCCGATGCCGGCCTGGGGCGCGGACCTCACCGGGATCGACTTCGACAACATCAAGTACTTCGTGCGGTCCACCGAGAAGCAGGCCACCAGCTGGGAGGACCTGCCCGAGGACATCAAGAACACCTACGACCGGCTCGGCATCCCGGAGGCGGAGAAGCAGCGACTTGTCGCCGGTGTCGCGGCGCAGTACGAGTCCGAGGTCGTCTACCACAAGATCCGTGAGGACCTTGAGGAGCAGGGCGTCCTCTTCCTGGACACCGACACCGCGCTGCGCGAGCACGAGGACGTCTTCAAGGAGTACTTCGGCACGGTGATCCCGGTCGGCGACAACAAGTTCGCCGCGCTCAACACCTCCGTGTGGTCCGGTGGCTCGTTCATCTACGTGCCGAAGGGTGTGCACGTGGAGATCCCGCTGCAGGCCTACTTCCGGATCAACACGGAGAACATGGGCCAGTTCGAGCGGACGCTGATCATCGTCGACGAGGGTGCGTACGTGCACTACGTCGAGGGCTGCACCGCGCCGCTCTACTCCTCCGACTCGCTGCACAGCGCGGTCGTGGAGATCATCGTCAAGAAGAACGCGCGCTGCCGTTACACGACCATCCAGAACTGGTCGAACAACGTCTACAACCTGGTCACCAAGCGCGCCGTCTGCCACGAGGGCGCGACAATGGAGTGGGTCGACGGCAACATCGGCTCCAAGGTGACGATGAAGTACCCGGCGGTCTACATGACCGGCGAGCACGCCAAGGGTGAGGTGCTCTCGGTGGCGATGGCCGGCGAGGGCCAGCACCAGGACGCCGGCGCCAAGATGGTGCACGCCGCGCCGCACACCTCCTCGTCCATCATCTCCAAGTCGATCGCCCGGGGCGGTGGCCGCACCTCGTACCGTGGCCTGGTCCAGGTGCTTGAGGGCTCGCACCACAGCCGCAGCACCGTCAAGTGCGACGCGCTGCTTGTCGACACGATCTCCCGCTCCGACACGTACCCGTACGTCGACATCCGCGAGGACGACGTGTCGATGGGGCACGAGGCGACCGTCTCCAAGATCAGCGACGACCAGCTCTTCTACCTGATGAGCCGGGGCCTGAGCGAGGACGAGGCGATGGCCATGATCGTGCGCGGCTTCATCGAGCCGATCGCCAAGGAACTCCCGATGGAGTACGCCCTGGAGCTCAACCGCCTGATCGAGCTGCAGATGGAGGGCGCAGTCGGCTGACGCCGCCTCCGCCCGGCCACGGGCGGGCCCGGACCCGGTACGCCGGGTCCGGCCCGGCCCGCCTTGACCCACCGATTCATGACAGACCAAGGAAGACATGACTACCCAGGCTTCCGCGCCGCCGCCCAGCACCAAGTCGCAGGCGCTGCGCTCGTACGACGTCGCCGACTTCCCGGCCCTCACCGGCCTGGAGGAGGAGTGGCGTTTCACCCCGCTCAAGCGTCTGCGCGGCCTGCTCGACGGTGCCGTCTCAGACGAGTCGGCGCACTGGCCGGCGCTGGAGTACGGGAAGCTGCCCGCTGGCGTCACCGTCGGCCCGCTGGCGAAGGACGACCCGCGGCGGGG
The DNA here is from genome assembly GCF_040649215.1 of Micromonospora sp. NPDC049044. Taxonomy (NCBI): domain Bacteria; kingdom Bacillati; phylum Actinomycetota; class Actinomycetes; order Micromonosporales; family Micromonosporaceae; genus Micromonospora; species Micromonospora sp. NPDC049044. The sequence continues at coordinate 95,783 of NZ_JBEZFA010000021.1, read as the reverse complement.
CAGCGTGCTGACCCCGGTGGACCGGGTCAGCGCGCGTGCCTACGGTGAGTCGGAAATCGGCACGCTGATCGAGGTGGCCCGGGAGGCCGTCGTCACCGAGCCGGTGATCGTCACCGTGCACGGCGGTCCGTCGGACGTGGTGGCCTTCACGCACACCTTCGTCGACGTGGGCGTGCTCTCCGAGTCGGTCCTCGTGCTGCAGTACGTGGACAGTGGCACCCTGGCCGACAACGTCGAGGTCTCGGTGGCCGACGGGGCGAAGCTGACCCTGGTCACCGTCGCCGACTGGGCCGACGACGCGGTGCAGGCCCAGCACCTCAAGGTCAAGCTGGGTCGGGACGCCAAGGTCATCCACATCCAGGTCACCCTCGGCGGCGACCTGGTCCGGCAGTTCACAAGCGTGGAGTACACAGGTCGGGGCGGCGAGGCCGAGCTGTACGGCGTCTACTTCGCCGACTCCGGCCAGCACCTGGAGCACCGGCAACTGGTCGACCACAACGTGCCGGACTGCCGCAGCTACGTTGGCTACCGGGGCGCCCTGCAGGGCGAGGACGCGCACACCGTCTGGGTGGGTGACGTGCTGATCCAGGCCGAGGCGACAGGCACCGACACGTACGAGATCAACCGGAACCTGCTGCTCACCGACGGCGCGCGGGCGGACTCCGTACCCAATCTGGAGATCGAGACCGGCGAGATCGCCGGCGCCGGCCACGCCAGCGCGACCGGCCGCTTCGACGACGAGCAGCTGTTCTACCTGATGGCCCGGGGCATCCCGGAGAGCGAGGCCCGCCGCCTGGTGGTCCGTGGCTTCTTCGCCGAGCTGATCAACAAGATCCCCGTCGAGGAGCTGCGCGAGCGCCTCGGCGACGCGATCGAGGCCCGGCTCACCAAGGCCGGCGCCTGATGATCCGGATCTGTTCCGCGGAGGACGTGCCGAAGGGCACCGCGATCAGCGCGGACGTCGACGGCACCCCGATCGCGCTCGTGCACGGCGAGGACGGCGAGTTCTACGCCGCCTACGACGAGTGCTCGCACGCCGCGGTCGCCCTGTCCGAGGGGGAGGTCGACGGCTGCACGCTGGAGTGCTGGCTGCACGGCTCGCGTTTCGACCTGCGCACCGGGCAGCCCTCCGGCCTGCCGGCCACCGAACCCGTCCCCGTCTACCCCGTCGAAGTCCGCGACGGCGACATCTACGTCAGCCTGACGCCGAGTAATGGAGTGACCCGATAATGAGCACCCTGGAGATCCGCGACCTGAAGGTGTCGGTCAAGCTGCCCGAGGGTGAGCTCAAGCCGATCCTGGCCGGCGTCGACCTGACCGTGAGGTCCGGTGAGACGCACGCGATCATGGGCCCGAACGGTTCCGGCAAGTCCACCCTCGCGTACTCGATCGCCGGTCACCCCAAGTACGAGATCACCGGCGGCACGGTGACCCTCGACGGCGAGGACGTGCTCGCCATGACCGTCGACGAGCGCGCCCGCGCCGGCCTCTTCCTGGCCATGCAGTACCCGGTCGAGGTGCCCGGCGTCTCGGTGGCCAACTTCCTGCGCACCGCCAAGACCGCCATCGACGGCGAGGCGCCCAAGCTGCGCACCTGGGGTGGCGAGCTGCGCGGCGCGATGGAGCGCCTGCAGATGGACCCGGCGTTCGCCCAGCGCAACGTCAACGAGGGCTTCTCCGGCGGTGAGAAGAAGCGGCACGAGATCGTCCAGCTCGAGCTGCTCAAGCCGAAGATCGCCATCCTCGACGAGACCGACTCCGGCCTCGACGTGGACGCGCTGCGCGTGGTCAGCGAGGGCGTCAACCGGGTCCGCGACACCGGCGACACCGGCGTGCTGCTGATCACCCACTACACCCGGATCCTGCGCTACATCAAGCCGGACTTCGTGCACGTCTTCGTGGCCGGCCGGATCGTCGAGCAGGGCGGCCCGGAGCTGGCCGACAAGCTCGAGGCCGAGGGCTACGAGCGGTACGCCGCCGGGGCCGGCACGGCCAAGGCCTGAGTGGGAGAGGCGCTGCCGAGATGACCAGCATCGCGATCCCCGAGGGGATGCCGCAGTACGACGACGTGCCACGTTTCGACGTGGCCCGGGTGCGCGCCGACTTCCCGATCCTGAGCCGGGAGATCAACGGACACCCGCTGGTCTACCTCGACAGCGCCAACACCTCGCACAAGCCCCGCCAGGTGCTCGACGTGCTCGACGAGCACTACGCGCGGCACAACGCGAACGTGTCACGTTCGGTGCACACGCTCGGCAGCGAGGCCACCGAGGCGTACGAGGGGGCGCGGGCCAAGGTCGCCGCGTTCATCAACGCGCCGAGCACCGACGAGGTGGTGTTCACCAAGAACTCCACCGAGGCGATCAACATCGTGGCGTACGCCTTCTCGAACGCCTCGCTGCGCCCGGACGCCTCTCCGCTGGCTGCTCCGTCCCGCGAGACGGACGACCGGTTCCGGCTGGGGCCGGGCGACGAGGTGGTGATCTCCGAGATGGAGCACCACTCGAACATCGTCCCGTGGCAGCTGCTCTGCGAACGGACCGGCGCGACCCTGCGCTGGTTCCCCGTGACCGACCAGGGCCGCCTCGACGAGTCGGGCCTGGACGACCTGGTCACCGAACGGACGAAGATCGTCTCGTTGGTGCACATGTCGAACATCCTCGGCACCGTCAATGCCACCTCCCGGATCACCGCACGGGTCCGTGAGGTGGGCGCGCTGCTGCTGCTGGACTGCTCGCAGTCCGTGCCGCACCTGCCGATGGACGTTGTCGACCTGGACGCCGACTACATCGTCTTCACCGGCCACAAGATGTGCGGTCCGACCGGCATCGGTGTGCTCTGGGGTCGCGGTGAGCTGCTGGCGGCGATGCCGCCGGTGATGGGCGGCGGCTCGATGATCGAGACGGTCACCATGGCACGCTCGACGTTCGCCGCGCCGCCGACCCGGTTCGAGGCGGGCACCCCGCCGATCGCCGAGGCGGTCGCGCTCGGTGCCGCGGTGGACTACCTCACCGGCATCGGGATGCGGGCCATCCAGTGGCACGAGAAGGAGCTGACGGCGTACGCGCTCGACGCTCTCGGCGCGGTGCCGGACCTGCGGATCTTCGGTCCGACAGTGCCGGTCGGCCGGGGCGGCACCATCTCGTTCGCGCTGGGCGACGTGCACCCGCACGACGTGGGTCAGGTGCTCGACTCGCTCGGCGTGCAGGTGCGGGTGGGTCACCACTGTGCCAAGCCGGTGTGCGGCCGGTTCGGTGTCCCGGCGATGACCCGGGCCTCGTTCTACCTCTACACCACCACCGAGGAGATCGACGCTCTGGTGGCCGGTCTGGAGCAGGTGCGGAAGGTGTTCGACTGATGGTGCAGCTCGACCAGCTCTACCAGGAGATCATCCTGGACCACTACAAGCACCCGCACGGGCGTGGCCTGCGCGACGCCGACGTCCCGGGTGACCAGGTCGCGGAGGCGCACCACGTCAACCCGACCTGCGGCGACGAGGTCACCGTCCGGGTGGCCACCGACGGCGCCGTGCTGCACGACATCTCGTACGACGGCATGGGCTGTTCGATCAGCCAGGCCTCGGCGAGCGTGCTGCACGAGTTGCTGCGCGGCAGGGGCGCCGGGGAAGCATTCGAGGTACACGGGGCGTTCGTGGAGTTGATGTCCGGGCGTGGTCAGGTCACGCCGGACGAGGACGTGCTCGGTGACGGGGTTGCGTTCGCGGGTGTGGCCCGCTACCCCGCCCGGGTGAAGTGCGCGCTGCTGCCGTGGATGGCGTTCAAGGACGCCGCGGCCCGCGCCGGTGTGGGCGCGAGCCCGGAGGTGAAGGCGTGACAGTGCGGCAGCGAGCGAATGACACTGTGGTGCCTTGTGGCATCACGAAGCGATGCGGAGGGACGGCATGAGCGAGAACACCGCTACTGAGGCGACGCCGGAGGCCGGTGACACCACTGTGGAGCCGCAGACCGACGCCGCGACGACCGACGGCACCGGTGCCGCCGCCCCCGAGGGTGGCGTCAGCAAGGCCATGATCGCCGACATCGAGGAGGCGATGAAGGATGTCGTCGACCCGGAGTTGGGCATCAACGTGGTCGACCTGGGTCTGGTGTACGGCGTGCACGTCGACGACGAGAACGTCGCCACCCTCGACATGACGCTCACCTCGGCAGCCTGCCCGCTGACCGACGTGATCGAGGACCAGACCCGGCAGGCGCTCACCACCGGCCCCGGCGGCGGCCTTGTCAACGACATCCGGATCAACTGGGTGTGGCTCCCGCCGTGGGGCCCGGACAAGATCACCGATGAGGGTCGGGACCAGCTCCGATCCCTCGGCTTCAACGTCTGACCGACTCCGTTCGCCAGTCGTCGAGCGCGGTACCCCGTCCGGGGTGCCGCGCTCGACGCGTACCGGATCGGGCTTCCCGCTGCGGACCGGGACCGTTCCGGTCGCGTGGGCGGAAAAGCGGTGGCGGGGGTGGTGCGTCGGCGCGCAGGATGCCTGGGTGATTGAGGCGTACCCGATGCAGGTCCTGGTCCGTGCGGCGACTGCCGTGCGTCGACAGCGGCCGGCCCGGGGGCGAGCCTCGACCCGCCACCGACTCCCGTGACCGAGGCGCTGCTCGCCGGTCTGGTGGCCGGGTACGGCGTCGCGATCCCGGTCGGCGCGATAGCGATCCTGATCCTGGGGCTGAGCGCTCGTACCTCGTTCCGGGTCGGTGCTGCCGCGGCGCTCGCGGTGGCGACTGCCGACGGGCTCTACGCGGCGGTCGCCGCGCTCGGTGGCGCCAGCCTGGCCGGGGTCGTCGCGCCGGTCGCCGGGCCGCTGCGGGTGGTCGCGGCTGTCGTCCTGCTGGGTCTGGCCGGGCACGGCCTGTTCCGGACCTGGTCGGCGCACCGGTCGCGGCGCACGCCGACGGCACCCGTCGGCGGAGGGCTGAGCACTCCGGGCCGGGCCTACGCGGCGTTGCTCGGGCTGACCCTGCTCAATCCGGCGACGGTGCTCTACTTCACCGCGCTGGTGCTGGGCCGTCGGGACACCGCCAGCGCGGGCCCGGGCGCGGCGGTGCTCTTCGTGGCGGGGGTGTTCCTGGCGTCGGCGAGTTGGCAGCTGCTCATCGCCGGCGGCGGCACCGTGGTCGGTCGGGCGCTGAGCAGTCCGCGCGGGCGGCTGGTCACCGGCCTGGTGTCCAGCGCGCTGATCGCCGCGCTGGCGGTGGTCGCGTTGCTGCCGGGCTGAGCGCCCCGCCCACCCGGGCGTGCCGTACGGTCGGGCGGTGACCAGTCGACCCGCAGCCGGGGGCGGCCGGTGGGTGGAGGTCGATCCGGCCCGCGTCGGCCGCTGGGTCGAGGGCTTCGCCGACCGGCACGGCCCGCACACCGCCACCCCGCGGGAGTACGGGCTGCTGCTCACCGCCGACGACGGGGCAACCGCCGAGTTGTACGCCCCACCCGGGGCGCCGGCCAGCGACGACGTCGCCGGGTTCGTGGCCGCCGCCGTAGCGCCCCGCCGGATCGGTCTGCTGCTGGCCCGCAAGGGCGCGGTGGCCGTCGGCGTCGCCGAGGGAGGCGACCTGGTCGTCTCCAAGGTGGACAGCCGCTACGTGCAGGGGCGCACCGCCGCGGGCGGGTGGTCACAGCAGCGGTTCGCCCGGCGGCGCGACAACCAGGCCAGGGCGGCGCTCGGTGATGCGGCCGACCTGGCCGTACGCCTGCTCCTGCCGGCGGTGGCGACGTTGGCGGCGGTGGTCTGCGGTGGGGATCGGCGGGCGGTGGACACGGTGCTGGCCGACCGCCGGTTGGCTCCGCTCGTGCCGCTGCGCGCGGAGCGGCTGCTCGACGTGCCGGAGCCTCGGCACGCCGTGCTTGTCGCGGCGGCTGTGGCGGCCCGTGCGGTGCACATCCGGCTGCGCGATCCGGCACCGGTCGGCTGATCGAGCACTACCAGGTCTCCCGGCTCGACTAGCGCGACAACCGCCCCGCCAGCGTGGTCGGCGCTGACGGGGGCGGGTCAGATCAGATCAGAGCTGGTCGGTGCCGAAGGTGTCGCAGTTCTTCGGGTCACCGCCGTCGTAGCCCTGGGTGAACCAGCGCTTGCGCTGCTCGGACGTGCCGTGGGTGAACTGGTCCGGGTTGACCCGTCCACCGGAGCGCTCCTGGATGCTGTCGTCACCGATCGCCTCGGCGGTGTCGACGGCCTGGCTGATGTCGGCCTCGGTGATCGACTTGAACAACGGCTGCTGACCGGTCTTGTCCTTGCTCTCGGTGGCGTGCTTGGCCCAGGCGCCGGCATAGCAGTCGGCCTGCAACTCCAGCCGCACCGAGGCGGAGCGGGGGCCACTCTGGTCGCCCTGGCCGGCCTTGGCGTTGGTGCCGAGCAGGTTCTGGACGTGGTGGCCGTACTCGTGGGCGAGGACGTACGGCTGGGCGAACTCACCCTTGGCGCCGAACCGGGTGGCCAGCTCGTCGTAGAAGCTCAGGTCGATGTACACCTTCCGGTCGGCGGGGCAGTAGAACGGGCCGACCCCCGAGTCGGCCTGCCCGCAGCCGGTGTTCACCGCGGCCTGGAAGAAGTTGGTGATGGTGGGCTCGTACTCGCCGTTGCCCACCTCCGGGTACGCCTTCTGCCAGTAGGCCTGGATGCTGTTGACGTAGAGCAGGTTGCGGCAGCGCGCGTCGTCGAGACGGTCGGGGTTGGCGGTGCCGCACACCTGATCCAGGTCGCCGCCCCCGGCCTGGCCTCCGTCGTCGCCGTTGGTCATGGCGTTGAGGCCGAACCCGCCGCCGAGCAGGGCGACGAGCACGGCCACCACGATGCCGATGATGCCGCCCCGGCCACCGCCTCCGGGGATGGGGATGCCGAAGCCGCCGCCGCCCGACCCGCCGCCCCGGCCCAGGTCGTTGGCCTGTGAGGTGTCGAGTTCGGCCCGCTCGTTGAGTTCCATGCTGACCCCGATCGCCGTATGCCGTGAATGTCGTATGGATGTCGTTGTGTCCGTGAAGTGCCGGACGGGGTCCGGACAGCGGTTCCGATACCCGATGATCTTGATCGGTAATCCGGGCGGGCCGTCCGACAGCGCCCGGTACACTTGTCGGGTGCTGCGCTGCGAAGGCTGAACCGCCCCGCGCCGTCGGGCCCATGAGCCCGCCGGCCGTTTCGCGTGCCCCGAGTCAGCCTTCCAGACCCCGAGAGCGAGCCCGAAAACATGATCACAGCCACCGGCCTGGAACTGCGTGCCGGTTCCCGGATCCTGCTGTCCGACACCACCCTGCGCGTACAGCCGGGTGACCGGATCGGCCTGGTCGGTCGCAACGGTGCCGGCAAGACCACCACGCTGAAGGTCCTCGCCGGTGAGGGGCAGCCGTACGCCGGCCAGATCGACACGCGCAGTGCCATCGGCTACCTCCCGCAGGACCCGCGCACCGGCGACCTCGAGGTGACCGGCCGCGACCGGGTGCTGTCGGCACGCGGCCTGGACGTGCTGATGTCCCAGATGCAGGAGATCGAGGCCCAACTCGCCGAGGACGCCAGCGACAAGCTGGTCCGCCGCTACGGCGCGCTGGAGGACCAGTTCGCCGCCCTGGGTGGATACGCGGCCGAGGCCGAGGCAGCCCGCATCTGCGCCAACCTCGGCCTGCCCGACCGGGCGCTCGCCCAGACCATCGGCACCCTCTCCGGTGGTCAGCGCCGGCGCATCGAGCTGGCCCGGATCCTGTTCCGCGACGCCGGTGAGAACGGCGGCGGCATCCTGCTGCTCGACGAGCCCACCAACCACCTCGACGCCGACTCGATCACCTGGTTGCGCGGGTTCCTCGCCAACCACAAGGGCGGCCTGATCGTGATCTCCCACGACGGCGCGCTGCTGGAGTCGGTGGTCAACAAGGTCTGGTTCCTCGACGCCACCCGCTCCGTGGTCGACGTGTACAACCTGGGCTGGAAGGCGTACCTGGAGGCGCGGGAGACCGACGAGCGGCGCCGCCGTCGGGAGCGGGCCAACGCGGAGAAGAAGGCCGGCGCGTTGATGGCGCAGGCCGACAAGATGCGGGCCAAGGCCACCAAGACCGTCGCCGCGCAGAACATGGCCCGCCGCGCCGAGAAGCTGATCTCGGGGCTGGAGGAGGTGCGGGTTTCCGACCGGGTGGCCAAGGTGCGCTTCCCCAACCCCGCGCCGTGCGGCAAGACCCCGCTCACCGCGACCGGCCTGTCCAAGTCGTACGGCTCGCTGGAGATCTTCACCGACGTCAACGTCGCTGTCGACAGGGGTTCCCGGGTGGCCATCCTGGGTCTCAACGGCGCCGGCAAGACGACTCTGCTGCGGATGCTCGGCGGGCTGCTCACCCCGGACACCGGCGAGGTGCACGCGGGCCACGGCCTGCGGCTGGGCTACTACGCCCAGGAGCACGAGACGCTTGACGTGGAGCGCACCGTGCTGGAAAACATGCGCGCCGCCGCCGTCGAGCAGTCCGACACCGACCTGCGCAAGATCCTCGGCGCGTTCCTCTTCTCCGGTGACGACGTGAACAAGCCGGCCGGGGTGCTCTCCGGTGGCGAGAAGACCCGGCTGGCGCTGTCCACCCTGGTCTGTTCCGGAGCCAACGTGCTGCTGCTCGACGAGCCGACGAACAACCTCGACCCGGTCAGCCGGGAGCAGGTGCTCGACGCCATCGCCAACTACCCGGGCGCGATCGTCCTGGTCACCCACGACCCGGGGGCGGTGCTGGCGCTCAAGCCGGACCGCGCGATCCTGCTGCCCGACGGCGACGAGGACGCCTGGAGCGACGACCTGCTCGAGCTGGTCGAGCTGGCCTGACCGGGGCCGCCCGTCCGGCGGTTCCTCAGCCGAGCAGGTCGGCCACCCGGCCCAGCACACCGGAGCTGACCAGGATCACCACCCCGACGCCGACGAAGATCGCCGGGACCAGCCAGTGGCCCGCGCGCTCGACCAGCCGGACCACGCGGGGGTGCCCGCCCAGCCAGGCGGCGGCGGCGCACCACAGGGCGATGAGCAGCACGAACATCAGCAGGAAGACGGCGCTGTCGGCCACGCCGAGGGCCCGGAAGACGGGTACGTAGACGGCCACGTTGTCGGCCCCGTTGGCGATCGTCACGCCGGCCACCCCGAGGAGGCCGGTGACGACAGTGGGGGCCTCGTCGTCGTCGGAACCCCGCAGCGCGCGTACGCCAAGCGCGATCGGCAGCAGCCCGAGCAGCCCCGTCCACGGGTCCGGCACCACCAGCAGGCCGGCCGCGACCACAGCGCTGACCAACGCGAGCGCGCCGATGCCGAGGTATTGACCAGCGACAATCTGCCAGGGTCGGGGTCGGCCGGTGGTGCGGGCCGCGACGAAGAACAGAGTCAGGATGACGATGTCGTCGATGTCGGTGGCGGCGAAGACCACCGCCGCTCCGGCCGCGGTGCCCAACAGGTCGATCACCATCGAAGGCTACGGGTCGCCGCCAACCACCACCAGGCGGCGGTGGTACGCCTGGCCCACCACCCCGGGGTCGAATGTCAGGATCACTCTATCGGGAAGCTGACATTGCATAGCGTGTCGGTTGGCGAAGAGTTGATATCTGGCGCATGATCGTTCGAGGCGGTCTAATAGGTGGGACCGTATCCGAACCGCACAGTCTGGGACGTGAGGACACAGCATGGCAGCCACTGGCACAGCCACCAGCACTGAGAAGGGTCGCCGGATCGTCGGAGCCGAGCGTCAGACGCTCGCCAAGGACCTGGTAAAGCGGTACACGTCAGGGGAGAGCATCCGCGCCCTGGCGGCCTCGACCGGCCGTTCCTATGGGTTCATCCACCGAGTGCTCACCGAGTCAGGGGTGCAGCTGCGTCAGCGCGGCGGTGCCCGGCGCCGCAAGAAGGCATGACGCGCCTTTCAGCGTCGTCAGCCGGCGCAACGCTTCGGGGCGCTCGGTGACCACCGAGGCAACCGGGGTTCGGTTCAGCTGCGACGGGCCGGTCGCCACGGTGACGTTGTGCCGGCCCGACGTGTTCAATGCTCAGACGCCCGCGACCTGGCGGGCGATGAGCGACTTCTCCCGAGAGCTGCCCGGCGACGTGCGGGTGGTGGTGGTCCGGGGCGAGGGGCGTGCTTTCTCCTCCGGGGTCGACCTCACGTTGGCTGGCGCTTCCGGCCCTGGCTCCTTCGCGCATCTCGCCACACTGCCTGAGCAGGAGTGCGCCGACCACATCGCGGGATTCCAGGCGGGCTTCACTTGGCTGCACCGGCCGGATGTCATCTCCATCGCGGCCGTGCAGGGGCACGCGATAGGTGCCGGCTTCCAACTCGCGCTCGCCTGCGATCTGCGAGTGCTGGCCACGGATGCCAAGTTGTCGATGGCCGAGGTGATTATCGGCTTGGTGCCCGACCTCGCCGGCACGAAGCGCCTGGTGGAGCTTGTTGGTTATTCGCGGGCGCTGGAGATCTGCGCGACCGGCCGCCGGCTGGACGCGGCCGAGGCGGACCGAATCGGGCTGGCCACCCTGGTGGTGCCACCGGCCGAGCTGGAGGGGGCGGTCCAGGACCTGACCGCCGCGCTGCTCGCCCGCGCCCGGGACGCGGTGGTGGAGATCAAGGCGCTGCTGGCGGGTGCGGCCGGGCGGTCGCACGCCGATCAGCAGCGCGCCGAGCGGGAGTCGCAGACCCGCCGAGTGCGAGCCCTGGCCGGACGCGGAGAATAGGTAAGGACCGGACGGGAAGATCCGGGTTACGACCGAGGTTGTCACACTCGTCGGGAGAATTGGCCTGACGGTGCAGTCCGACCGACGACCCGGAGGCGAGCGATGTCCAACCCGATGTCCGGCGGTGGCATGGCCGGGTGGAGCATGCTCCGGTCGATGCGCAACAGCGACGAGGTCTCCGGCCATCGTCTCAAGCGCGGCGTCGCCCGACGCATCGTGGCCTTCGCCCAACCGTACCGGCGCGACATCATCATCTTCCTGGCCACCGTGGTGATCGCCGCGGTGATCGGGGTGGCGACCCCGCTGCTCGCGGGTGAGGTCATCGACGCGATCGCCGACCGGGGGCCGCAGGCCGGCTCCACAGTCGTCAAGCTCGCCCTGGTCATCGCCGCGTTGGCCGTCGCCGACGCGCTCTTCTCCCTCGCCCAGCGCTGGTACTCCGCCCGCATCGGCGAGGGCATCATCCTCGACCTGCGCACCCGGGTCTACGACCACGTGCAGCGGATGCCGTTGCAGTTCTTCACCCGCACCCAGACCGGCGCCCTGGTGAGCCGGCTCAACAACGACGTGCTCGGCGCCCAACGGGCGTTCACCTCCACCCTCTCCGGGGTGGTCAGCAACGTCATTCAACTGGTGCTCACCGCCGGTGCGATGCTGATCCTGTCCTGGCAGATCACGGTGCTGTCGCTGATCCTGCTGCCGGTGTTCATCATCCCGGCTCGCCGGGTCGGCAGGCGACTGGCCGAGATCACCCGGGAGTCGTACAACCTCGACGCCAAGATGAACGCGACAATGACGGAGCGGTTCGGAGTGGCCGGCGCGCTGCTGGTGAAGCTCTTCGGTCAGCCCGAGATCGAGGCCCGCCGGTTCGCCGACCGGGCCGAGCGGGTCCGCGACATCGGCATCCAGTCGGCCATGTACTCCCGCACCTTCTTCGTGGCGATGTTGCTTGTCGCCTCACTGGCCCAGGCGCTCACCTACGGTCTCGGTGGTTGGCTGGCGGTCGCCGGCGCGGTCAGTGCCGGCACCGTCGTGAAGCTCGCGCTGCTGCTCACCCGGCTGTACGGTCCGCTCACCGCACTGTCCAACGTGCGGGTGGACGTGATGAGCGCGCTCGTCTCCTTCGACCGGGTCTTCGAGGTGCTCGACCTGAAGCCGGGCATCGTGGAGAAGCCCGACGCCGTGCCGGTGCCCAGGGCCACCGGCCGGGTCGACTTCCGCGACGTGCGATTCCGCTACCCGAGCGCCGCCGAGATCTCACTGGCCTCCCTGGAGGAGGTCGCCACCCTCGACCGGACGGTGAACGAACCGGTGCTCAAGGGCGTCTCCTTCAGCGTCGAGCCGGGGCAGATGGTCGCCCTCGTCGGCCCGTCCGGGGCCGGCAAGTCGACGCTGTCGATGCTCATCTCCCGGATCTACGACGTCACCGACGGGCAGGTGCTGGTCGGCGGGGTGGACGTGCGGGACGCGACGCTCGCCTCCCTGCGCGACGAGATCGGCGTGGTCACCCAGGATTCGCACCTGTTTCACGAGACCATCGCCGAGAACCTGCGCTACGCCAAGCCGGACGCCACCGACGACGAGATCTGGGCCGCGCTCGCCGGCGCCCAGGTGGCAGACCTGGTCCGGTCGCTGCCCGACGGGCTGGACACGACTGTCGGCGAGCGCGGCTACCGGTTCTCCGGCGGCGAGAAGCAGCGCATCGCGATCGCCCGGCTGCTGCTCAAGGCCCCGTCGATCGTGATCCTCGACGAGGCGACCGCCCACCTGGATTCGGAGAGCGAGGCGGCGGTGCAGCGGGCGCTGTCGGTGGCGCTGGCCGGTCGTACCGCCCTGGTGATCGCGCACCGGCTCTCCACCGTCCGCGACGCCGACCAGATCCTGGTGCTCGACGGCGGGCGGATCGTCGAGCGGGGGCGGCACGACGAGCTGGTCGCGGTCGGCGGGCTCTACGCCGAGCTGTACCGCACCCAGTTCGCGGTCGCCGACTCGCCCACCCCGTTCGTCGACGCGACAGGGCCCGAGCCGGTGGTCATGCCCCTTGGCACGTACGTCGCCGACGAAGCCCTGCCGCCCGCCGCCGCCAACTGACGTCCCGCCGGCACCGGGCCGGGTCCGTCGCGGTCGCGGTGCGCGCTGACCGACTCCAGGTTCCTGGAAGTCGGGGTGTCCTCGTCACGTCGACAGCCCGACTTCCTGGAAGCCGAGTCGATCAGCGCCGTTCCGGCAGGCCGGTCGCCACCCGCAGCTCGGCGAACGCCACACCCAGCGTGACCGGGGTGAAGTGCGCGTTCAGGCCGCTGGGGTTGGGCAGCACCCACAGCCGGGCGCCGGCCAGTGATCCCGGCTGCGGCCCGAAGGTGGCTTTCGGCCGCTGAAAACCGATCCGGTACGCGGTCACCCCCACCACCGCCACCCAGCGCGGCTGGTAGCGGCCCACCTTGTCGGTCAGGATCGCGGCACCGTCGAGGAGTTCCTCGCTGCTCAGCTCGTCCGCGCGGGCACTGGCCCGGGCGGCCATGTTGGTGATGCCGAGCCCGAGTGCGGGCAGCTCGTCCTGTTCGCTGGGGTGCAGCAGCCGGGGGGTGAACCCGCCCCGGTGCAGCGCGGGCCAGAACCGGTTGCCGGGTCGGGCGAAGTGCCAGCCGGTGGCGGCCGACCAGAGGCCGGGGTTGATGCCGACGAAGAGCACCGCCAACCCCGGCGCGAGGACGTCGGGGATCGTCAGGTCAGCGGCCGCGGCCAGCTCTGCCCGGGTCGGACGGGCTGTCCGGGGCGTCACCGTCGGGTGACGATCGGCCCGGTCCCCGGGTCCCGGCGGCCGTCCGGTGCGCCGCGCGCTGATCGACTCGGGTTCCTGGAAGTCGGGGTGTCCTGGTCGCGTCGACCGCCCGGTTTCCTGAAGGCCGAGTCGATCAACGGCAAGGCCGAGTCGATCAACGACCGGGTGGTCGGGCTGAGCCCGCTCGGGCGGCGTCACGGCACGGGCGGGTCGGCCCCCGTCGGAGGTCACAGCCCGCGGAGCGCGCCGCCGTCGACCGGCACTGTGATCCCGGTGAGGTAGCTCGCGGCGGGGGAGAGCACGAACGCGGCGACCCGGCCGAACTCGGCCGGGTCGCCGAGGCGGCGCAGCGGGATGCTGGCCTCGGCTTCGGCGTGGGCGCGCTCGGGGTCACCGGTGGCGGCGAACAGCTCCCGGTTGCGGTCGGTCAGGATCCGGCCGGGCAGCAGCCCGACCACGCGGACGCCGCGCGGGCCGTAGTCGTCGGCGATGTCCTTGGCGGCGCCGACCAGACCGGGCCGCAGACCGTTGGAGATGCCGAGACCAGGCACCGGACCACGCGCCGAGGTGGAGAGCACCAACCCGATCGCGCCGCCCTCGGGCAGCGCGGCGGCGACCGTGCGGACCGCCCGGACGCTGCCCAGAAAGACGGTCTCGAAGGATTGCCGCCACTGCTCGTCGGTGATCGCCGCGGCGTTGCCCGCCGGTGGCCCGCCGACCGAGATCAGCGCGCCGTCGAGCCGGCCGAAGTGCTCCTGGGCGGCGGCGACGAGCTGCCCCGGCGCCTGCGGGTCGGCCAGGTCGGCGGTCAGCCCGACGGCGCGCTCCGGGCCGCCGAGCTGCGCCGCGGCGGCGGCCACGGCGTCCGGGTTGCGGGCCGACAGGACCACCCGTGCCCCATCGGCGACCAGGCACTGCGCTGTCGCGAAGCCCAGGCCGCGGGATGCTCCGGTGAGGATGTACACGTGGTCGGACAGCCCTAGATCCATAAGGTCGATCCTGCCGCATCCGGCACGTCGTCGCCACCAACCGAGGCCACCGTCGATGGGCGCGGGGCGGGGCGTAACAGGCGTACCCGGCCGGCGATCTGCACCGCCACCGCTCCGCCGGCGCGGCCCACCGCCGGCATCCGGCGTGGGCGCGGCGTTCGCCGCCCGTCGTAGCGCAGGCGTGCCTCCCGGACGGCCAGCTCCTCGGCGGCCGGCGGGGGGAGTGCGTCTTTGTCGCGCAGCGACCGGGCCAGGTCCCAACCGTCGCGCAGTGACCCGGCGGTGGGTCGCCGGGCGGCCCACTCGGCGAAGGTCGTCGACCAGCCAGCACCGAGGCCGGCGGCGAGCAGCGGCCAGTGCCGGGCCACGTCGCCGGCCCGCTTGCGCAGCAACGCGGCCCGGGTGGCGGCCAGTGGGGCCGGGGCGAATCCCGGCGGTGGGGACCCGCCGGCGACCAGCGCCGCGACCAGTTCAGCCTGCCGTTCGGCGAGCCCCGGGCGGGGATCGGCGCTGGTCATGTCACGGCCGGGAAGTCGGCGGCGGCGGCCAGGGCGTCCAGTTCGGCGCGCAGCTCGGCGGCCGGTGGGTAGTGGCCGTCGCGTTCCAACAGCAGCGCCGGTGGACGCCGTCGGGCGCAGAGCGCCTCGACCAGCTCCAGCACCGCCGCCGACACCGGGTCGGTGTGGGTGTCGTGGTAGAAGCCGCAGTGCTCCGCGCCGCCGGCCACGTGGGCGTACGCGACCCGCTCCAGCGGCAACCGGTCCAGCAACGCCAGCGGGCCGGTGCCCCGGTTGCGGGCGTTGGCGTGCACGTTCGCCACGTCCAGCAGCAACAGAGCGCCGGTCCGGTCGAGGATCTCGGTGAGGAAGTCCGCCTCGTCCAACTCGTCGTCGGGCCAGTCGACAAGCGCGGCGATCGGTTCCAGCGCGATCGGCACCGGCAGCTCGGCCTGGGCCCGTGCCACGTTGGCGCAGACCGCGGCGACCGCCTCCCGGCTGCGTGGCAGCGGCAGCAGGTGGCCGGCCTCCAGGCCGCCCGCTCGGACGAACGCGATGTGCTCGCTGACCAGCGGCGCGTCCACCCGGTGCGCGACAGCGGCCAGGTGGGCGACCCGGGCCGGGTCGACCGGCTCCGCGCCGCCCAGGGAGAGCCGCACCCCATGCGGTACGACGGTGACCGCGCGCTCGCGCAGCCGGGCCAGCCCGGCCGGGAGCGGCCCGGACGCGGGCACCGCCTCGGCCACCACCTCGACGAAGCGCAGCCCGGGCAGCTCGGCCACGAAACCGGCGATCTCCGGACGCCAGCCGATGCCCACCCCGGTCGGCCCGGTCATCCGCCGCACCCCCCGCCGCCGCATCCGCCCCCGCCGCCGCACGAGCTGCCGCCGCCGCAGGAGCTGCCACCGGAGCTGTCGCCACCGCCCGAGGATCCGTCGGAGCCGCCGCTCCAGCCGCTGCTGGCGGCGGCCTGACGTTGGATCTCGGCCTGCTCGGCGAAGCTCGGGTCGAGTGCCCAGAGCGAGGCGGTGCCGTACAGGGCCACACCCATCGCCGCACCGGCCGCCCCGTAGGTGGCGTAGGCCGGCGCGGACGCCGGGGCGAGGTGGGTGTGCTCGCGGCGCACGGCGCGCAGCGCGGCCCGACCGGCCCGGGTGAGCACGGGTGGCCGGCGCAGGACGAGCGTGACGATCAGGAGCGCGACAAGGGTCAGCAGCAGGTAACCGACCGGGTGACCGCTGAACAGACCGGAGACGAGCCGGAGCACACCGAGGCCCAGCAGGGCGATCAGGATCGTGGTCCAGAACCGGGCCCGCGCCCGTTGCGCGTCGTCGGTCAGCAGGCCCCGCTGCTCCAGGCCGTCGCGGAGCTGCTGCAGCGCGCCGCGTACGCGCTCGTCCCGCGGTAGGTCCCCGACCCGGGCGTGCTGGTGCGCGGCCCAGTGGACGGCCTGGTCCAGTGGGGTGAGGCCGGTCGGCGCGGCACCGACGGTGGTCAGTCGACGGTCCGGTCGCACACCGATCGCGCCGCTGCCGCGCAGGCCGCCGAGTGCGGCGTGTACGGCGAGCCGGGGCCCACCGTTGAGGTATGCGACCTGCTGCGGTCCGAGCGGATCAGCGGTCGTGGCGGCGTTCGACCCGGCCGCCAGCCGGATCCGGTAGTACACCGCGACGGCCACCACCACGGCGGTCGCCACCAAATAGAAGCGGAGGAAGGTCGGGCCGGGGATGCCCCAGGTGTCGCCGGACGCGGCGTGAACGATCATCGACTGCTCCTGTCACCGGAGGGATCCGCGGCCCCATTGTGGAGCAGCGTCGCCACGCTCGACAGACCGCAGCCAGTGGGCTCAGTGCCGGCGGACCGCCTCCTCCACGAGGTCGAGCACCGGGCCCATCTCGTCGGCGGGTCGGCCCATCGCCAGGTGCAGCACCAGGCCGTCGTAGGCCAGCTCCAGGAACTGGGCCAGCACGTCGATCGGGACGTCCTCGCGCAGCACCCCCGCGTCACGCTGGCGGGCCAACCGGTCGCGGGTGGCCTCGGCGATCGCCGCGGACCGCTCGGCCCAGCGCTTGGCGAACGCCGGGTCGGTGCGCAGCCGGCGGGAGACCTCCAGTTGGCTGCCCAGCCAGCCGGTGGTGTCCGGCGAGACAGCGCGGGCCAGCAGGTCGCGCATCACCTGCACCAGACCGTTGCGGGCCACCGTCTCGACCATGGCCGCGGCATCGTCCTCGGCGACGGCCAGGAAGAGCGAGTCCTTGTCCCGGAAGTGGTGGAAGATGGCCCCCCGGGACAGGCCGGTGGCCTCCTCGAGGCGGCGTACTGTCGCTCCCTCGTAGCCGAGCCGGGCGAAACACGCCCGTGCGGCGGCGAGGATCTCCTGCCGGCGCGCGTCGAGCTGGTCCTGGCTTACTCTGGGCACGACCAGATCGTCGCAGGTCACCCCCCGGGCATGCAAACCGTACGTACGGCTTGGAATGTCGCCGTCTACCATCGCCCGGTGACCCCGCCCCGCACCGTGCCCACCGCCCCGCTGACCGTGGCCGCCATCCAGGCCACACCCACGCCGGGAGACGTCGCCGGAAACGCAGTCGCCGCCGCCGAACTGGTGCGCCGAGCCGCCGATCGGGGCGCCCGGGTGGCCGTGCTGCCGGAGCTGTTCCTCTGCGCGTACCACCCGCCGACCCTCGCCGCCGACCCGGCCGGCACGGACGTCGCGGCCGATCCGGCCGGTGGCGTCGCGGATCCCCGGCTCGACCCGCTGCGCGCCGCGGCGCGCGAGGCCGGCGTCACAGTGCTTGTCGGTGCCGCCGCCCGGCATCCGCACGGGCAGCGGACCATCGCCGCGCTCGTGGTCGACCGGTCCGGTGTGGTCCGGGTCGGCTACGACAAGCAGCAGTTGTGGGGCGACGAACGGGAGCTGTTCAGCGCCGGCGACCGGGGTGCCACGCTGCTCGTCGACGACTGGCGGCTCGGCCTGGGCATCTGTTACGACGGATGTTTCCCGGAGCACGGCCGGGCCGCCGCCCTCGACGGCGCGCACGGTTACCTGTGCCCCAGCGGATACCTGGCCGGCTCCGAGCACCGCAGGGACCTCTACTACGCCGCGCGGGCCCTGGACAACACGATGTTCGTGGTCTTCGCCAACGCGGTAGGCGGCGTCGACCCGTGGCGGTTCAACGGCGGCGCGGCGATCTACGACCCGCAGGGCCGGGTGCTGGAGCGGGGTGCCGACGACGGCACGGCGGTGCTGGTGGCGACGCTGGACCCGGCGGTGCTCGCGGCCACCCGGTCGGCTCATTCGATGCTCGCCGATCGGCTCGCGGACCAGGGCGGCCCCCGGTCGTCGATGTCCGGCTGAGCACATCGTCAGGTCGGTACCCGCTGCATCTGTTGGCGGACACGTCGGTCCCGTAGGGTGCCCGAGTGCCACTGCTCCTGCTGGACCTGGACAACACCCTGCTGGACCGGGCCGGGCCGTTCCGCCGCTGGGGTGAGCGCTTCCTGGACGGCATCGGCGCGCCCCCCACCGACATCGACTGGCTGGTCTCGATCGACGCCGACGGGCTCACCGACCGTTGGGATCTCGCCGACGCCATCCGGGACCGCTACGAGCTGCGCGTCCCGTCGATCGACCTGGTGGAGGAGCTGCACGACGGGGTGGTGGAGCAGACCCGGCTGGACCCGCTGACCGCCTGCGCGCTGCGGATCGCCGACGACGCCGGCTGGGTGCCGGTGGTGGTGTGCAACGGCACGGTACGTGTCGACGACGCCAAGATTCGCCGGACCGGCCTGGACCGCTACGTCGCGGACTGGGTGATCTCCGAGGAGTGCGGGGTCAGCAAGCCCAACCCGCGGATCTTCGCGCTCGCCGCCCAGCGGGTCCGGATGCCGCTGCGCGGCGCCTGGGTGGTCGGTGACAGCCCGGAGGCGGACATCGGTGGCGCCGCAGCGGTCGGGCTGCCAAGCGTCTGGCTGCACCGGGGGCGCACCTGGTCGGACACCCGGTTCGCGCCCAGCCGCACCGCGGACGGCCTGATCGCCGCGGTCGCCACCGTTCTCGCCCGCTGACCTTCCCGCCGGATCGGCGCGTAGCTGCGGTAATTCGATTGACCCTGGGACGGGTCGCGGTGAGCATTGTCGGCGCATGGTGCAACCCGGGTGTGTGCCCGGTCGAGAAAAGAGGGGGTCGGTCATGGCCGTCTTCGCCTGTCGCTTCCAGCCGCCTCTTTCAGTCTCGATCAAGGGAACCTCACCACAGTGCGCGATCACGACCTTCCGGCGCTGGAGCGCCGGAGCCGCGGCAAGAGCCGCTTCGACGACGACGAACCGCAGTTTCTGAAGCGCGGGCGGCACACCGAGCCGCCCGCTGATCCGGACAGCGAGCCGGACCGGGACACCGGCGAACGCTGGTCGTCCTGGGACGATGCCGTCCACGGTCCCCAGCCGCACCCGGGCTGGCTGGTCACCGAGTTGGCCGCCAAGGACACCGAGTTGGGTGTGCTGAAGACCGGCAAGGAGGCGGACGTCCACCTGGTCCGGCGGGCCGTGCCCGACACCGACCGGTCCTGTCTGCTGGCGGTCAAGCGTTACCGCGACCCCGAGCACCGCCTGTTCCACCGCGACGCCGGCTATCTGGAGGGTCGCCGGGTGCGCCGCTCCCGGGAGAACCGGGCCATGGCCGGCCGGACCGCGTTCGGCCGGCAGATGATCGCCGGGCAGTGGGCCGCCGCCGAGTTCGCCGCTCTGGCCCGGCTCTGGGAGCTCAGCGCCGGGCACGGCCGGATCGCCGTGCCGTACCCGGTGCAACTGCGGGGCACCGAGTTGATGCTCGAGTTCGTCGGAGATGCCGCGTCGGGGGAGGCGGCGCCCCGGCTGGCCCAACTGCGACCCGGTCCGGCAGAGCTACGCGACCTGTGGGCGCAGCTGGTGGAGGCGCTGCGGGTGCTGGCCCGGGCCGGCTACGCGCACGGCGACCTGTCGCCGTACAACCTGCTCGTGCACCAGGGTCGGCTGGTGGTGATCGATCTGCCGCAGGTGGTCGACGTGGTGGCGAACCCGCAGGGGCCGGAGTTCCTGGCCCGTGACGTACGGGTGGTCGGCACCTGGTTCGCGGCCCGTGGGCTGCCCGCCGAGCTGGTCGACCCCGGCGCGTTGACCGCCGAGCTGCTGCGTGAGGCGGGCCTGCGCTGATCGGAGCGGGTCGGGCGGCCCGGCCGCCCGACCCGCCGGGGGTTACTGGAGGTAGCGCTCCACCTCGGGCTTGGGTCGTTCGCCCTGCGCGTCCGGATCGCCGTGGGTTTCCCGGGCGGCCCGCCTGCGGCGCAGCAGGTCCCAACACTGGTCGAGGGACTCCTCCAGGGCGCGCAGCCGCTCGCTCGCCTCGCCCTCGGTGCCCGACTCGTGGGCCTGGGCCTCCGCCCGCAGCTTGTGTTCCTCGTCGACCAGCTCGGTGATCCGGTTCAGGATGGTCTTGTCGTCCATGACAAGAGCCTGGCACAGGGGGGCGGGTATCGCCCGGATTCGGTGGTTCCGCCGGGTCGCCCGGCATGGCGCAGGTGGCGCGGCGCGGGACAGGTCCCCGACCGGGTCGGCGACGTCGGGAGGGACCCGATTGGCGGGCTCAAAGGTGATGTTTGTCACTATCGAAGATCAATAATGTCGACTGGTGGTCAGGACCGCCGCCACCTGCGAGATCTGTGGTAGGCGAACGTCGCGGCGCGCCGGTCTTACGGCGACGCAATCCTTGTGTGTGAAAATTTCACGTAAAGCGCCTAGAGGTAGACGGCTGAGCGATGGCATGCTCCACAAAACCTCACTCAGCAGAGTCATTCGGCAACGCCGAGTTTCCACAAGGGAGAGTCGGTTTCCGTGGTAGCACCTCACCCAGTGCCGGTTCAGCCACGACGAGCGGGCCTGATCCCGCTGCGTCACGTGGTGCCCAAGCTGTTTCGCGATCCGGCCCGCACCCTGGTCGACGTGGGCGAGCGGTCGCAGGGCGAGGTGGTGAAGCTCAGTCTGGGCTCGTTCCGGCCCTACCTGGTCACCCGACCGGAGCATCTGCAGCGGGTGCTGAGGGAAAATTCCGACAACTATGTCCGGGCCGGCGACGGCCTGCAGTGGCGTCCCCTGAAGCGGCTGTTCGGCGACAGCATCCTCGGCGACGGCGAGCACTGGAAGAACGGCCGCGAGATACTCCAACCGTTGTTCACCGCTCGGCGGATCGACTCGCTTGTGGACGGGATCGCCGAAACGATCGAGAAGGCCGTCGACGAGTTGGACGAGCCGGCCCGGGCCGGCCAACCTGTCGACATGGGCACCGCGCAGGCCCGGATCGTCTGTTCGGCGATCACGCACGTCCTCTTCGGCGACAAGATCACGGTGCCACAGGCGATGCGCCTCATCGACGCCCAGGACGCGATCGCCTCGTCGGTGATGCCGCGGCTGATCGTGCCGTGGGCGCCGATGGCCGTGCGGATGCCCGGCGACCGGGCCTTTCACCAGGCCGTGCAACTCATCGACGACATGCTGCTACCGATCGTCCGAGCCGCTCGCACCACCGCCGAGTCCGACGGCGACGACATCATCGCCACGCTGTGGCGGGGCCGCACCGCCGATGGTGGCCGGCTCGACGAGCGACAGGTCCGGGACAACACCGTCGCCATGATCGCCACCGCCACCGAGACCACGATCACCGTCCTCACCTGGCTCTGGCCGCACATCGCCCAGAACGAGCAGATCGCCGAGCGGCTGTACGAGGAGATCGACCGGGTGGTCGGCGACGCTCCGGTCCGCCGCGAGCACCTGCGCGAGCTGCGCTACACCCGGCAGGTGCTCGACGAGTTGCTGCGGCTCTACCCGATCGGCTGGCTCATTCCCCGCAGCACGATCAAGGCCGACGTGATCGGCGGAGTACGCATCGAGGCCGGCGCGACAGTCGTGGTCAGCCCGTTGATCACCCAGCGGATGTCCGCGTTCTGGGACCGGCCCGAGGTCTTCGACCCCGACCGCTTCGACCCGGACCAGATCCGCAACCGGCACCGGTACGCGTACTTCCCGTTCGGTGGCGGCCCGCACCAGTGCATCGGCATGCACCTGTTCTATCTGGAGGCGATGCTGATCGTGGCCACCATGCTGAGCCGCTTCCGGTTCCGCCTCCAGCGGCAGGCTGTGCCCGGGGTCAAGGTGGCAGCCGCGCTACGGCCCCTTGAGCGGGTCGAGGTGACCCTGCGGCGGGTACGGAGCGCGTCGGTATGACCACAGTGCTCCCGTCGCTGCCGACCACCAGTGGCGACGAGATGGCACTCGCCGCCGAACACGGCCGGATCTGTGCCCTCGCCGCGAAGGGCCAACGTGACCTGGCCGAGCGGGCCGCGGCGTACCCCGATCTCTTTCCGGCGCGACCGTTCGATCCGGCGCTGTTCGGCAACGTCGCGATGGCGATCGCGTTCGGGGCACCCCGCTGTGACCTCGACCAGTTGCGGGTCACGAACCGGGCCGTGCTCTGGGGCTTCGCTGTCGACTGGCTCGTCGACCACGAGGCGCGTAGCCGTGCCGAGATCGACAGGTTGACGGCGAGCTGCCTCGCGGTGGCCGACGGCGGGCCACCGGCGGCGGACGACCCACTCGGCCGCTTTCTCGCCGAGCTGCGCGACGAGCTGGCCGCCGTGCCCGCGTACGCGACCCACGGGGCGGTGTGGCGCACCGAGCTGCGGACGATGTTCGACGCGATGGCGCGGGAGTGGGACTGGAAGCAGGCCGCCGGCAGCGGCGCGATGCCCACCCTGGACGAGTACCTGGCCAACGCGGCCAATCTCGCCTGCACGGTGGTCAACGTCGTGCACTGGATCCGCTCCGACGACCCCGCCACCCTCGCCCACCTCGACGCGCTCGTCGCGGCCAGCGACCAGGTGCAGCGGATCCTGCGACTCGTCAACGACCTGGCCAGCTACGAACGCGACAAGCGGTGGGGGGATCTCAACGCGTTGATGCTGGTGCCGGAACGGGCCGACGTCGAGCGCCGGATCGCCGACCTGGTGACCGAGGCCCGCGAGCTGCTCGAACCGCTGCGCGCCAGCTGTCCGGTACCTGCCGACTACCTCGCCCGGCAGATCGGCTTCAGCTCGGGCTTCTACCGGTCGACCGACTTCTGGGGCGTGTCGTGACCGCCGTGGCCGACGCCGGTGCCCGCCACGAGCCGGCGGTGGCCGCGTCGGTCCGGGAACTGCACTCCGCGATGGTGCTCGAACCGGCCGGCCGGGTCACCCCGTCGGTGTACGAGACCGGCCGGGTCGTCGCCGACGCGCCGTGGCTCACCGGTCACGACCGGCGGCTGCGCTATCTGCTGGACACCCAGCGCGCCGACGGCGGTTGGGGTGGTCCCAGCGGTTACGCGGTGGTGCCGACGGCGAGCGCGGTCGAGGCGCTGCTCGGCACGCTGCGGGACGGCCGGGCCGCCGACCCGGACGGGCTGGCCAGCGCCGCCGGCCGCGGGTTGGGTGTGCTCGCCGACTGGCTCGGCCAGGGCACGTCGCTGCCGGACACACCGGCCGCCGACCTCATCGTGCCGGCCCTGGTGCAGCGGATCAACTACCAGCTCGCGTTCTTCGCCGCCCGCGGCGACCGGTGGTTCGCCGACGGGCCCGGTGCCATAGCCGGTGTCGACCGGCGGCGGCTCGACGCGGTCCACGCGCTGGTGGCCAGCGGACGTCCGGTGCCGCAGAAACTGGTGCACGCCTTCGAGGTGCTCGGGCCGGCCGCGTACCGGCACGGCGGCGTGTCGCCGGTCGCCGGGGCCATCGGGGCGTCGCCGGCAGCCACGGCGGCCTGGCTCGGCGACCCGGCGACGCCCGGCGCCGACCCGGAGGTGCTCGCCTATCTGCGGGCGGCCGTCGGTCCGCTCGACGGACCGGTGCCCTGCACCACGCCGATCACCGTGTTCGAGCGCGCCTGGACCCTGAGCAACCTGGTCCGAGCGGGGGTGCCGCTGCGGCCGGCGCCGAAGCTCCTCGCCGAGTTGGTCGCCGCCCTCGGGCCGCAGGGCGTCGCGACCGGCCCGGGGTTGCCGGCCGACGCGGACACCACCTCTGTCGCGCTCTACGTGCTCGCCCGACTCGGTCACCCGGTGGACCCGGCCAGCCTGCTGCTTTTCGACACCGGCACCCACTTCTGCACCTGGCGGGGGGAGGACGGCCGGTCGGTCACCACTAACGCGCACGTGCTGGAGGCGCTCGGCTGGCACGCCCGGCACACTGCGGCGGGGGCGAGCCGCTACGCCGGCCGGGTGCCAGCGTTGGCCGGGTGGCTCGCCGACGAGCAACAGCCCGACGGCTGTTGGGCCGACCGCTGGCACGCGTCGCCGTACTACGCCACAGCGTGCGTCGTGACGGCCCTCGACCGGTACGCACCGGCTGACATCGCCGGACCGGCAGTGGACCGCGCTATCGACTGGCTGGTCGCGAGCCAACGGGCCGACGGGACCTGGGGGCGCTTCGCCGGCACCGTGGAGGAGACCGCGTACGCCCTGCACGTGCTTCTCGGGACGCGTCGATCGGTGCGGCCGGGGGTGGCGGAGGCGATCGCTCGCGGGTTTCCTCAACTGGCCGAAGTGGACGATCGGCACGAGCACCCTCCACTGTGGCATGATAAGGATCTCTACACCCCGGTGCTGATCGTGCGGGCGGCCGTACTCGGCGTCCGACAACTGGCAGTGGCCAGAGACGACCTGGTCAGCAATGTGGACCGACCGCCGCTGCGGACCTGTACGGCGGTCACATGATCCGCGGCGCTTGAGCATTTGCCCCGGACGCTGCTAGCGTGCGCCGGGGTCGATGCATGCATGACGCATTACTGACTGAACACTCACACAGGCCGCGTCAGGGACGGTGTAATGGGTTCCCGCAGTACGAATCTGCGTACCAAGGTCGTTGCTCTGCTCGTCTCGCTCGTCGCGCTCTGGGGCTTCACGGCCTGGGTAACCGTCCGGGACGGGGTCAACCTGCTCGGTGTGCAGACCCTCGACAGCAAGGTCGCCGGTCCCCTCGAACCGCTGCTTATCCAACTTCAGGTGGAGCGCCGGTTGTCGTCGGCGTACCTGGGTCGCCCCGACGAAGCCCAACGCGCCGCCCTGGTGGAGACACGTGCGCGCACCGACCAGTTCGGGGTGGAGTTCCAGAAGTCCGTCGAGAGCTGGCAGGTGGGCGCGCTCGGCAGCGACGCCCTCGACCAGCGGATGAAGGCTCTCACCTCCGGGCTGAGTGACCTGGGCAAGATCCGTACGGCGGTCGACGAGCGGAGCATCGACCGGGCCGAGACCCTCGCCACCTTCACCGGGGTCATCGAGTCGGTCTTCCGGGTCTACGACGCGCTCGGCAACCTCGACGACGACCAGGTCGCCGAGGACACCGCCGCACTGATCGACCTCAACCGGTCTCGGGAGTTGCTGTCCCAGGAGGACGCGCTGCTGGCCGGCGTGCTCGCCGCCGGACGGATCACCCCGGCCGAGCGGGCGGAGTTCACCAGGTTCGTCGGCGCCCGACAGTTCATCGCCGCCTCGGCACTGGTCCGACTCCCCGCCGCCGATCAGCGTCGCTACGAGGCGATCTCGACAGGTGCCACCTTCGGCCGGCTGACCGCCCTCGAAAACCAGCTCATGGAGGGCAGTGGCGCCGGCCGGCCGACGGTCACCGCGACGGAGTGGAGCGACACCACCGGCCCCGCGCTGACCGAGATCAGTGGCGTCGTACTCGCCGGCGGTGACGGGGTCGTCGACCGGGCCACCCCGGTCGCGGTCGGCGTCATCGTCCGCCTGGCGTTGGCCACCGGTCTCGGTCTGCTCGCCGTCATCGCGTCGATCATCGTGTCCATCACCACCGCCCGCGCCCTGGTGCGGCAACTGGAACGGCTGCGCGAAGCCGCCTTCCGCCTCGCCAACGAGCGGCTGCCCGGCGTGGTCGAGCGGCTCGGTCGCGGCGAAGAGGTCGACGTGGCCGCCGAGGCGCCACCCCTGGAATTCGGCACCGACGAGATCGGCCAGGTCGGCAAGGCCTTCAACGCGGTCCAGGAGACCGCGATCCGCACCGCCGTCGAGCAGGCCGACCTGCGGCGCAACGTCCGCGAGGTCTTCCTCAGCCTGGCCCGACGTACCCAGGCGTTGGTGCACCGCCAGCTCACCCTGCTCGACGCGATGGAGCGGCGCGAGCACGACGCCGAGGAGCTGGAGGACCTGTTCCGGGTCGACCACCTGGCCACCCGGATGCGGCGCAACGCGGAAAACCTGATCGTGCTCTCCGGCTCCACCCCCGGCCGCGCGTGGCGGCGCAACGTGCCGATGGTCGACGTGGTGCGCGGCGCGGTCGCCGAGGTGGAGGACTACACGCGCGTCAACGTGTTGCCACTCGGGCCGGTCTCGCTGGCCGGCCGCGCGGTCGGCGACATCATCCACCTGCTCGCCGAGCTGATCGAGAACGGCCTGTCGTTCTCGCCACCGCACACCACTGTGGAGGTGCGCGGGCAGCTGGTGGCCAACGGGTTCGCCCTGGAGATCGAGGACCGGGGCCTCGGCATGAGCGAGGAGGACCTGGCCGCGGCGAACCACCGCATCGTCGACCAGTCCGAGCTGAACCTCGCAAACGCCGCCCGGCTCGGGCTCTACGTGGTGAGCCGGCTGACCGAGCGGCACGGCGTACGGGTCCGGCTCAAGGAATCGGCGTACGGCGGCACCACGGCTGTCGTGCTGATTCCGCGGGAGCTGGTCGCCGAGACCGGCGCCGGCTCGGAGGACTCCGGCGAACTGCGGACCGGCACCTCGGCCATCGCGCTGCCGTCGACGGCGAGCGGCACCGCCGCGCTCGACGCCGACAAGCGCAGCCGTCCGGCCATCCTCGCGCCGGTCGCGCTTGCCGCCGCGCCGCAGGTGCCGGGCACGGCGGCACCTGGCCCGGATCCGGTGGCGCAGGCGCCGCTGGCCGCGGAGAGCACCCCGACGCAGCAGGCCGACGGGGATGTCGCGGAGGCCGGCCTGCCCACCCGACAGCGAACGACGTCGGCCTCTCCGGATCTGCCGATCCGTGCCCGACGTGGTCTGGGACAACCCGCCCTGGAGGCTCCCACGGTGCCCACCGGCCTACCCGCGGTCGACACGTTCCGGCGGACGGACAGCGCCGTCGAGCCCGCCGACAGTGCCCAGCACGCAGACAGCGCCGTCGAGCCCGGTCTCGACGGCGGACCGGCGCCTGCCGGAGCCGAGGCCGACCGGACCAACTCGGGCCTACCGGTCCGGGTTCGGCAGGCGAACATCGTCCCCGAACTGCGCGACGACCCAGCGACCAGCGAGACCGACGACGATGACGTGGTACGTCCGCCGGAGCAGGTGCGCCGCATGATGAGCTCCTACCAGACGGGCACCCGGCGAGGTCGGACGGACGCCGCGCGACTGCTCGGCGGTGCGCCCGGTGCTCCGCCGACGGAAGCGTCCGAGCCTACTGACGAGGACCCCACCGCTACCTGACCGTCCGCCGCGGACGCGGTCTTCGCACGAAGTGACGGTCAGCCCGAGACGAGTACGGCGCATGAGCCGGGCGAGAAGAGGACGACGAAGTGGCGCAGAAGACGGCTTCGAGTGCCGACCTGACGTGGTTGCTTGATGACCTGGTGGGCCGGGTGAAGCAGGCCGAGCACGCGGTCGCGCTCTCCACTGACGGTCTGTTGATGGCCTCCTCCCAGGGGCTGAGCCGGGACGACGGTGAGCACCTCGCCGCGATGGCAGCCGGCATCCAGAGCCTGGCCCGGGGCGCCGGTAAGCGCTTCGGTGGGGGGCAGGTGCAGCAGACGATCATCGAGATGCAGTCGTCGTTCCTGTTCGTCACAGCGGCCGGCCGCAACGCCTGCCTGGCGGTGTTGGCAAGCGAGGACGCCGATGTCGGACTGATCGCCTACGAGATGGCGATGCTTGTCACCCGCGTCGGCAAGTACGTCGCGTCGCCGTCGCGCACCGAGCAGCCGGCCGGCGAGAGGTAGCGGTGATGACGGTCCAGGGAGAGTCCGCAGAACATCAGTGGGTGGATGACCATGCGGGTCCGGTGGTGCGCCCGTACGCGGTGACCCGCGGGCGGGCCCGACCGGTCACCGGCACGTTCGACCTGATCTCCCTGGTCACCGCGACCCGAGCCGAGGTGACGCCGGAGGTTGGTCTCGGTCCGGAGCACCTGGCGATCGTCGGGCTGTGCCAACGCATACAGTCCGTCGCCGAGATCGCTGCCCATCTCGACCTGCCGGTGGGCACCATCAGGGTGCTCCTCGGTGACCTGGCGGCTCGCAGCCTGGTGCAGGTCCGCGAGCCGCAGACCACGGCCGGCCTTCCCGACAACAGCATCTTCGAGGCGGTAATCAATGGACTACGGGCACTCTGACCGGCCGGCGGGAGCGACCCCACTGCCCACCGCGATCAAGATCCTGGTCGCTGGCGGCTTCGGCGTGGGCAAGACGACCATGGTCGGTGCGGTCAGCGAGACCCGGCCCTTGCGCACCGAGGAGGTGCTGACGGAGTCGGGGGTCGGCATCGACGACCTGTCCGGGGTGGAGGGTAAGACCACCACCACCGTGGCCATGGACTTCGGCCGGATCACCATCAGCGACGACCTGGTGCTGTACCTGTTTGGTACGCCCGGCCAGGACCGGTTCTGGTTCGTCTGGGACGAGTTGGCGTTGGGTGCCATCGGTGCGGTGGTGCTTGCCGACACCCGCCGCCTCGCCGACTGCTTCCCGTCGATCGACTACTTCGAGGGCCGGGGCACGCCGTTCGTGGTCGCGGTGAACTGCTTCGAGGGGTCCCGCAAGTATCGGCTCGACGAGGTGCAGGCCGCGCTGAACCTGGACCCGGGGGTGCCGGTGCTGCTCTGCGACGCCCGGCAGCGCGAGTCCAGCAAGGAGGTGCTCGTCACGCTGATGGAGCACGCCATGAAGACCCGCGAGGCCCGCCGCCGCGCCGCCAACGGAGACTGACGCAGAATTTTTCGGGGGAGGTGTCCGGAACGCTGTCCGCCGATCGTCATGCTGGCGACACCCCGAGAAAACAGGGAGCGACCAGATGAAGTTCATGATGTTCGTGTGCAGCGACTCCGAGCCGGACACCGACCCCACCGAGCTGCCGGACATCCACAAGTGGGTGGCCGAGAACGACTCTCGCGGCCGTCGCCTGACCGGCGACGTGCTGGCACCGACCACCGCGGCCACCACCGTCCGGGTACGCGACGGTGAGCTGCTCGTCTCCGAGGGGCCGTTCGCGGAGACCACCGAGGTGATCGTGGGCTTCGACCTGCTCGACTGTGCCGACCTCGACGAGGCGATCGAGGTGGCCCGGGCCCACCCGATGGCCCGCGAGGGGCGTCTGGAGTTGCGCCCGCTCGCGGACCTGCCCGACTGACCGCGTTGTCCACCTCGCAGCGCCGGCCGATGCGTACCCGGGCTTCGGCCGGCGCGGCGGCGGAGGCCGTCGCCGCCGCGAGCGGCGAGGCGTACCCCCGGATCGTCGCGACCCTGATCCGGGTGACCGGGGACTGGTCGCTTGCCGAGGACTGCGCGCAGGAGGCCCTCGCCGTCGCGCTGGAGCGCTGGCCCGGCGACGGTGTGCCGACCAACCCGGGCGGCTGGCTGATGACGGTGGCCCGTAACCGGGCGCTCGACGTGCTGCGGCGGGCCACCGTGGAGCGCCGCAAGCTGCACGACCTGGCGCTGCTCACGCCGCCCGACGCGCAGCCCGAGCCCGAGGTGGGGGAGGACGTGGTCGACGACCGGCTGCGGCTCATCTTCACCTGCTGTCACCCGGCGCTCGCGATGGAGGCCCGGGTGGCGCTGACGCTGCGTACCGTCTGCGGGGTGCCGACCGGCGACATCGCCCGGCTCCTGCTGGTCAGCGAGTCGACGATGACCCGCCGGCTGACCCGGGCCCGGACCCGCATCGCGCAGGCCGGCATCCCGTACCGGGTGCCGACCGGGCCGGCGCTCACCGAGCGGCTGCCCGGTGTCCTCGCCGTGCTGTACCTGCTGTTCACCCGCGGCTATGTCGCCGACGGCGAGCCGGCCTTCGCCGCCGAGGCGGTCCGGCTGGCCCGGCTGCTCGACCGGTTGATGCCCGAGCAGTCCGAGGTAGCCGCGTTGCTGGCGCTGTTCCTGTTCCAGCACTCCCGCCGGGACGCCCGCCGCGACGCCGCCGGCACCCTGCTCACCCTGCACCGGCAGGACCGCTCGCGGTGGGACCGCGCCGGCATCGCCGAGGGCCTGGCCGCCCTCGATCGGGTACGCCACGACGGTCCGTACGCCTGGCAGGCCCGGATCGCCGCCTGCCACGCCACCGCCGCGTCGGTCGACGACACGGATTGGCAGGCGATCGCGGCAGCTTACGACGCGCTTGCCGACATCCGGTCCTCACCGGTGATCGCACTCAACCGCGCTGTCGCGCACGGGTACGCACACGGGCCGGCCGCCGGGTTGCTGCTGCTCGACGCGGCGCGTGCCGGGGGCGGGCTGGACGGCCACCCGCTCGCCGTGGCGGTGGAGGCCGATCTGGTGGCCCGCCAGGGTGACCGACCGCGCGCCGCCGCGCTGTTCCGACAGGCGGCGGCAACCGTCGCCGCTGCCGCCGAGCGCCGCGCGTTGCTGGACCGGGCGGCCGAACTCGCCAGCTGAGGCGGGACGCTGGGCGGCGGGGAGAGATCAGCCGCGCTTGACCGTCGCCAGGAACCGGGTCCAGGCGGTCGGGTCGAAGGTCAGCGCCGGGCCGGTTCGGTCCTTGGAGTCACGTACGCCGATCACGCCGGCAAGGTTGTCGGCCACCTCGACGCAGTCGCCGCCGTTGTTGCCACTCTTGCTGCTCTTACGCCACCGAGCGCCGGTCAGGTCCATGATGCTGCCGCTTCTCTGAGGAGGTTGAGGGACTGCGCCCGTGACAGGGCTCCGTCGCGAATGCGTTCCCACCGTCGGTCCAGGGTAGCAATGTCGGCGGTCTTGTCGATGAGCTGTGATTGCGCCTGGCTGTCGACGTGGGCGACCCGTCCCCCGTCCGGCATCTCGGCGATGGTGAACGGCCCACCGAGTCCGGGATACATGCCGGTCTCGGCGGGCACCACGAACAGCGACACGTTGGGCAGCGTGGCCTGCTCGGCCAGCCGCTCGCACTGCTCCCGCATCATGGCCCGGTCGCCATCGAGGGTGCGCCGGAGGATTCTCTCGTCGAGGACCGCGACGAGCAGCGGTGGGCGCTCCCGCCGTAGGACGGCCTGCCGGCTCAACCGTGCCTCGGCGAGCCCGTCGGCCTCGGCCGCTGTCAACGCCTCGCCGACCAGCGTCGCCAGCGCGTACGCCTTCGTCTGCAGAAGGCCCGGTATCCACGCGAGCTGAAATGACCGTAGCGACAGCGCCTCGCGCTCGATCTCGGCCCAGGGCCGGAACCAGGCCGGCGTGCGCCGCTTCATCGCGTCCGGCCACAGCTCCTCGACGTCCCGACCCAGCAACTCGGCGACCCGCGCGCGATGACGAGTCTGCGGAATTCGGTCCCGGCTCGCCCACTTCGCCGCCGTCTTCGGATCGACACCAATCTCAGCAGCGAGACTGTCCGCCGTGTAGCCCTTCTCGACCATCGCGGCCTGCACGGCTCGATTCATCTCCAGGCCCTCCAGAACGTTCCAAACGTCAGGAGGCAATACTTCTACGCGGTGTGATTGCTTGGCAACTCTCGGCAGGGTGTGGTGTGGACAGCGTCGAGGAGGAGCGCAGCATGTGCGAGGACAAGCCCCGGAAACACCAGAAGCCCACCATCGGCCGGTCTCCGGCCAGGCCGAACCTGCCGCGCCCAGGCACGCGCCGCCCGAACGAGCTGCTCGGTCCGGCACACCACGGGCCCGGTCGCGCCGCGAATGTCGTACCCGAAGCACGCTGGCGCCCCCGGTGTGGCCCGCCGGTCGCGCACACCGCCGACGGCCCACTCTGGACCTGCGACGCCTGCGGTCAGGACTGGCCCTGCCCGACACTGCGGGCCACCCCGACGGACGCCGTCCGTCGGGCCACCCTGATCCCCGAGTTCTCCCGGATCACCCGCCGGGCGATCCGCGACCTGCGCGGTCAGCCGGGTGGCCCCGACCCGGTAGCCATCGTTCGCCGTTTCCTCTGGTTCCTGCCGCTGACCGACGAGGAGGCCCGTGCTGTCGCGCTGCGGCTGCGCTGAGCCGAGGTGGACGGGGCGCGCCGCCCTGACCGCACGCCTTCCTCGGCGTGAACGGCGAAGGCCGCCCCCGCCGAAGCGGGAGCGGCCTTCAACGATCGGTACGCGATCAGTTGGCGATCATGCGGCGCAGCACGTACTGCAGGATGCCGCCGTGCCGGTAGTAGTCCGCCTCACCCGGGGTGTCGATCCGCACCACGGCGTCGAACTCCACACCGGTGTCGGTGCTGACCTGCACGGTGCGCGGGGTCTCCCCGTCGTTGAGCGCTGTCACCCCGGTGATGGTGAACGTCTCGGTGCCGGTGAGGCCGAGCGACTCGGCGGTGACGTCCACCGGGAACTGCAACGGCAGCACGCCCATGCCGATCAGGTTGGAGCGGTGGATCCGCTCGTACGACTCGGCGATGACCGCCCGGACACCCAGCAGCATGGTGCCCTTGGCCGCCCAGTCCCGCGACGAGCCGGAACCGTACTCCTTGCCGGCCAGCACGACCAGCGGGATGCCGGCCTCCTGGTAGGCGACGGAGGCGTCGTAGATCGAGGTCTGCTCGCCGGTGAGGTGGTTGACGGTGAAGCCGCCCTCCACCCCGGGCACCAGCTGGTTACGCAGCCGGATGTTGGCGAACGTGCCCCGGATCATCACCTCGTGGTTGCCGCGGCGGGAGCCGTACGAGTTGAACTCGTGGCGCGGCACGCCGTGCTCGGCGAGGTACGTGCCGGCCGGGGAGTCGGCCTTGATCGCACCGGCCGGCGAGATGTGGTCGGTGGTCACCGAGTCACCCAGCTTGGCCAGCACCCGGGCGTCGGCGATGTCCACGACCGGGCTCGGCTCCTGCTGCATGCCCTCGAAGTACGGGGGCTTACGCACGTAGGTGGAGTCGTTCTCCCAGGCGAAGGTGTCACCCGTCGGGGTGGGCAGCGACTGCCACCGCTCGTCACCGGCGAAGACGTCGGCGTACGCGGCACTGAACCCGGTCGCGCCGATCGCCTGGGCGATGACGTCCTGGATCTCGGCGCTGTTCGGCCAGATCTCCCGCAGGAAGACCGGGTTGCCCTCGCTGTCCTCACCGATCGGCTCGTTGGCCAGGTCGATGTCCATCGTGCCGGCCAGGGCGTAGGCGACCACCAGCGGCGGAGACGCCAGGTAGTTCATCTTGACGTCCGGGTTGATCCGGCCCTCGAAGTTCCGGTTGCCCGACAGCACCGAGACCACCGACAGGTCGTGCTCGTTGACCGCTGCGGACACCTCCTCGGGCAGCGGGCCCGAGTTGCCGATGCACGTGGTGCAGCCGTAGCCGACCAGGTTGAAGCCGAGCTTGTCCAGATACGGCGTGAGACCGGCCCGCTCGTAGTAGTCCATGACGACCTTCGAGCCGGGCGCCAGGGTGGTCTTGACCCACGGCTTGCGGGTCAGGCCCTTGTCGACGGCGTTGCGGGCCAGCAGCGCCGCACCGATCATCACCTGCGGGTTGGACGTGTTGGTGCAGGAGGTGATCGCGGCGATCACCACGGCACCGTGGTCCAGCTCGTACTCGACTCCGTCGCTGCCGGTCACCCGGACCGGGTTGCTGGCCCGACCGCCGCTGCCGACAGCAGCCGTCTCCAGGTCGCGCGGCTCGTCGGCCGGGTCGCTGAACTCGTTGGCCGGCGGGTCGCTGGCCGGGAAGGACTCGGCGCTCGCCTCGTCGGCGGGGCCGTTGGCGCCCACCGGCAGCTGCTCGCGGGCCACGCCCGGCTTGAGGTCACGCTCGCCGGCCGAGTCGTCGGCGACGTAGTCGGTCAGCGCCGAGCGGAACAGCGTCTTCGCGGCACCCAGTGGCACCCGGTCCTGCGGGCGCTTCGGGCCGGCGAGGGACGGCTCGATGCTGCCGAGGTCCAGCTCCAGGCGCTCCGAGTACTCCGGCTCCGCCTCCGGGTCGTGCCAGAGGCCCTGCTCCTTGGCGTACGCCTCGACCAGCGCGACCTGCGCGGCGTCGCGGCCGGTCAGCTCCAGGTAGCGGATCGTCTCCGCGTCGATCGGGAAGATCGCCACGGTGGAGCCGTACTCGGGGGACATGTTGCCGATGGTGGCCCGGTTGGCCAGCGGCACGGCGCTCACGCCGGGGCCGTAGAACTCCACGAACTTGCCGACCACACCGTGCTTGCGCAGCATCTCGGTGATGGTCAGCACCAGGTCGGTGGCGGTGGTGCCGGCCGGCATCTCGCCGGAGAGCTTGAAGCCCACCACGCGGGGGATCAGCATGCTGACCGGCTGGCCGAGCATCGCGGCCTCGGCCTCGATGCCGCCGACGCCCCAGCCCAGCACGCCCAGACCGTTGACCATAGTGGTGTGCGAGTCGGTGCCGACCACGGTGTCCGGGTACGCCTGGCCGTTGCGCTCCATGATCGTGCGGGCCAGGTACTCGATGTTCACCTGGTGCACGATGCCGGTGCCCGGCGGGACGACCTTGAACTCGTTGAACGCGGTCTGGCCCCAGCGCAGGAACTGGTAGCGCTCCTTGTTGCGCTCGTACTCCAGCTCGACGTTGCGGGCGAACGCGTCCTCGCGGCCGAACAGGTCGGCGATCACCGAGTGGTCGATGACCAGCTCGGCCGGGGCGAGGGGGTTGACCTTGGTGGCGTCGCCGCCCAGGTCGCGTACGGCCTCGCGCATGGTGGCCAGGTCGACCACGCAGGGCACACCGGTGAAGTCCTGCATGAGGACCCGCGCCGGGGTGAACTGGATCTCCACGCTCGGGGCGGCGGTGGAGTCCCACCCGCCGAGCTGGCGGATGTGGTCGGCGGTGATGTTCGCGCCGTCCTCGGTCCGCAGCAGGTTCTCCAGCAGGATCTTCAGGCTGTACGGCAGCCGAGCGTGGCCGTCCACCTTGTCGATCTTGAAAATCTCGTAGCTCGCGTCTCCGACGCGTAGCTGGGTCTTCGCACCGAAGGTGTCGAGGCTCGCCACGTTCTACTCCTTCACACCAGCGACCGTGAGTAGTCCTGAGCAGTCTGTCGCACCGGTCGGGGTGCCGCCGAGGTTAGGTGACACTTACCGCCGATTCCGCGCTCTACAAAACCGTACGTCCGTCTTGCTATTTGCGCAACCCGAGTGCCGGGCTCCGGTCCACGCCAACACCTAGCCTCCTAGGACGCCTTATGCGGGGTGCGGAAGGGCACTTCGGGCCGGTTGCCGCGGGTAGGGTTCGAAGCCCGGCCGGAGAAGGGGTCACCGTGTTCGACGTCCAGCACTGGCTCGTGTCGCTGCCACCGATCGCGGTATATCTACTTGTGGGCGGCGTCATCGGCGTGGAGAGCATGGGCATCCCGCTGCCCGGCGAGATCGTCCTGGTCAGCTCCGCGCTGCTCGCCGCCACGGGTGTGGTCGAACCGGAGTGGGTGGCCACCGCCGCGGCCACCGGTGCGATCGTCGGCGACTCCATCGGGTACGCGGTCGGCCGTCGCGGGGGCCGACCACTGCTGGCCCGACTGGGCCGGCGCTTCCCCCGCCACCTCGGCCCCGCCCAACTCGTCCGGGCCGAGCAGAGCTTCGCCCGCTACGGCGTCTGGGCCGTGTTCTTCGGCCGTTTCGTGGCACTGCTGCGGATCCTGGCCGGCCCGCTCGCCGGGGCGCTGCACGTGCCGTACCGGCGATTCCTGCTGGCCAACGCCGCCGGCGGGTTGGTCTGGGCGTTCGGCACCACCTACCTGTTGTTCAGCGTGGGTCGGGCGGCCGAGCACTGGCTCAAGGACATCTCCTGGGCCGGGCTGGCCATCGCGGTCCTCGCCGGTCTGGGCAGCACCTGGTGGCTGCGCCGCCGGGCCCACCGCATCGAGGCAGCCGAGCCGGTGGTGGACGTTGAGCCGGCGGAGCCCCTGGGGCCACGCGCTCGCTGAGCCCGTGCCTGACCGCTGGCGCTGGCGCTGGCGCTGGCGTTCGGTCGGCTGAGGGCTGGCGGCCGCGCGGAGTTGTGCCGCGAGCGTGCGGACCGGATACGGGCTGGGCTTGTGGGTGGGTGTCCTTTCGAGCTGATGTCGTCAACGAATCATCTGCTCGGCTCGGTTCGGCTCGGCTCGGCTCGGCTCAGCTCGGTTCGGCTCGGCTCGGCTCGGCTCGGTTCGGCTCGGCTCAGCTCGGCTCGGCTCGTCGTGACTCGTTTACGGCATCAGCTCCAAAGGACTCGTGTGTAGTAGGCGGGCCGCTCCCGATCGCTCGAACTAGCCTGGATCTTGTTCGTTCTTTGACGTGGGCAACGCCGAAGGGCCGGTCCCCGTGGTGGGGTCCGGCCCTTCGGCGGTGGGTGCTGCTTAGCTGGTGGCGTAGCCGCGGGTGGCGATCCAGTCGGCGAGGTGCTCGACGGTCACCTCGTACGAGGCGGTGTTCGGGTTGGCGGAGTCGGCGATCTTGACGATGTTGCCGTTGTCGCGGTAGCCGACGACGCTGATGTAGTGCCCACCCTCGAAGGAGTGGATACCACCGTCGGTCCCCGACCACCCGACAGCACCCGCCACATCCGGCGAACCACCCAGCCAGCCAGTCCACCTGACCCGACACGACGGCCATGCGGCTTGATCGACTCGGATTCCTTGAAACCGCGCTGTCCCGATGCCGGGGATACCCCGACATCACAAAACACGAGTGGATCATGCCGCTCTGCGCCGTTCGAGCCCAGGCACCGACCCGCGCGAACACGAGCAGGGCCGAGGACGAGCAGGGCGGAGCACGAGCAGGGCCGAGCACGAGCAGGGCCGAGGCGCAGCCGACGGCACGTCCGGGATGAAGCACTCCACATGATCGTGCTCGGTCCAGGAAATAGGCCCTTGATGCGTCGACGAGGCCACTACAACCAGGATCGAGCGGATCAGGGGAGCCCGAGACCCCGCCTCGATGTCACGCCGCGGGGTGAACGTCCACCGGGGAGGGTCGGGGTGGGCTGGTCAGGCGGTGTCAGCGGGCTTCGCGGCGTCGCCGGCCTGGGCGTGGCGTTCGCGCAGGCGCTGCCGGATCTCCTCCGGGGTGTACGCGCGTCGACGCCGTTCAGCCCGCGCGATGACCACGCCGGAGGCCGCCACGCCGGCGAGGCCGGCCAGCCCGAGGATCTTCCACCACCGCAATCCTTGCCGCATCGGCCTAGGCTAGTCCCTCATGAGCATCAGCCTGGATGAGGCCGTCGAGCTGACCCGCACCGGTGACGTGTGGGTGTTCCGGGGGCGCAGCGTGCCGGACCGGGCGATCCAGTTCACCACGAACAGCCCCGTCAACCACGTCGGGATGGCGGTGGTGCTCGACGACATGCCACCGTTGATGTGGCATGCGGAGCTGGGCAGGTCGTTGCCGGATCTGTGGTCGGGCACCCACCAGCGCGGCGTCCAACTCCACGACCTGCGGGACGCGGTCTGCGTCTGGGCCAACCGGTACGGCCAACGGGCGTGGCTGCGGCAGCTCGACCCGCCGGCCGGCGAGGAGATGGAGCGCGCGGTGCTGCGGACGATCGCGCGGTTGGACGGCACGCCGTTCCCGTCGACGGCCCAGTTGGCGTGGCGCTGGGTGCGCGGTCGGGTGCCGTCGCTGCCGAAGCTGGGCCGCCCGGCACTCCGATCGGCCGCGACGCCCCCGAGTGCGACGCCCCCGGCCGCGACGGCCCCGACTGCGACGCCTCCGGCCGCCACGCCCCCGACTGCGCCGCCCTCGGCGACGATGTCCCCGGCCACTGGCGGGTCCGCGCGGGAGCGGGACCGGGCGCTGGAGACGGCGTACTGCGCCGAGGTGGTGGCGGTGACCTACGAGGCGATGGGGTTGCTGCCGGCGGGCCGGCGTCCGAACTGGTACGACCCGGGGCGGTTCTGGAGCGGGGATGACCTGGGGCTGGGCGCGGATGCCCGACTGGGTGCCGAAATTGAGGTCCGGGTGCCGCCGCGCTGACGGGGTGCGCCGACTGACCGGGACCGCCGGTGGGGTCGAGCCGTTTTCCGGGGCCTGCCGGCCGGTTGGTCCGTTCCGTACCCGCCGGGTGTCCGGTGGGTACGGTGCTGGCTACGCTGTCGCCTCGGTGGGACGAGGGGAGACCTGATGGCGGTGCGGCCGGATGGTGCGGCAGGGTCACGAGCGGCGCGGGTGTTGGCATCGATGCCGTGGATCGTGGTGCTGCTCGGTGTGTGTGCGCTGGTGGTGCTCCTGGTGATCGCGCTGCTGTCGTTCCGGACCAGGGAGCGGGACACCAGGCCGCTGGCCGCGCCTTCGGTGTTTCTGCCGACGGTGCCGGCTGCCGCGTCGGCCACCGGTGGGCCGACTCCGGGCGCGGTGGAGCGGCGTTCGGTGTCGCCGCGGCCGTCGCGTAGTAGCCGGACGCCGTCGCCGCGGGCCACGGTGACCGGTTCGCCGACGCCGGGGCGGACGAGCGCTCCGGCGGTGCCGGTGGCGCCGGTGGTGCCGACGGAGGGCACTGTGAGTGCCCGGTACCAGGTCGGCACGAACGGCTGGGACGGCGACGCGGCGGTGCTGTCGATCGCGAACGGGTCGAGTCGGTCGGTGGACTGGCTCGTGGAGTTGACGTTCGACGACGACCTGTGGGCGGTGCGGGTCGTCGACGACTCGGGTGTGTCGCTGCGCGGTCGGGGGGACGGCCAGTTCACGCTGCGCGGTACGAGTTCGCTGGCGGCGGGGGACTCCCGGACGCTGCGGTTGCGCGTCGGCTGGGGTGAGTCGGCGCAGCGGCCGCTCCGGTGCACGGTCAACGGGGTCGACTGCCGGCTCGGCTGAGTGGGGGTCGGGTCGGTGGCGCGCGGGGCGGGTCTTCGGGCGCTTCCGGCTCCGGCTGCCGATCGCTAGGCTGCCCGGACGGTGCGCTGAGGGAGGTACATGTCCGGCATGCGTCGTGCCCCGCGACTGTCGCACGGTCCGGCTGCGATCGTGTCGTCGCCCTGGATCGTGGTGGGCGCTGGTGTCCTCGTGATGGTGGTCCTGCTCTTCATGGCTCTGGGCGCGTACCGGGGGCGTAGTCCCGCACCTGACGGGGCACCGGTGCCGCCGGTGTTGCCGCTGCCGACGGCGGCGGAGGTGCCGAGCGTGCCCGGCCCGGCGTCGTCGCCTCCGCCGGTGCGGCCGGGATTGTCCGGGCGGGCGAGCGGGCTGCCGCCGAGCGCTTCGGCCGGGTCGCGGTCACCGTCGGGCAGCGCGTCCGTCCGTGCGACGGGCGGTGGGCCGGTGCTGACGCGGTCGCCGAGTCGCGCACCGCAGGAGCCGTCGGCGATGACCGGGCGGTACCGGGTGGTGCAGAGCTTCGACGGGGGTTTCATCGGCGAGGTGGCGATGACCAACCGTTCTGGTGAGAGTCGTGGTTGGACGGTCAGGTTGGAGTTCTCCGGGGGGCGGTTGGTGACCGCCTGGGTGGAGGGCGTGCCGCAGGGGACGCTTCGCCAGTTCGGCGACGGGTTCACCTACGTCAGTGGGGTGGACGTGCGGCCCGGTGGTTCGGTGTCGTTGCGGTTCCACCTGGAACGGACCTCCAGCACGCCCCGGGAGTGCACTGTCGACGGGGTGCGCTGCGGCGGGTTCTGAGCGCTGTTGACGCCGCACGCTTCCGCAAGAATGCTGCTGTGTTGCGACAGTGTTTGCAAAGCATTGCAGATTATTTCGGCGAGGGTTAGCGTGCGGCGCATCAGCGACCAGAGGAAGGCGTCGATGAAACCCACGCCGATACCGCGCACCGCCCTGCTGGCCCTCGTCCCCCTGCTCACCCTCACCCTCGCCGGCACTCCGGTCGCCGCGCATCCGGTCGCCGCCGTTCCCCAGGCGTCCGACACTGTCCCGCTCGCCGTGGGCGGCGCCACCCAGTGGCGTGCCGAACCCACCGCCGAGGCGCTGCTGACGGCGGGCGGCAACGCGGCGCGGGCCGAGCAGTTCTACTTCGTGCTGCCGGACCGGTTCGCCAACGGTGATCCCCGCAACGACAGGGGTGGCCTGACCGGTGACCGGTTGCGGACCGGGCTCGACCCGACCGACAAGGGCTTCTACCACGGTGGTGACCTCAAGGGCGTCATCGACAAGCTGGACTACATCCAGGGGATGGGCACCACTGCCATCTGGCTCGCACCGGTCTTCAAGAACCGGCCGGTGCAGGGCACCGGCGACGACATCTCGGCCGGCTACCACGGCTACTGGATCACCGACTTCACCCAGGTGGACCCGCACTTCGGCACCAACGAGGAGATGAAGCGGCTGGTCACGCTCGCCCACCGGCGCGGCATCAAGATCTACCTCGATGTGATCGTCAACCACACCGCCGACGTCATCAAGTACGCCGAGGGCAAGTACGCGTACGTGGACAAGGCGACCTCGCCGTACACCGACGCGCAGGGGAGGCCGTTCGAGGACCGCAACTACGCCGACGGCAGCCGCGCGTTCCCGGCGGTCGACACCGAGTCGTTCCCGTACACGCCGACGTTCGCCGAGCCGGGTGACGCGAGCGTCAAGGTTCCGGCGTGGCTGAACGACGCGACCATGTACCACAACCGGGGTGACTCGACCTTCGCGGGCGAGAACAGCGAGTACGGCGACTTCTTCGGCCTCGACGACCTGTGGACCGAGCGGCCCGAGGTGGTTCGGGGGTTGACCAAGGCGTACGGGGACTGGATCGGCGCGATCGGCGTCGACGGGTTCCGGCTGGACACCGTGAAGCACGTCAACATGGAGTTCTGGCCGCAGTTCAGCCAGGGCATCGAGCGGGCCGCCGAGCAGGCCGGCAAGAAGGACTTCTTCATGTTCGGTGAGGTGTACAGCGCCGACCCGGAGATCAGTTCCCGCTACGTCCGGCAGGGTGGGCTGCCGGCCACCCTCGACTTCGCCTTCCAGGAGGCCGCCCGCGGTTACACCACCGGTGCCGGTTCGGCGAAGGCGCTCGCCGACGTGTACGCCCGCGACGACCTCTACGCCGCCCGGGACACCGACGCCGGCCGACTGACCACCTTCCTCGGCAACCACGACATGGGTCGGATCGGCTCGTTCGTCGCCGCCGGTGGCACCGACCCGGCCACGCACCTGCGCCGCGACCAGCTCGCGCACCAGCTGATGTTCCTGACCCGGGGCCAACCGGTGATCTACTCCGGTGACGAGCAGGGCTTCACCGGGCCCGGTGGGGACAAGGACGCCCGGCAGGACATGTTCGCCTCGAAGGTGCCCGACTACCTCGACGACGACCTGCTCGGCACCGACCGCACCCACGCCAGCGACCAGTTCGACACCGGCCACCCGCTGTACCGGACCATCGCCGAGCTGGGCCGGCTGCGTCAGGCGCATCCCGCCCTGCGCGACGGTGTGCAGGTCACCCGGTACGCCGCCGACGGCCCGGGAGTGTTCGCCGCCTCCCGGATCGCCCCCACCGACCGCACCGAGTACGTGGTGGCGGTGAACAACGCCGACACCGCGCAGACTGTCACAGTGGACACCTGGTCGGCCGGCGCCACCTTCACCGGCATCTACGGCGGAACGGGCGGTGACCCTGCCGGCGGCGCGTCCCCGGCCGGTTCGACCGGGAAGGCCGGCACCGACGGCAGGCTGGCGCTGACCGTGCCGCCGCTGTCGGCGGTGGTGTACCGGGCCGGCACCCCCATCGCGCAGGCGGCCGGCAAACCGACAGTCACCATCACCGCGCCCGCCCCGGACGCGCCGGTCGCCACCCGGGCCGCGGTCACCGCCCAGGTGACAGGTGACCCCCTCGCCACCGTCACCGTCGCCGCCCGGGTCGCCGGTGGGAGGTGGACGTTGCTGGGCAGCGCCGACCACGCGCCGTACACCGTGCAGCACGACCTGACCGGCCTGGCCGGCGGCACCCGCATCGAGTACAAGGCGGTGGTCCGCGACGGCCGGGGCCGCACCGCCACCGCCCGGTCCACCGCCACCGTTGGTACGCCCCCGCTGGGCGGCTCCCGGGAGTGGGCGGTGGTGCACTACCAGCGCCCCGCGGGCGGGTACGACGACTGGGGGTTGTACGCCTGGGGCGACCTCGACCCGGCGTACGTCACCGAGTTTCCCAAGGGGCAACCGTTCGCGGGGGAGGACTCCTACGGACGGTTCGCCTGGGTGAAACTCAAGCCGGGCGCGACGTCGGTGAGCTTCCTCGTGGTCGACGCCGGCGGCACCAAGGACGTGGCGCAGGACCGCAGCATCGACGTCACGGCCACCGGGGAGATCTGGCTGAAACAGGGCGACCCGGCGATCTATCCGAGCCGGCAGGCGGCCACCGGTGAGCCGGACCCACCGGTCGAGGAGGGCACCGCTGTCATCCACTACCGGCGGGCCGACAACACCTACGACGGGTGGGGTCTGCACGTGTGGGACGGCGCGGCCGACCCGACCGAGTGGTCGACGCCGTTGCGGCCGACGTCCGTCGACGCGTTCGGGGCGGTGTTCCGGGTGCCCCTGTCCGCCGGGGCGACCGGGCTGAACTACATCATCCACCAGGGCGACACCAAGGACCTGCCCGACGACCAGCGGCTCGATGTCGCCACAGTGGGCCGGGAGGTGTGGCTGCTCGCCGCCACACCGGGCCGGTTGCTGCCGACGACGGCGACGAGCGCCAGCGGGGACACCGACATCAGCAAACAGCAGGCGCACTGGATCGACAGGTCCACCGTGGCGTGGCAGACCCCGCCGACCGACGGCAGGACGTACGCGCTCGTCGTCGCGCCGACCGGCGGGGTCAGTGTGGTCGACGGGGAGCTGACCGGGGCGTACACCACGTTGCCGCTGCGGGCGCAGCGCAACGGGCTCACCGAGGCCCAGCGCACGGCGTTCCCGCACCTGTGGTCGTACCGTAGCTTCGCGCTTGATCGAGGTGACCTCGCGAAGGTGCCGGCGGTGCTGCGCGGGCAGCTGCTGGTGACCGAGCGCGACGCCGCCGGTGCCCTGCTCGCGGCGACCGGCGTGCAGATCCCCGGGGTGCTCGACGACGTGTACTCCGGGGCCACCGACGCCACCCTCGGGCCGACGTTCGTCGGGCGGACGCCGAGCGTCGCGCTGTGGGCGCCGACCGCCCGGAGCGTGCGGTTGCAGGTGTTCGACTCGCCCACCGCGTCGCCCCGGACCGTGCCGATGCACCGCGACGACCGCACCGGTGTCTGGTCGGCGCGCGGCACCGCCGCCTGGGTCGGCAGGTACTACCGCTACGAGGTGCAGGCGTGGCAGCCCGCCGCGCAGAAGATGGTCACCGCCGCGGTGACCGACCCGTACTCGGTGGCCCTGGCGGCGGACTCCACCCACAGCCAGTTTGTCGACCTGAACGACCCGGCGCTGGCCCCGGCGGGCTGGCGGACGCTGCGCAAACCGGCGCCGGTGCCCCCGGCGAAGGCGCAGATCACCGAACTGTCGGTGCGGGACTTCTCCATCGCCGACGAGACGGTGCCGGCCGAGCGGCGGGGGACCTATCTCGCCTTCACCGACTCGGCAACGGCCGGGATGGCCCACCTGAGGGCGCTCGGCGACGCCGGGGTCACCCACCTGCACCTGCTGCCGGCGTTCGACTTCGCGACGATCCCGGAACGGCGGGCCGACCAGCGTCAGCCGGCCTGCGACCTGGCGGCGCTCCCGCCGGACTCCGCCGAGCAGCAGAAGTGCGTGGCGGCGGTCGCCGAGACCGACGGCTACAACTGGGGGTACGACCCGTTGCACTACACGGTGCCGGAGGGCGGCTACGCCGTCGACCCGGTCGGTGCGGCGCGGACCACCGAGTTCCGGCGGATGGTGGCCGGGGTGAACGGCGCCGGCCTGCGGGTGGTGCTGGACGTGGTCTACAACCACACAGCGGCGGCCGGCACCGACGCGAAGTCGGTCCTCGACCAGGTGGTGCCCGGCTACTACCACCGGCTGTTGGCGGACGGCACCGTCGCCAACTCCACCTGTTGCGCCAACACCGCTCCCGAACACGCAATGATGGGCAAGCTGGTCGTGGACTCGCTTGTCACCTGGGCGCGGCAGTACAAGGTGGACGGCTTCCGGTTCGACCTGATGGGTCACCACCCGAAGGCGAACGTCCTGGCCGTGCGTGCGGCGCTGGACCGGCTGACCGTCGCCCGTGACGGCGTGGACGGCCGGTCGATCATGCTCTACGGCGAGGGCTGGAACTTCGGCGAGGTCGCCAACGACGCCCGGTTCGTCCAGGCCACCCAGGCCAACCTGGCCGGCACCGGCATCGGCACCTTCAACGACCGGCTGCGCGACGCGGTGCGCGGCGGTGGGCCGTTCGACGCCAACCCGCGGGCGCAGGGCTTCGCGTCCGGGCTCTACACCGACCCCAACGGCGACGACGTCAACGGGTCACCGGCCGAGCAGAAGGCCCGCCTGCTGCACGCCCACGACCTGATCAAGGTGGGTCTGACCGGCAACCTGCGCGGGTACCGGTTCACCGACACCGCCGGGCGGCAGGTCACCGGGGCGCAGGTGGACTACAACGGCTCCCCGGCCGGCTACACCGCCGCGCCGGGGGAGGCTGTCAGCTACGTCGACGCGCACGACAACGAG
The DNA here is from genome assembly GCF_040649215.1 of Micromonospora sp. NPDC049044. NCBI lineage: Bacteria > Bacillati > Actinomycetota > Actinomycetes > Micromonosporales > Micromonosporaceae > Micromonospora > Micromonospora sp. NPDC049044. Next base: position 51,119 of record NZ_JBEZFA010000021.1, on the reverse strand, counting down.
ATTCTGTACGACGCGCTGGCGTACAAGCTGCCGCAGGCCACCTCTGCGGCGGACCGCTCCCGGATGCAGGTGCTGGCCCTGGGCACCGTGGTGCTGGGTCAGGGCACCGGGTTCGTCACCGCCGGCACCGAGCGGCTGCGCTCGAAGTCGCTGGACCGCAACTCGTACAACTCCGGTGACTGGTTCAACCAGATCCGCTGGGACTGTGCACGGGGCAACGGGTTCGGTGTCGGTCTGCCGCCCGCGCCGGACAACGAGGACAAGTGGCAGTACGCCAAGCCGCTGCTGGCGGACCCGGCGCTGGTGCCGGACTGCGCGGAGATCACCACCACGAACGCCAGGTACGCCGAACTGCTGCGCATCCGGGCGTCGTCGCCGGTGTTCGGGCTGGCCACCGCCGAGCAGGTGCAGCGGCGGGTGGCGTTCCCGCTCTCCGGGGCGCAGGAAACACCGGGTGTGCTGACGATGACGCTGGACGCCCGGGGGCTGGGCGGGGCGTGGCGGTCGGTGACGGTCGTCTTCAACGGCACCCCGCAGGTGGCGAAGCAGACGGTGGCCGAGCTGCGCGGGGCGGACGTGGCACTGCACCCGGTGCTTGTCGAGTCGGTCGACGAGGTGCTGCGTACCGCCTCGTTCGACAGGGCCGCCGGCACGTTCACCGTACCGCCGCGCAGTGTGGCGGTGTTCGTCAGAAAGTGACAGGGGCCGGCCCCCTTCCGCGTCGCGCGGAAGGGGGCCGGCCGGTTGGGTCGTCGGTGATCAGGCGAAGCAGTTCTCGATGGCGCCGCCCGGGATGGCCAGGCAGTTCGTCGGGCGGTTCGCGGTGATCGCGGACTTGTCGTCCACGTTCACCGGCCCGAAGAAGGTGAAGACACCGCCCGGCGCGAAGGTGGAGAAGTTGTTGGCGACCTTCGTCCTCGACAGGTTGACCTCGCCGAAGATGTTGAAGATGCCGCCGCCGACCCCGATCGGGCCGATGGCCCGGTTGCCGACGACCTCGCTGTCGCGCAGCGTGGTGACGCTGCCAGCGTTGAAGACACCGCCGCCGAAGAAGCCGGCGGTGTTGTCCTTGATGCTGCTCTGCTCGAACGTGACAGCGCTGTCGAAGGCGATGGCCACACCGCCACCGACACCTGCGGTGCTGTTCTTCTCGATCGCCACGTGGTGCAGGTTGAGCTGGCTGTCCGCCGCGGCGAGGCCACCACCGGCGAGGATCGCGGTGTTCGAGGCGAACTTCGTCTCGTACGCCGTGGTGTTGCCCTCGATGTCGAGGTAGCCGCCGCCGAAGCCGAGCGTCTCGTTGTCGGTGATCTCGGCCTTCTTCAACTCGACGGTCCCGCCGTCGACGTTGTCGGTGAAGATCGGCGCGGCACCGTTGGAGATACCGCCACCACCGATCACGGCCGTGTTGTCGGTGATCTTCGACTCCTCGACCTTGAGCAGGCCGGCGTTGAAGACGCCACCACCGAAGAAGAAGGCGGTGTTGCGGGTGACGGTGCTGTGCCAGATCTTCGTGGTGCCGAAGTTGGCCACGCCACCGCCGTTGCCGCCGGACTGGTTGAGGACGACCTCGGACTCCAGGATCTCGGCGGTGCCGCCCGGCTGGACCAGGATGCCGGCACCGTCGTTGTCGTCCGGCTGCTCGACGAGCGGCGTGACGACACCCGGCGTGGCCTTCGGGGTGACCTTCGGCGCGGCCTTCAGACCCGCCTTCGGGTTGGCCTGTCGGGTGCTCAGCGCCTGGGCCAGCGGGGTGCCGGCCTTCACCTGCGCGGCGATCGCCTCGGAGTCCGAGTAGGACGCCCAGACGGCGGCCGGCGCGACGGCCTCGAACAGTTCGAGGGTCTGGCCACCCTTGATGGTCAGGCCCTTGATGGTGAGGTGACCGCCAGCGCCGACGTTGAGGATGCGGAAGTAGTCGGCGGTGGCTTCCCGGGCGATCGTGGTGTGCTCACCCTTGAGGGTGATGTTCTCGGTGATCACCGGGAGGCCGTTGCCCTGGTAGTCGTTGCGGCTCAGGTTGTAGGTGCAGCCCTTGGCCAGCTCCAGCACACCGCCGTGCTTGTTGTTGGCGAACACGATCGCCTGGATCAGCTTGTCGGTGTCGCAGGGCACCTCCTTCCCGCGCTCGTGGTCCTTGTCCCGGTCCTTGTCCTTGTCCCGGTCCTTGTCCCGGCCCTGGTCCTTGTCCCAGTCACCGTGCTGGTCGCCGTCCTTGCTGACCTGCGTGGTGTTCCAGTTCAGGCCGACCGCTCCGGCGCTGCCCGCGACGCCCACCGCCGCGAGGCTGATCACGCCTGTCAAACCGGCCACGCCACTGGCGAGCCAGAGCTTGCGGCGGCGCTTGGCCGTCGCCCGCCCGGAGGCTTCGTTGTTCGTTAGGTAGTTGGACATCGGAGCTCTCTGCCCTCTCCTCGTACCAGACAGGGTCGCCGCCGTCAGACGGGCGTCCCCTGCTACAAATCGGTTGTAGCTCCCAAAACCACCGTATGAGAAGGTTCCTCGCCTCGCGGGCTTATCCGAGAGAAGCCCACATTCGGTTCATGTTGCGCCCAGCTGGGGCTGGACCCCCACACCACCGCCCAAGCCGGCCGCGACGCCTGTGACCTGCCCAAATGGGTACGCCCCTCCGAACCGTGACCGGCTCGGAGGGGCGCGCCCTCTATGTGAATCAGCCCCACCCGATCAGGCGAAGCAGTCCGGAACGTTGAAGCAGTTGGTCGGGCGGTTGGCAGTGACAGCGGACTCGTCGTCAAGCGTCACGGTGCCGCCGAGGCTGTTGAAGATGCCCCCCGGCGGGAGGGTGGAGAAGTTGTGCGCCACTGTCGTCCGGTGGAGCGTCACCAGGCTCCCCTCGGTGTTGAGGATGCCGCCAGCACGGCTGAACGGGCCGAGGGCCCGGTTGCCGACGACCTCGCTGTCGCGCAACGTGGTGACGCTGTCGTCGTTGAAGAGGCCGGCACCGGAGAACCCTGCCTTGTTGTCCTTGATGGCGGTGTCCTCGATCGTCGCGGTGCTGTCCGAGACGACCGCCACACCGCCACCATCGCGCGCGGTGCTGTTCCCGGCCACCGTGGCGTGCTTGAGGGTGAGCTGGCTGTCGGCCACGGCCACGCCGCCGCCCGTGAGGACCGCCGTGTTGTCGGTGACCTTCGTGTCGTGCAGGGTCGTGGTGCCCTCGACGTCCAGGACACCGCCGCCGAAGCCGAGCGTCTCGTTGTCGGTGACCTCGCTCTTGTAGACCCAGACCGAGCCGCCGTCGACCTCCTCGGTGAAGATCCGCGGCGCACCGTTGGCGATGCCACCGCCGCCGACGATCCCGGTGTTGTCGTTGATCTTCGACTCGTCGACCTGGAGTACGCCGGCGTTGAAGATGCCGCCACCGAAGAAGAAGGCGGTGTTGTGCGCGACAGTCGTCTTGCTGAGCCTGGTGCTGCCGAAGTTGGCCAACCCGCCGCCGTTGCCGCCGGACTGGTTGTAGAGCAGTTCGCTGTCCAGGATCTCCGCCTGTCCACCGGGCTGTACCAACACCCCGGCGCCGTCGTTGAACCCGGGCTCCTCGACCAGAGGCGCCACCGAGGTCCCGGCCGGCTTCGCCGCCGCGGCGATCGGCTTGGCGGCTGCCGCCGTCGCCGTCGCCTTCGCTGCGGGCTTGGCGGCCTCTGTTGCTGCGGCCTTTGTTGCTGCGGCCTTGGTTGCTGCGGCCTTGGTTGCTGCGGCCTTGGTTGCCGTGGTCGCCTGGCCTGCCTTGGCTGCCGTTGTGGCTGCGGGTTTCGCTGCCGTTGTGGCTGCGGGCTTTGCTGCCGTTGTGACGGCCGGCTTCGCTGCCGGGCCGGCCGCGGTGGGCCCGATCACCGTCGAGTACGGCGCCCAGACCGTCGCGGGGTCGGCGGCCATCGGGGCCTGAAGGGTCTGGCCACCCCTGATGCTCAGACCCTTGAGGGTGAGGTGTCCGCCGGGGCCGACGTTGAGGATGCGGAAGTAGTCGGCAGTGGCCTCACGACCCAGGGTGGTGTGCTCGCCCTTCAGGGTGATGGGCTGGGTGATCACGGGAAGGCCGTTGCCGCCCTGGTTGCGGGTCAGGGTGTAGGTGCAGCCCTTGGCCAGTTCCAGCACGCCGCCGTCGTCGTTGTTCGCGAACGTGATGGCCTGGATCAGCTTGTCCGTGTCGCACGGGACCTGCTGGGCGCGGTCCTTCTCGTCGCGCTTGTCGTCCTCGCGCTTGCCGGCCTTGCCGGACCGGTCGTCGAAGCCGCTCCAGTCGTCGCCGCTCCACTCGTCGTCCCGGGCGTCGGTTTCCTTGGCGCCGCCTTCGTCCGTGCCGCCAGCGTCGCTGGCGTTCTGCCGGTTGGTCGACGGCTGCGCGTCGGAGACCTGGTCGGATTTGGGCTTGTCATCCCTGGCGGCCACTCCGCCGAGGGCCGCCAGACCGACCACCCCGGTCAGCCCGGCCACGCCGGCGACCCACAGCGCCCGCCGTCGTCGTGTCGGCGGAGCTGTTGAGGCCCCGCCGTCGGTACTCGTTACGTCGTTGGACATCAGAGCCTTCCGCCCTTTCCTGCTACCAGACGGGGTCGCACCGCCTGAGGCGCCACGACCAGCTACAAATGGGTTGCAGCCTCTGATCCCCACCGTATGAGAACCATCTTCGCGATGCGGACGTATCCGAGATAACCCCGCATTCGGCGCAGGTTAGATGTCGCCGGGCAAGCGGTCCCGGGCTGGCGAAAAGGGGGTGAGCAGCGCAAAGCGGTGACGCTGGCGGGTGAATGTCACCGCCAGCTGCGGCTCGGCTGGCAAGCAACCTGCGCGACCGCGCTGCGCAGGAACGGAGACCACCCATCCGGCCCGCGTGCCGCCCGACGCCCGCGCCGCAGGCCCGCCGAAAGCATGATCCACTCGGGTTTCATGGAAACCGTGGTGTCGGCGGGGTTTGGATAGCGCGGTTTCCGTGAACCCGAGTGGATCACGCCCGAGTGGATCACGGGGGAGGGTGCTTGGCCGGCCGCCTCCGGCTGGGCCGGAGGTCTTGTCGACGACGACGCACCGGCGCCGCCTGGCCGTTGGTCGGCCGGCGACGCCGGTGCGGTGAAAGCTGGGGCGGTGAAAGCTGGGGCGGTGAAAGCTGGGGCGGTGAAAGCTGGTGCGGTGAAAGCTGGTGCGGTGAAAGCTGGGGCGGTGAAAGCTGGGGCGGTGATCTGGCGGGCTGGTCAGCCGGGCAGGCGGGGGCCGGCCTCGCGCTGCTCGGCCAGCCAGGTCTCCACCTCGTCGGAGGTGCGCGGCAGCCCGGCCGACAGGTTCACCGCGCCGGTCGCGGTGACCAGCACGTCGTCCTCGATCCGGATGCCGACGCCGCGCAGCTCCTCGGGGACCAACTCGTCCTCGGGCTGGAAGTACAGACCCGGCTCGACGGTGAGCACGTAGCCCTCGCCCAGCGCGCCGTCGCGGTACGTCTCCTTGCGGGCGTTCGAGCAGTCGTGCACGTCGATGCCGAGCATGTGACCGAAACCGTGCAGCGTCCACCGCCGGTAGACGGTCGACTTCTCGTCCATCGCCTCGTCCACGCTCACCGGCAGCAGACCCAGGTCGGACAGGCCCTCGGCGAGGACCCGCATGCAGGTCAGGTGGACGTCCTTGAACTTCACGCCGGGGCGGATGGCCTCGATGCCGGCCTGCTGCGAGGCGTACACGATGTCGTAGACCTGGCGTTGCAGGGCGGTGAACCGCCCGTTCACCGGGAGCACCCGGGTCACGTCGGCGGTGTAGAGGTTGCGGCCCTCGACGCCCATGTCCATCAGCAGCAGGTCACCCGGGCGGGTGGCGCCGTGGTTGTGCACCCAGTGCAGGATCGTGGCGTGTTCGCCCGCGCCGACGATCGAGCTGTAGCCGACGTCGTTGCCGTCGTGCCGGGCACGCAGCGCGAAGACGCCTTCGAGGAGCCGCTCGGAGACCGCCCGGTCGGCCGGCAGGATCCGGGCCACGTCCTCGAAGCCGCGGACGGTGGCGTCGATCGCGTCCTGGAGTTGGCCGATCTCCCACTCGTCCTTGACCAGCTTCATCTCCGAGATGGCGATGGCCAGCTCCCGGTCGCGGGCCGGCTGCCCGTCGGCGCGCGGGCCGTCGTAGGGGCGCACTGCCGCGTCCACCTGGGCGTCGAAACCGCGCAACACCCGGGTACGCCCCGGCGCCAGGTCGGCGAGAGTCGCCTCCAGGCCGGTCAGGTCGGCGGTGGGCAGGCCCAGCTCGGTCGACTTCTCGTTGAGGGTGTGTCGCCGGCCCACCCACAGCTCGCCGTTGCGGCTGCGGAAGAACTCGTCGGTCTCCCGGGAGGATCGGGGCCGCATGTACAGCGTCGCGTCGTGCCCGGAACCGTTGGGGCGCAGCACCAGCACGCTGTCGGCGTCATGGTCGCCGGTCAGGTAGGCGAAGTCGCTGCCCGGCCGGAACGGGTAGTCCGTGTCGTTGGCGCGGACCTTCTCGGTGCCGGTGGGGATGACGAGCGTCTCGCCGGGGAAGGCCGCGGAGAGCGCGGCGCGCCGCTTGGCGTAGTTGGGCGTCTCCGGCCGGGGTGCCACGGGGAGCGCGGTGTCGCGCCAGCCCTGCCGCATGAAGGACAGGAACGCCTCCGGGAAGTCCGGATCGTGTGATTCCGTGCCGTCCGTCGGCGTACCGCCGGTTTGTCCCTCGGTCATTGCGCCGCTCCCTCCGCTTCGTTGCTGATCCCGACGGTACCGCGCGCCCGGTTCGCGCCGACGCCCCCGGCGGCCGGATCGACGGACGGCTGCGACGGGCCGACAGCACGCGTGGAAAGATGACGACCATGTGCGGACTTCTGGCCTTCTTCAGCGCGAACGGCAATGCCGCCGCGCACCGCGACCACATCGCCGGAGCGTTGGAATGCCTGCACCACCGCGGCCCCGATGAGACAGGGGTCGAGGTGGTCGGCGACGCTTCCGGCCGGTACGCGGACGGCGTGTTCGCCCACAAGCGGCTGGCCATCATCGACGTCGCGTCGAGCCACGAGCCGCTGCCCTACGCGAACGGTCGTTACCTGCTCACCTTCAACGGTGAGATCTACAACTACATCGAGCTGCGCGAGGAGTTGATCAGGAACTTCGGTGCGCAGTTCGCCACCGCCGGTGACGGCGAGGTGATCGTGGCGGGCTACCACTTCTGGGGCGAGCAGGTGCTCACCCGGCTGCGGGGCATGTTCGCCTTCGTCATCTGGGACCGGCAGGAGCGGCGCGCGTTCGGCGCCCGCGACTACTTCGGCATCAAGCCGATGCACTACCTGGAGACCGCCGACGGCCTCTACCTGGCCTCGGAGAAGAAGGCGCTGCTGCCGTTCGCGCACAGCAGCTACCAGGGTGACGCGGGTGTCGACCCGGCCAATCTGAGCCACTACCTGACGCTGCAGTACGTGCCGGAGCCCGGCACCCTGCACAAGGGCATCAGCCGGATCGGCTCGGGGGAGTACCTGAACTGGACCCCGGGCGGGCGCATCGACGTACGCCGGTGGTACCGGCCGGTGTTCCGGCCGGCGCCGGTCGACGACGAGCAGAAGCTGTACCACGAGATCCGGGAGACCCTGCGGGAGAGCGTGCGCATGCACATGCGCTCCGACGTGCCGGTCGGCTCGTTCCTGTCCAGCGGCATCGACTCGACAGCTGTGGTGGCGCTGGCCCGGGAGTTCAACCCGAACATCCTCACCTTCACCGTCGGCTACGACGTGCCGGGATATTCGGAGATCGACGTCGCGCAGGACTCGGCGCGGCACCTGGACGTCACCACCATCCCCACCAAGATCGGTCCGCAGGACATGATCGACGCGCTGCCGAAGATCGTCTGGCATCTGGACGACCCGGTGGCGGACCCGGCGCTGGTGCCGCTCTACTTCGTGGCGAAGAAGGCCGCCGAGCACGTCACAGTGGTGCTCTCCGGTGAGGGCGCGGACGAGTTCTTCGGCGGTTACACGATCTACCGCGAGCCGCTGTCGCTGGGCACCGTCAACGGCCTGCCCGGCGGGGTGCAGAAGGGCCTGCGGGCGGTCTCCAAGGCGATCCCGCAGGGGGTCAAGGGCAAGAGCTTCCTGGAGCGCGGCACCACCCCGATCGAGGAGCGCTACTACGGCAACGCGCGGATGTTCACCGAGGAGGAGAAGCAGCACCTGATGCGCCGCTACGACCCCTCGGTGCGCTACACCGACGTCACCGCCCCGATCTACGCCGAGTGCACCGAGCTGGACGACGTCACCAAGATGCAGTACGTCGACCTCTACACCTGGCTACGCGGCGACATCCTGGTCAAGGCCGACCGGATCTCGATGTCGCACTCGCTGGAAGTGCGGGTGCCGTTCCTCGACCGCGAGGTGTTCGACGTCGCGGCGAAGATCCCGGTGGACCTGAAGCTGCCGCCGCGCTCCGACGCCACCAAGTACGCGATGCGCCAGGCGTTGCAGGGTGTCGTACCGCCGGCCATCGTCAACCGCAAGAAGCTGGGCTTCCCGACCCCGACCCGCGTGTGGCTGCGCGGCGAGATGTACGAGTGGGCCCGGCACGTGCTCAGCACCTCGGGCGCGGGTGACCTGCTCGACCTGTCGTACGCGCTGCGGCTGCTCGACGAGCACAAGCGGGAGGAGGCCGACCACTCCCGCAAGGTGTGGACCGTGCTGATCTTCTGCATCTGGCACGCCATCTTCGTGGCGAAGACCCTCGACCCGGGCATCCAGCGCAACCAGTCCGCCCTGCTCACCAAGCCGGTGGTCGGCTCGATGGTGCGCTGACACCCACAGTGACCAAGAGGTTTGCGTCAGCCGGAGCAATCCGGTGACGCAAACCTCTTGATCATTTCAGGGGGTGGTGGCTACTTGCGGGCGCAGGTGACAGTCGGGAGTCCGTTCGTTCCCGTGCTGCTGGCCAGGAAGCCGAACGTGGTGCTGCCCTCCGGTGCGACAGTGCCGTTGTAGGAGACGTTCGTCGCTGTCACTGTCGAGCCGGACGTCGTCTGGGTGGCGCTCCAGATCTGACTTATCGACTGCCCGTTGGGCCAGGTCCAACTCGCGGTCCAGCCGGAGAACGGCGTACTGCCGTGATTCATGATCGTGACTTCACCCTGGAAACCGCCCTGCCAGGTGCTGCTCACCTTGTAGACCGCCATGCAGTCACCGCCCGGTGCCGGGGTGGTCGGGTTCGGCGGCGGCGTGGTCGGGTTCGGCGGCGGCGTGGTCGGGTTCGGCGGCGGGGTGGTCGGGTCCGGCGGCGGGGTCGTCGGGTCGGGCGACGGCGAGCCGTTACCCGGGCCCACCCCGGTCACCTGACCGCTGCCGCCGTCGAAGGTCACGTCGGAGCAGCCGAAGAAGTTCTCCTGCGAGTCCGAGCGCACCCAGCGGGAGTAGATGATGTGCCGGCCACTCTTGCCCGACGGCAGGTTGCCGCTGAAGTAGTAGTGCCCCTCGTTGGTGCCGACCGCGCCCTGCTGCGGCGGGTTGGTGACCGTCAGGAACGGCTCCTCCAGGTCACTCCAGGCCAGCGCCCGGGTCGGGCTCCAACTGTTCTTCGTCACGTAGAAGTAGAACGTGCCCGGGTGGTGCGCCCAGTTGCTGTACTTGAAGTCCAGCCGGGCCCCGGACGTCAGGTGGGTCAGTGGCCAGTCGGTGCGGGGCAGGTCGTAGCCGCGGAAGCCGGTGTTGCCGCCGCTGCACAGTTGCCCGTCCGGGATGAAGCCGGTGGTCCGGCCGCCCGCGTCGGAGCGCAGCACGCTGAACCAGTTGTAGAGCGAGTTCGCCCCGCTCTGGGCCACCGCGGCGGCGCACGCCGGGTTGTTCGGCCTGATCTCGCCGGTCTGGCTCTTACCGTCCTGCCAGCAGAGGTAGGTGCGGCTGCCCGGGGTCATCGCCGCACCGTGCGCGGCGGCCGGCTGGGGACTGGACGCCAGGGCGACAGCGCCCAGCGCGAGGGTCATGGCCGCGGTGAGCAATGCGGCCATACGGGAACGGTTCACGGGATCTCCTGACTCGCGAGGCGCGCCGCCCGAGCCGCCCCGCCGCAACCGGGTGGGACGTGGCCTGCTCGCCCCGCTGATGTGAGCGGTGCGACGATCACGGCGACGTGTCCCGGCGGAAGAATGGCCGGTGGACGCACGCCATCAACGGTCCTGTCAGGGACCGGCGCCCTCGCGTGTGACGAACCCGGCAACCGGTGGCGCGGCAGCCCTCGCACCGCCCGGTACCCACCATCTCAGCACGCCACCAGCCACCGCGCAATAGTCGTTGCTCGATGGATGAGTTGACCCACCAGCGGCCGTCGAACGCCATATCCTGCGGACGGGGAGACGTACCGAAAGAGGCGGCGGCCAGTGCCGGAGGTATTCGACGAGGTGCACCGCCGGTGCCGCGCCGGTGAGCCGGTCGCGCTGGCCACCGTCGTGGCCACCTGGCACTCCGCGCCACAACCGCCCGGCGCGACGATGGCGGTGGCGATCGACGGCACGGTCACCGGCAGCGTCTCCGGCGGCTGCGTCGAGGCGGACCTCTACGAACGGTGCCGCCAGGTGCTCGACACCGGTGCCGCCGAGCTGATCCGCTACGGCATCAGCGACGACGACGCGTACACCGTGGGCCTGACCTGCGGTGGCATCCTCGACGTGTTCGTCGAGCGCGTCGACCCCGACGCCCTGCCGAAGCTGGCGGCGGTCGCCGCCGCCCGCCGCGACGGGCGACCGGCGGCGATGGTCACCTGCGTGGCCGCCGACGCCAGCGATCCGCCGGGCGCGGTGCCGACCGACCCAGCTCGGCGGTTGGGCCGGCGGCTGGTGCTCACCGGCCAGCTGTCGATCGGCTCGCTCGGTGCCGACCGGCTCGACGACGCCGCCCGCGTCGACGCCCTCGGACTGCTCGCCGCCGGGCACAGCGGGGTGCTCCGGTACGGCTACCACGGGCAGCGGCGCGGCAGCGGCGTCAGCCTCTTCGTGACCGCGTACGCCACCCCGCCCCGGATGATCGTCTTCGGGGCGATCGACTTCGCCGCCGCGGTGGCCCGGATCGGTGCGTTCCTCGGCTACCGGGTCACCGTCTGCGACGCCCGAGGGGTCTTCACCACCGCCCGGCGCTTTCCCGAGGCCGACGAGGTGGTGGTGCAGTGGCCGCACCGCTACCTGCGCACGGAGTTGGCCGCGGGCCGGGCCGACGAACGGACCGTGGTGTGCGTCCTCACCCACGACCCGAAGTTCGACGTGCCGGTGCTGGAGTTGGCGTTACGCCACCGGTTGGCCTACGTCGGCGCGATGGGCTCGCGGCGCACCCACGACGAGCGGCACAAGCTGCTGCGCGCGGCGGGGCTCAGTGCGGCGCAACTGGCCCGGCTCGCCTCCCCGATCGGGCTGGACCTCGGTGGTCGTACCCCGGAGGAGACCGCGGTGAGTGTGGCCGCGCAGATCGTCGCGGCCCGCTGGGGTGGCAGCGGTCGCCCCCTCGCCGCGCTCGACGGGGCGATCCACCGGCCGGGGTGACGGGCGTCGGTGCACCGCCTTCGGCGCCCACCGGGCGGTGCGCTGTGCCAGCCTGAGGGCACGGCGATCGGCTCGGCGCGCGGCGGCCGGTGGTTGGTGACGACGAGAGGACCGACATGGGGTACGCGGTGGTGCTCGGCGAGGCGCTCGTCGACCTGCTCGACAGCGAACGCGACGGGGAGCGGGTCTACCGGCAGACGATCGGCGGTGGCCCGCTCAACGTCGCCGTCGGGGTGGCCCGACTCGGCGGCGCGGCACAGTTCGTCGGCTCCCTCGGCGACGACGTGCTCGGCGGCCGGATCCGCGCCTTCCTGAGCGCCGCCGACGTCGGGGTGGCCGGTGCGGTGACGGTGCCGGCACCGACCACGCTGGCGGTGGTCACGTACGCCGGGCCGGAACCCGACTTCCGTTTCTACGGCGAACCCCCGTCCTACGGCCTGCTCGGCCCCGACGACCTCGACCTCGCGCTGCTCGAGGGCGCCGACGTGCTCTCCTGCGGCTCGATCGCGCTGCTCCAACCCGGCCCGCTGGCCGCCGCCCGACGCGCCTGGTCGCTCGCCGCGGGCCTGCGGGTCTTCGACCCGAACGTGCGCCCCCGACTGCTGGACGGGCCGGGCCCGCTGGACGGGCTACGCCAGGTGGTGGCCGAGTTCGCCGCCGGCGCGCACCTGGTCAAGCTGAGCGCCGCCGACGCCCGGCTGCTCTACCCGGGTGAACCGGTCGAGGGGGTGGCCGCGTACCTGCGCGAGCTGGGCGCCGCCACTGTCGTGGTGACGCTCGGCGCGGCCGGCGCGGTGCTCGCCGCCGCCGAGGCCGACCCGGTCCGGGTGCCGGCCCCGAAGGTCGACGCCATCGACGCCACCGGCGCCGGTGACTCGGTGCTTGCCGCACTGATCGCCGACCTGCTCGACGACGGCGAACCGGACACCCCGGCAGGGTGGGTCGAGCGGGTCGCGTTCGCGCTGCGGGTGGCCGGCCTGGTCTGCGAACGTCCCGGTGGTGCCACCGCCATGCCCACCCGCGCGGACGTCGAGCGTCGCTTCGGGGTCTAGGCCTCGCCGTCCAGCTCGGCGTAGCCGCGGCGGGCGGCGGTCAGCGCGGCGCGGGCGCCGAAGGGTGCCTCCGCGGCCACCCGCTCGGGCGGTGCGCTGCCGGTGTGCGCGGCCCGGATCAGCCAGGCCAGCTTCACCAGGTCGGCATGTTGGGCCCGGACGAAGTCGACGTCCACCAACTCGCCGTGACCCGGCACCACAACGGTGCGCGAGGTGGTCAGCCGCAGCAGGTCCGCGACCGCGTCCGGCCACTTCAACGGGTACGCGTCCTCGAAGGCGGGCGGGCCGCTCTGCTCCACCAGGTCCCCGGCGACGAGCAGGTCGGCGTCCGGCACGTGCACCACCAGGTCCGCGTCGGTGTGCCCCCGCCCCGGGTGACGCAGCAGCACCCGCCGACCACCCAGATCGAGCGACGTCTCGGTGTGCACGGTGTGCGTCGGGGCGAGCAGTGGAGTGTCGGCCAGCTCGGCGGCGAGCGCCGGATGCTCCTCGCGCAGCTCCGCGTACGCCTCCCGGCGCAGCCGCTGCGGATCGGTGCGCAGCGCCGTGGCGGCCAGCTCGTGCGCGTACACCGGGCGGGGTGGGTCGCCGGCCAGGACCGCGTTGCCGAAGCAGTGGTCGTAGTGGTGATGGGTGTTGACGATCGTCAACGGACGGTCGGTGACCGCCCGGACGGCGGCGGCCAGCTCGGTGGCCTGCGCGGCCGACGAGAGCGTGTCCACCAGGAGCGCCTCGTCGGCCCCGACGACAAGCGTGACGTTTACCCGTAGCAACGGTTCGCGGAGCACGTGCACCCGGTCGGCGACCTCGACGAAACCGGTGGTCACGACGACCGCCCGGCGCGCTCGACGAAGCGTTGCCGATCCACCAGGATCCGATCCACCCGGCCCCGGGCCACCGTCTGGTCGCCGTCGCTGACCGTCACCTCGAACGACAGCCGGCGGCCGTCGACGCTCGCCAGCAGGGCCTGCGCCCGCACCGTGCGACCGACCACCGTCGGCGCCAGGTGTTCCAGCTCGACCCGCGTCCCGACTGTCGTCGATCCCGCCGGCAGGCCGGTCGCCGTCGCCGCGACGGTGGCCGCCTCGGCCAACGCGAGCACCCGGGGAGTGCCAAGCACCGGTACGTCCCCGGAACCGACCGCCTGGGCGGTGTCCGCGTCGGTGACGGTCAACTCGACCTGGGCGGTCAGACCCGGCGCGAAGGCCGGCTCGGGCTGCTCCTGCATGGTCGTCAGCCTAGGTGCTCGCTGACGGCGTCGGGCACGCGCCCGGCGATCCGGGCGCACCCACCCCGAACGGCCGACGGGTGGTCCCCGTCGGTCGATGCGTACCCGTCGTTAACCTTGACGACGATGGCCGTCGTGACTGACCCCCAGCCCCCCGCCCGGACCGACCCGCCCGCGTCCGGCGACGGGGGTCGTCGGCGCGTCGTCGCCATGACCGTCTGGGCGGTCGCCTTCGTCGCCGCGTGGCTGGCCATCGGGCTGCCCACCGACCCCGCGTACGCCTTCGTCTGGATCTGGCTCGCGACCATCGCCTGGAACAGCGACCGGCCGTGGCGCAGTCACCTGCGCTTCGCCCGGGACTGGGTGCCTGTGGTGCTGCTGTTCGTCGTCTACAACCTCTCGCGCGGGTTCGCCGACAACGGGGCCACCCCGCACGCGATGGAGCTGATCGTCGCCGACCGGTTCATGTTCGGCTGGGCCACCGGTGGTGAGGTGCCCACCGTCTGGTTGCAGCAGCACCTCTACCGCCCGCAGGTGCACTGGTGGGATGTCGCCGCGAGCTGGGTGTACTTCTCCCACTTCGTTGTCGCGTTGGCCGCCGCCGCGGTGCTCTGGCTGCGCGACCGGCACCGTTGGGCCGCGTACATGCGGCGCTGGGGTTTCCTGTGCGCCGCCGGCCTGGTGACCTACTTCGTGTACCCGGCGGCCCCGCCCTGGTGGGCGGCGCAGAACGGACTGCTGACCGAGGTCGCCCGGATCTCCACCCGGGGCTGGAAGGCGTTCGGCATGCACGGTGCCGGCAACGTCCTCAACGCCGGTCAGATCGCCTCCAACCCGGTCGCCGCGATGCCGTCGCTGCACACCGCGTGGGCGCTGTTCGTGGTCCTGTTCTTCCTGACCAGCACCCGCCGCCGCTGGTGGCCGCTGCTGCTCGCGTACCCGCTGGCGATGACCTTCACCCTGGTCTACTCGGGTGAGCACTACGTGATCGACGTGCTTGTCGGCTGGACGTACGTGGGGCTGACCTTCCTGGTGGTCGGCCTGGCCGAGCGCGCCTGGACAACCTGGCGAACCCACCACCCAAAACCCACCCCCACCCCACCCCCCGGACCCACCCCCACCCCGCCCGTCGATCATGAAGTTATTGCCGCGACACGCCGTTCGGACGGGCAATAACTTCATGATCAACGAGGAGGGCGCGAGGAGGGCGCGGGGCGCGCGGGGGGTGGGGTTGGGGGTTGGGTTAGGTGGGGTTGTGGGCCTGGTGGGCTCGGGAGGTTAGTTCGGCGGCCAGGGCCCAGGCCTCGGCCAGGTCGCGGTCCTGGGCGGTGGCACCGGAACCGCCAGCGGTGTCCGCGTGCACGGAGGCCAGCCCGAGGCGGCGCTGCACCGGGCCCTGCACCACCCGCACACTCTGGATGCGGGCGTACGGCAGGATCACCAACTGCCGGGTGAGTCGCCCGGACCGGGTGGCGAACACCTCCTCGAACAGCCCCGCACCGAACGCGCGACGGCCCAGCGGGTGCAGCCACCGGGTGCGGGTCGGTGGCGGGGTCAGCATCAGGGCGTCGAGGCGTACCCCGGGCAGCACCTCGGCGACGATCATCGTCGCCGTCGGCAGGTCACCGACCGGCAGCAGCCGGTCGGGCCGGTTGCGGTCGTCGGCGTCGGCGAGGGAATACCCGGCCACCTCCAGGCGCAGCCGCAGCCAGCCGTTCACCCGCCAGAGCAGCGGCCAGGTGGCCCGCACGGTCTGCACCCGCGCCAGCGGCACCGCCTGCGCCCGGGTCTCCAGCAGGCCGTTGTGCACCCGCAGCGTGCCGCCGTCGCGGGCCAGCCGGAAGTTCCAGTCGTCGAGCACCCGGCGGATCGGTTGCAGCAGCACGCCCGCCATCGCGGTGAGGGTGCTCGCCACCGCGACGAACGACCACGACCCGGCGGTGACGAACTGCACGACGACGAAGGCCACCCCGAACGGCAGCAGGAACGCCTGCGGGGTGAGCAGTTGGCTGACCAGCAGGTCCTTGTTGCGTACCGCGTGCAGTGGTCGGCCCGGCGCGGGCCTGGTCGGTGGTGCCGCCCCCGGGACCACAGCGGGCGTCGGGTCGCCCGGCGCGGTCGGCTGCGTCACCGGCCCGGCCAGCGCCAGCAGCCGCTCGCGCAGTCGGGCCGCGTCGGCCACCCCGAGGTACGCCAGTGGCGCCTCGGTCTTGCCCCCGCCGACCACTTCCAGGCGCAACTCGGCCAGACCGCTGAGCTGAGCCAGCAGTGGCCGGACCACCTCCACGGCCTGTAGCCGCTCCAACGGGATGGCCCGGGTACGCCGCCAGAGCAGCCCCTCGTAGACGCGCAGTTCGCGGCCCACCACGTGGTAGCCGGTGTTGTACCAGCTGATCACCGACAGCACTGTCGCGCCGAGCGCCAGCACCGCCACCATGGCGGCGAACCAGCCGAAGCCCACCCGGGACAGCGTCGACCAGGACAACCCGGCGATGACCACGGCCAGGGACTTGGCCCCGTGCAGTAGCGGGCTGAGCGGATGCAGTCGCTGCCGGGGCTCGCCCGCGCCGTCGCCCGGCGGCGCCGGCCAGGCGGCGGGCGGCGCCGTCGGCACCGGCCCGCGCGGTGTCGGGTCGGCCGGCGGTACGGTGCTCGGCTCGGCGGGACCGTCGGTCATAGGGTCGGCCCCCGGCCCGGCCGCTGCCCCGCGCCGGACGTGACCGGTTTGTCGCAGTGCGGGCGGCACCGGTGGCCCGCTCCCGCGCTCACAACCCCTCCGCCCGGTCCGCGCCGAGCGCGGTCAGCCGGTCGCGGAGCCGGGACGCCTCGGCCGGGCGAAGCCCGGGCACCCGGGCGTCGCTCGCCGCCGCGGCGGTGTGCAACTGCACGGTGGCGAGATCGAAAGCGCGCTCCAGCGGGCCGGCGCTGACGTCGACGAACTGCATCCGCGAATACGGCACGATGGAGAGCCGGCGGACCAGCAGCCCGTGTCGGACCAGCAGGTCGTTGTCCCGTTCGGCGTACCCCCAGGCCCGGACGGCGCGGACGATCGCCACGGCCCGCCACCCGCCGAGCAGCACCACGACGGCGAGGGCGATCCCGAACAACAGGTGCCCGCTCAACGCCCAGCCGACACCGGTCGCCGCCAGCCCGATGGCGACCACGACCGCCAGCCGGATCAGCTGCACCCAGATCAGGTCGGTGGAGATCGGCTGCCAGTGGACCGTGTCGGGCCAGGGCTCCAGCGGCCCCCGGCCCAGCGGCGCGGCCGTCGGGGTGTCGGATCCGGAAGGCGGTGGGGCGCCGGGGGTGCTCACGTGTCGAGCGTAGGCGATCCGGGCACCGCAGTGACGGCACGCAGGAAGCCGCGAGCGTCCAGGAAGTCACCGAGGCTGCTCCGGTGCTCGGCGCAGGCCAGCCAGGTCTTGCGTCGGTCGGCGTCGTGCAGCCGGGGATTGTTCCACTCCAGGGCCCAGACAGCGGCGGCCCGGCAGCCACGGGCCGAGCAGACGAGGGGGTCGTCGGCGCTGGAGAGGGTGCTCATCCGGGCCAGTCTAGGGGCAGCCGGACGGAAGTTTGATCGCCGGGCGACCACGGGGGGAGCCGCCCGGCGACGGGGTGAATCGTACACGCGGTAGGTGGGTCCTTGTACACCCTCACCGGGCGATTCTGCTGCTGAGGACCGCGCGGCGAAAATCGGCTTCTCCCCACCTCGACACTCAGCAAGGCATGCGAGTCTTGATACCGCACGAGCCGCGACGACCGACAAACGCTGTGGAGGACCGGTGGCCCAGCCGACCATGCCCGACGCCCCGACGCCGAACGGGGCGGCACCACAGACGCCCACGGCGGTGACCACCCCCGCGCAGGACGCCACAGTGCTGGAGCGGGCGCTGTTCGAGATCAAACGCGTGATCGTCGGGCAGGACCGGATGGTGGAGCGGATGTTCGTCGCGCTGCTCGCTCGTGGTCACTGCCTGCTCGAAGGGGTGCCCGGGGTCGCCAAGACCCTTGCGGTGGAGACCCTCGCCACTGTCGTCGGCGGGTCCTTCGCCCGGGTGCAGTTCACCCCGGACCTGGTGCCGGCCGACATCATGGGCACCCGCATCTACCGGCAGTCAAGCGAGAAGTTCGACGTCGAGCTGGGCCCGGTCTTCGTCAACTTCCTGCTCGCCGACGAGATCAACCGGGCACCGGCGAAGGTGCAGTCGGCGTTGCTGGAGGTGATGAGCGAGCGGCAGGTCTCCATCGGCGGTGAGAGCCACCGGGTGCCCGACCCGTTCCTGGTGATGGCCACCCAGAACCCGATCGAGCAGGAGGGCGTCTACCCGCTGCCGGAGGCGCAGCGGGACCGGTTCCTGATGAAGATCGTGGTGGGCTATCCGACCGACGCGGAGGAACGCGAGATCGTCTACCGGATGGGGGTGGCCGCGCCCGAGCCGACGGCGGTCTTCGACACCCCCGAGCTGGTCGCCCTGCAACGCAAGGCCGACCAGGTCTTCGTGCACAACGCGCTTGTCGACTACGCGGTCCGGTTGGTGCTGGCCACCCGCGCCCCCGCCGAGCACGGCATGCCCGACGTCGCCCAACTGATCCAGTACGGGGCCAGCCCCCGCGCCTCACTGGGCCTGGTCCGGGCGACCCGGGCACTGGCGCTGCTGCGCGGGCGCGACTACGCCCTGCCGCAGGACGTGCAGGACATCGCGCCGGACATCCTGCGGCACCGGTTGGTGCTCAGCTACGACGCGCTCGCCGACGACGTGCCCGCCGACCACATCGTGCACCGGGTGATGTCGACGATTCCGCTGCCGGCGGTCGCCCCCCGGCAGCAGGCCACCGCGCCGTCGACCGCGCCGCCGCCGGGCGCTGGCTGGCCCGGGCAGCGGCCGTGACCTCACCCACCCCTCGTCCCGCCCCCGACCGCAGCGAGGCCGTGCTGTCCCGGCTGCAACTGCTTGTCACCCGCAAACTCGACGGTCTGCTCCAGGGCGACTACGCCGGCCTGCTGCCCGGGCCGGGCAGCGAGGCGGGGGAGTCCCGGGAGTACCGCCCCGGCGACGACGTGCGCCGGATGGACTGGCCGGTCACCGCACGCACCACCACCCCGCACGTGCGGCGTACGGTCGCCGACCGGGAGTTGGAGACCTGGCTGGCGGTGGACCTCTCCGCCAGCCTGGACTTCGGCACCGGAAAGTGGCTCAAACGCGAGGTGGTGGTGGCCGCGGTGGCCGCCATCACCCACCTGACAGTGCGCGGGGGCAACCGGATCGGCGCGGTGATCGGCACCGGCGGCGGGTCCGCACCGGCCCGCCGCTGGCGGGTCGGACCACCGCCGCCGGCCGGACCCGGGGTGCTCACCCGGCTGCCGGCCCGCTCCGGCCGCAAGGAGGCGCAGGGCCTGCTGCGGACCGTCGCCGGCACCGCCACCCAGCCGGGCCGTGGTGACCTGGGCGCCCTCATCGAGATGCTCAACCGGCCACCGCGCCGGCGCGGGGTGGTCGTTGTGGTCTCCGACTTCCTCGCGCCGCCCGAGCAGTGGGCCCGGCCGATGCGCAAGCTGCGGGTCCGCCACGACGTGCTGGCGATCGAGGTGATCGACCCGCGCGAGCTTGAGTTGCCGGACGTGGGTGTGTTGCCGGTGGTCGACCCGGAGACCGGCGAGCTGCACGAGGTGCAGACCGCGGACCCTCGACTGCGCCAGCGCTACGCCGACGCCGCGACCGCCCAGCGGGCCGCCATCGCCGCCGCCCTGCGCGGCGCGGGCGCGGCCCACCTGCGACTGCGTACCGACCGAGACTGGCTGCTGGACATGGTGCGTTTCGTGGCCGCGCAGCGGCACGCGCGTACCCGGGGGACGACACGATGATCCGTTTCATGCAACCGTGGTGGCTGTTGGCGGTGCTGCCGGTGCTCGCCCTCGCGGCGTTCTACGTGTGGCGGCAGTTGCACCGTAAGTCGTTCGCGATGCGGTTCACCAATGTGGACCTGCTGCGGACGGTGGCACCGAAGGGGCTCGGCTGGCGTCGGCACGTTCCGGCGACCGCGTTCCTGCTCTGCCTGCTGGTGCTGGCCACCGCGCTGGCCCGGCCCGCTGTGGACACCCGGGAGCCGCTGGAGCGGGCCACCGTGATGCTCGCCATCGACGTGTCGTTGTCGATGCAGGCCGACGACGTGGCACCGAACCGGCTGGAGGCGGCCCAGGAGGCGGCCAAGCAGTTCGTCGGTGAGCTGCCGGAGAGCTACAACCTGGGCCTGGTGTCGTTCGCCAAAGCGGCGAACGTGCTGGTGCCGCCGGGCAAGGACCGGGAGTCGGTGACAAGTGCCATCGACGGTCTGGTGCTGGCCGAGGCGACAGCCACCGGCGAGGCGGTGTTCACCTGTCTGGAGGCGATCCGGTCGGTGCCGGCCGACGGTGCGGCGGGCATCCCGCCGGCCCGGATCGTGCTGCTCTCCGACGGCTTCCGCACCTCCGGGCGGTCGGTGGAGGAGGCGGCGGCAGCGGCGCAGGCGGCAAACGTTCCGGTCTCCACCATCGCGTTCGGCACCGACACCGGTCAGGTCGACATCGGCGGGCAGTTGCAGCGGGTGCCGGTGGACCGGTTGGCCCTGGCCGAGCTTGCCGAAACCACCGAGGGCTACTTCTACGAGGCGGCGTCGGTGAGCGAGCTGAAGCAGGTCTACCAGGACATGGGCAGCTCGATCGGCTTCCGGACCGAGCCGCGGGAGGTGACCCAGTGGTACGCCGGGTTGGCGCTGCTGCTGGCGCTCTGCGCCGGTGCGCTGAGCCTGCTGTGGTCGTCGCGGATGCTCTGAGCGATGGACCGGCGGCGGTCACCGACCGCCGCCGGTCGGCACCACCTCAGTGGCCGCCGCCGGCCAGCACGAAGACGATGGCCACCCAGACGGCGGCGAGGGTGAAGCCCAGCGGGGCGACGTAGCGGCTCATGGACGGCTCCGGGTGGCGGCTGGACGGTCCGCGTGCGGGGGCGGACCGCAGGGGGTGGGGACGCGCACACGAAGTCGTGACCGGGCGGCTCCCGGCGACCGTCGGCGGACCGACGGCGCGGCACACGCCTCGGCGTGGGCCGAGGGGTGGGGGAGCGAAGCGGGGTCAGCTCACCAGACTGAGTCGTGGCTCAGCGGGGCTGACCATCGGCCCGGCCACGACTGGGAGGATCGCTATCTCGCACAGCGATCACCTCCTGCAAGTCGGGCGGGCCGGAACGTCGATGATCGTACACCTGCGGTGCCGGCGGAACGCACTCGGCCGACCGGCCGGCGACCCCTCCGCCGCCCGGTCGGCGTCGCACCCGCGGCTGGCCCGTCCGCACGACAGTGACCAGCGCCGCGGCGAGCACCGGCAACCAGCAGAGGCGCGCCAGCACCCAGCCCGGATCGTCCGGCGCGGTGTGCAGACCCGGCAACGCCAACCCGCCCCGGGCGGTGAGCGCGGTCACTCCCACCAGGATCGGCTGGTGGGACAGATAGATCCGGAACGCGAACCGGTTCACCTCGGTCACCGCCCGGCCCGGCAACGGCCGGGCCAGCAACCGTTCCAGTGCCGGCCGGGCGAGAAGCCCCAGCCCGACCTGGACCACCGCCAGCGCCACGGCCAACAACGACGGCGGGTTCAGGTTGGACACCCCGGCCCCGGGCACCCCCACCGCGCTCACCGGGTAGCCCAGCGCCAGCAGCGCCGCCAGTGCGACGGTCCCACCCGCCACCAACGTGCCGCCCGCCCGCCGGCCGGCCAGCCGCGCGTCGGCGTGCGCCACCCCCAGCAGGTAGGGCACCGACCAGGCCGCCAGCACGGTGACCGGGGGCAGGTCGGTGGCGGCCGGCAGCAGGCGCACCGCCAGGTCGGCCGCGGCGACCATGACCACCCCCGGTACGACACAACGCGCCACCCCCCACCGGCGTACGGCGGCGCGCAGCGGGCCGGTCGCCGCGACCAGGAACACCAGCGGCACCAGGAACCACAGCGGGCTGACCGCGAGCCGCAGCGCGACAGCGAGCGTGTCGTCGGAGGTGCCGACGACGGTGGCGGCGAGCAGCACCGCTGCGCCCACGCCGAGGAGCGCCACAGCGGGCAGCAGCAGCCGGCGCAGCCGGCCGGCCAGCCAACGGCCCGTACCGTCCGGGTGGCGGGCCAACGACCGGGCCGAGCCGAACCCGGCGGTGAAGAAGAACAACCCGAGCGTCTGCAACACCCAGGTCATCGGGGCCAGGCCGGGCAGGGCGGTAAGCGGACTGGCCTGGTGCAGCCCGCCGTCGCCGGTCAGCACCAACCCGGTGACCAGCCAGTGCCCCAGCACCACCCCGCCGATGGCGTACGCCCGCAGCGCGTCGACGGCACGGTCCCGGTTCACCGCGCGTCTCCGAGCCGGTCGGCGTCGGCGCTGTCCAGCACGACCGCCGCCACCGCGACAAGCGTGGCGCTGCCCGGCGCCAGGTAGCCGTCGTGCCCGCTCACCCCGCCCACCGGCAGCGGTTGGGCGCCGAACGACGGGTCACCGGGGCGGCGGCCGAAGCCGATACCGGGCAGTCGTACCGACGGAACCCGACGGATCCAGTCGGTGCTCGCCTCCGCCGCCCAGAACCGCCGCCCGCCGGGCAGGTCGTCGGCGCGCTGCACGCCGGCACCAACACCGCCGAGGCTCACCACGTCGGTGACCTGGGCCGGGGCGTCCGCCGCCGCCAGGGCCACCACGAGCGCCCCGTAGCTGTGCCCGACCAGCGTGATCGTCGCCGCCGGACGACGCGCGGCCAGCTCCCGCAGCAGCCCGGCCAGCCCGGCCGCGCCGCGCCGGGCGCTACGGCCACCGGCGGCCGTCAACACCCCGTCGGGCGGGTCGTAACCGAGCCAGGCCAGCACCGCGACCGGCGCCAACGGCTCGCTCGCCCGCAACTCGCGGTAGAGCTGCCCGGCCTGCACCGCCGGCGCCCGCCGGGCCATCCCGCCCAGCCCTCTGTCGAAGTCGGCGAGGGTGCTACCCACCCCGGGCACCAGCACCGCGATCCGGTCCGCCGTGGCCAGGTCGCCGAGCACCTCGACCGCCCGGCCGTCACCGCGCGCGTCGAACAGCAGGAACCGGCGTCCGTCGGCCGCCCAGTCCGCGTACGGGGGGCCGGCCGCGCGCATCGCCGCCGCCATCACGGGGTACGCCTCGACGAACCCCGCCGCCGCGACCGGAGCGGGTCGGGTCGGCAGGACCAGGTTCACGCCGAGCAGTGCGGCCAGCGCCAGCCGGCTGGCACCTCGTCGTCGCATCTCGTTCTCCCTCCGGAATGTCGTCCGGAGGGACAGTGCGCGGGCGGGTGGTGCGTGATCGTCATGCCGGGGAGCCGTCTGCGGGGTGGCTCCACGGGACTACTCGCCGGCGGCCACCAGACCCGTCTCGTACGCCAGCACCACGGCCTGGGCCCGGTCGCGCAACCCCAGCTTGGCCAGGATCCGTCCGATGTGCGTCTTCACCGTCTGCTCGGCCACCACCAGGTCACCCGCGATCTCCGCGTTGTTGCGACCTCGGGCGATCAACCGCAGCACCTCGGTCTCCCGTGGGGTGAGCCCGGCCAGGTCGGTGGGGCGAGGCCGGCGACGGTCCGGGCGGGCCGCGAACTCGGCGATCAACCGTCGGGTGACCGCCGGGGCGAGCAGCGCGTCCCCGGCCGCCACCACCCGTACCGCCTGCACCAGATCGGCTGCCGGGGCGTCCTTGAGCAGGAAACCGCTGGCCCCGGCGCGCAGCGCCTCGTACACGTAGTCATCCAGGTCGAAGGTGGTGAGGATGAGCACCCGGGGGCGCTGCGCCGACCTGTCGCCGAGCAGCGTGCGGGTGGCGGCCAGACCGTCCAGGACCGGCATCCGCACGTCCATCAGCACCACGTCCGGGTCGAGCCGGCGGGCGGCGGCGACGGCCTGCGCGCCGTCGGCGGCATCACCCACCACGAGCAGGTCCGGCTGGGCGGCCAGCAGCGCCCCGAAGCCCTGTCGGACCATCGCCTGGTCGTCGGCGATCAGCACCTTGATCACGCGTCCCCGCCCTCCGGCTCGTACGGCAGCTCGGCCGCCACCGCGTAACCCCCGTCGGGCAGCGGCCCGGCGGTGAACGTACCGCCGAGCGAGGTGGCCCGCTCCCGCATGCCGGTCAGGCCGTGCCCGGAGCCGCCGTCGGCGGTCGGTCGGACGTCGGCCGGCGAGTTTTCGACGCGTACCTCCAGGCCGGACGGACCGACGCGGACGGTGACCCGCACCGCGGCCCCGACCGCGTGCCGGGCCGCGTTGGCCAGGCACTCCTGCACGATGCGGTACGCGGCCAGCCCGACCGGCGCGGGCACCCGGTCGTCGTCCACCAGCTCGGCGTCCAGGGTGACCGGCAGCCCGGCCCGGTGCGCCGCGTCCACCATCGCGCCCAGGTCGGTCAGGTCCGGCTGCGGCGCGGTCTGCGGTCCGGTCGTCTCGCTGCGCAGCACCCCCAGCAGCCGCCGCATGTCGGTGAGCGCGTCGCGGGCCGAGGCGGCGATGGCGACGAACTCGGCGGCCGCCGGGGCCGGCACGTCGCTCAGCCGGTACGGAGCCGTTTCCGCCTGCACCGCGATCAGCGACATGTGGTGGGCCACCACGTCGTGCATCTCCCGGGCGATCCGGGTGCGTTCCTCAAGCACCGCCCGACGCTCCTGCTCCCGTTCGCTCAGCTCCGTCTGCACGGCAAGCGCCCGCCGGGACAACCGGTTGCGCCGGATCAGGTCGCCGCCGATCGCCGACGCGCCGAGTAGCGCCAGCACGGCCGGCCGGTTGTCGGGGTGCACGAGGGTGAGCACCGGCACCGTGCTGATCGCCACCACCCAGGCCAGCACCGGCCGGTCGACACGCGCGACGACCCCCGCGAGCACCGCCACCGAGCCGAGCGCCAGCGGCGGGGTCCACGGCCACGGCTGGTCGGCCGGCGCGTTGAACGTGCACACCAGCAGGGCCAGGACCGTCAGCCGCCAGGCCAGCAGCGGACGCCGGGGCAGCGCCAGCAGCGGCGCCACTGTCATCGCCGCGAACAGGACCGCGATCGGCGTCGGCAGGCCCCAGTCGCTCTCCACCGTCACCGTGATCCAGAAGAGACCGAGGGCGGCGAGCAGGCCGACCGGCCCGGCATGGCGGGCCAGCCCGGGCCAGCGGGCCAGCAGCGGCCGGCCGGGCGGGGCGTCCGGGCCCAGCAGGGTCTGCCGCAGCGCCCGCAGGGCCACGACGACAGGTTGCCGTCTCATCACCCGCAGGCTACGGGCCGAGGCCGTCACGGGGCGTGCCACCAGGGGTTGATCCCGGTGTCGTACCTCGGTGTGACACGACTCCCGTTAGCGCTTACCTGCCGGTAACGCCTAGGCTCCGACGCGTCCGTGCTGACCATCCGCAAGGAGGAACCGTGGCCCGTACCGTGCTGGTGACCGGGGGTAACCGGGGGATCGGCCTGGCCATCGCGCAGGCCTTCGCCAAGCAGGGCGACCGGGTGGCGGTCACCCACCGCAGCGGCGACGCCCCCGAAGGGCTGTTCGGCGTACGCGCCGACGTCACCGACGCCGCCTCCGTCGACGCCGCGTTCGACGCCGTCGAAGCCGAGCTGGGGCCGGTCGAGGTGCTTGTCGCGAACGCCGGCATGACCGCCGACACGCTGCTGCTGCGAATGACCGAGGAGCAGTTCACCGGTGTGGTGGACACCAACCTCACAGGCGCGTTCCGGGTCGCCAAGCGGGCCTCCGGGAAGATGCTCCGCGCCAAGTGGGGCCGCATGATCTTCATCTCCTCGGTGGTCGGCCTCGCCGGCGGCGCCGGGCAGGTCAACTATGCCGCCAGCAAGGCCGGTCTGGTCGGCGTGGCCCGCTCGATCACCCGGGAGCTGGGCAGCCGCAACATCACGGCCAACGTGGTGGCGCCCGGCTTCATCGACACCGACATGACGGCCGGCCTGCCCGAGAACCGCAAGGCGGAGATCCGCAAGACGATCCCGGCCGGCCGGATGGCCAGCCCGGACGAGGTCGCCGGGGTGGTCACCTGGCTGGCCTCCGACAGCGCCGGGTACGTCTCCGGCGCCGTGATCCCGGTCGACGGCGGCCTCGGCATGGGCCACTGATCAGCGCATCTCAACAACGTACGGAGGAACTCCCGGATGTCCGGACTGCTCGCCGGTAAGCGGCTGCTCGTCACCGGTGTCATCACCGACGCCTCGATCGCCTTCTCGGTGGCGAAGCTCGCCCAGGAGAACGGCGCGCAGGTCGTGCTCACCGGCTACGGCCGGCTCTCCCTGGTCGAGCGGATCGCCAAGCGGCTGCCCGAGCCGGCTCCGGTCATCGAGGTGGACGTCACCAACCCCGACCACCTGGCCAGCCTCGCCGACCGGGTCCGCGAGCACGTCGACGGCCTCGACGGCGTCGTGCACTCGATCGGCTTCGCCCCGCAGAGCTGCCTGGGCGGCGGCTTCCTCGACGCCCCCTGGGAGGACGTGGCGACCGCGCTGCACGTCTCCACCTTCTCGTACAAGTCCCTCGCGATGGCGGCGCTGCCGCTGATGTCCCCCGGCGGCGCGGTGGTCGGCCTGACCTTCGACGCGAAGGTGGCCTGGCCGGTCTACGACTGGATGGGCGTGGCCAAGGCCGGTCTGGAGTCGGCGTCGCGCTACCTCGCCATGCACCTGGGCAAGCAGGGCATCCGCAGCAACCTGGTCGCCGCCGGGCCGCTGCGCACCATCGCCGCGAAGTCGATCCCCGGCTTCGACGAGTTCGAGGACGCCTGGTCCGAGCGGGCCCCGCTCGGCTGGGACCTCGGCGACCAGGTGCCCGCCGCGAAGGCCTGCCTGGCGCTGCTGTCCGACTGGTTCCCGGCCACCACCGGCGAGATCGTCCACGTCGACGGCGGCTACCACGCCATCGGCTCCTGACGTTCCCCCGACGACGCCCCCGACCGCCGCCGACGTGACCCACACGGCCGGACCAGGGGGCGTCGCCGGGTGGTCCCGGCCGACCGGCAAGAATGACACCATGTCGTACGACGCGGTGGTGCTGGTGTCCTTCGGTGGCCCGGAGCGACCCGAGGACGTGATGCCGTTCCTGCAGAACGTGACCCGGGGTCGAGGCGTGCCGCCGGAGCGGCTGGCCGAGGTCGCCGAGCACTACCAGCACTTCGGCGGGGTCTCCCCGATCAACAAGCAGAACCGCGAGTTGCTCGCCGCGATCCGCGCCGACTTCGCCGCGCACGGGCTCGACCTTCCGGTCTACTGGGGCAACCGCAACTGGGACCCGATGCTCGCCGACACCGTGACCCAGATGCGCGACGACGGCATCACCCGGGCGCTCGCCTTCGTCACGAGCGCGTACGGCGGTTACTCGTCCTGCCGGCAGTACCAGGAGGACATCGCCGCCGCGCGGGCCGCGGTCGGCCCGGACGCCCCGGTGATCGAGAAGCTGCGCCAGTTCTGGGACCACCCCGGTTTCGTCGAGCCGCACACCGACGCGGTCCGGGCGGCCCTGGGGCAACTCGACCCGGCGCGGCGGGACACCACCCGGCTGGTCTTCACCGCCCACTCCATCCCCAGCTCCATGGCGGCCAACGCCGGCCCGCACGGCGGCCGGTACGAGGCACAACTGCACGAAACCGCCCGCCTGGTGGCCGCGGCCGCCGCCCCCGACCTCGCGTACGACCTGGTCTGGCAGAGCCGCTCCGGTCCACCCCAGGTGCCGTGGTTGGAGCCGGACATCAACGACCACCTGGCCGCCCTCGCGCAGGGTGGCACCACAGCTGTGGTGGTCAGCCCGATCGGGTTCGTCTCCGATCACCTCGAGGTCGTCTGGGACCTGGACACCGAGGCGCTGGAGACGGCCAAGCAGTTGGGCCTGGACTTCGTCCGGGCCGCCACCCCGGGCACCGACCCGCGTTTCGTGACAATGGTGCGGGAGTTGATCACCGAGCGGACCGAACCGGACGGCGCGCAGCTGCGCCGTCGCCTCGGTGAGCTGCCGATGTGGGACTCCTGCCCGACCGTCTGCTGTGTACCGACCCGCCGTCCGACGCCTGCTGGGAGCACCGATGCATGACCGTAAGCCCGTGCAGAGTTGGCTGACCGACATGGACGGCGTGCTGGTGCACGAGGGGCAGCCGGTGCCCGGGGCGCCGGAGTTCATCAACCGGATGCGTGCCTCCGGCAAGCCGTTCCTGGTGCTGACGAACAACTCGATCTACACCCCGCGTGACCTGACGGCCCGGCTGAGCCGGATGGGGCTGGACGTGCCGGAGGAGTCGATCTGGTCGTCCGCGTTGGCCACCGGCCAGTTCCTCGCCGACCAGCGGCCGGGCGGCACCGCGTACGTCATCGGTGAGGCCGGACTGACCACGGCGCTGCACGCGGTCGGCTACGTGCTCACCGACTTCGCCCCGGACTACGTGGTGCTCGGCGAGACCCGCACCTACAGCTTCGAGGCGATCACCAAGGCGGTCCGCCTGATCAACGACGGGGCGCGGTTCATCTGCACCAATCCCGACGTGACCGGCCCGTCCGTGGAGGGTGCGCTGCCCGCCGCCGGCTCGGTCGCCGCGATGATCTCCAAGGCGACCGGGGTGGAGCCGTACTTCGTCGGCAAGCCCAACCCGATGATGATGCGCTCGGCGCTCAACACGATAAACGCGCACTCGGAGAGCACCGCGATGATCGGTGACCGGATGGACACCGACATCCTCTGCGGTCTGGAGGCGGGGCTGGAGACCATCCTGGTGCTCACCGGGATCAGCAGCCGCACCGAGGCGGAGCGTTACCCGTACCGCCCGTCCCGGATCATCAACTCGGTCGCGGACCTGCTCGACGAGATCTGACCGCACGGCGCTGCCGGCGCTTGCCCGTGCCGCTGACGCTGCCGCGCGCTGCCGAGCGCGGCCTGTGATGATCGCGCTGCCTGTGATGATCGCGCTGCCTGTGATGATCGCGCGGCCTGTGATGATCGCGCTCTATCCAGGATGTAGTGGTCACCAGCTGCGCCGAAGGCCACTACATCCATGTTCGAGCGCGATCATGGCCGGTGCGCGGGCGTGTCGGGCCGGTGCGCGGGCGTGTCGGGCCTTGCGGCGGGCGCATCGGACCGGCGGCTGGCGCGTCGGGCCTTGGCGGCGTGGCGCAGGCCTCGTGGTGTGGCGCGGGGTGATCGGGTCAGGGGCGCAGGGGGGCGTTGCAGGCGGCCACCAGCGCCTGACGGCAGGCCGTGGTGAGGGGACGCAGAGCCGCGTCGCGCTGCTGGGCCTCGTAGTTGTTTATCGCGCCGCCGGGTGCGGCGTGCCCGGCCAACGCGAGCACCCGATCGAGCACCGCGGCGCGGGCGAAGAGCCGGCGGGCTCGCGGATCGAAGCCCGGTGGCAGGTCGGTGGCGCCGTCCGGGCGGCGCAGCGCGGCCAGCGCGCCGGCCAACTCGGGCCGCCACTGGGCCACGTCGAGTCGGGTCAGCGCGGCGGTCGTCTCGGCCAGCGCGGCGGCCAGCTCGGCCTCCGCCTCGGCGGCGCCGGGCAACGAGAGTGACGCGGCGGGCGCGTTTGCCGGCAGCGGATAGACCCGCCAGAGCACCGTCTCGAAGCAGTCTCCCGAGCCGGAGGTGTGCGAGCGCACCTGGGGGATCAGACCGAGCCCGCCGGCGACCACCGCCTCGCCCGTGACCAGTGCCGCCCCGGCGAAGTCGCCCGGCCCGGGCAGCCCTCGGGGGTCACCCGGCGCGGGCAGCACCAGGCGGATGTCGTCCGGGGAGAGCTTGGCCAGGGTGGGCAGCGCGGCACCCAGCGGGATGTCGGTCCAGGTGCCGGGGGCGTCCGCGACGAGGTGTTCCTCGTCGCCGGCGATGGCGTCGGCGACCTCGTCGTAGGGCACCAACCCGGCGCGCCACGCGCGCACCCAGGCGACGAACCGGCTCGACCGGCGCGGCGTGAGTGTGGCCGCGCCCGCTGCGGGGGTGGACATGCCGAAAGGGTACGTGGTCCTGACCGGCCCTGTCTCGACTGCCGCTCCGGTCGCCCGGCCTGCCCCGAACTACCCTGTTCGCCCCGATTTTCTGCCACGCTGCCGGGCCCCGGCCCGGCCGGCGGGTGGGGGCGGGTGGGCGGTGTGTCGGGGCCGGGGGCGGAGCCGCGGAGGTTAGCGTGATCGTCATGGCGGGGCGATACAGCGAGGACGTGTTGGCGGGGGACTGGCGGCGGCGGAAGGTCACCCCCGAGGTGGACGCCGAACCGGATCTCGTCGTGGAGGATGCCGACTCCGGGTTCTGCGGGGCGGTGGTGGGCTTCGAGGCCGGCGCCGTGGTCCTTGAGGACCGGCATGGCCGGCGGCGCAACTTCCCGCTACTGCCGGCCGCGTTCCTGCTCGACGGCCGCCCGGTGACCCTGCGCCGTCCGAGCCGGGCCGCGGTGCCGGCGGCCCGGCGACGGACGGCCTCCGGTTCGGTGGCGGTCGACAACGTGAAGGCCCGGGTGGCCAAGGCCAGCCGGATCTGGGTGGAGGGCATCCACGACGCCGCGCTTGTCGAGCGGATCTGGGGCGACGACCTGCGGATCGAGGGTGTGGTCGTGGAGCCGTTGGACGGCATCGACGCCCTCGACACCGAGGTACGCGGCTTCGACCCCGGCCCGACCCGACGCCTCGGCGTGCTCGTCGACCACCTCGTGCCGGGCAGCAAGGAGAGCCGGATCGTCGCCCAGGTGACCTCGCCGTACGTGCTCGTCACCGGCCATCCCTACGTGGACGTCTGGCAGGCGGTGAAGCCGGCGGCGCTGGGCATCGCGGCGTGGCCGGTGGTGCCACCGGGGCAGCCGTGGAAGGAGGGGGTCTGTGCCGCCCTCGGGGTGGCCGAGCCGGCGGCGATGTGGCGGCACATCCTGTCCCGGGTGAACAGCTTCGCCGACGTGGAGACGCCGCTGATCAACGCGATGGAACGCCTTATCGACTTCGTCACCGAACCAACCTGACCCACCCGCGCGGTCCCGCGCCCGCCTCCGCCACGATCCGCGACGGCTGCCTTCGGGGCGCTGGGGGGAGCGACATCAGGCAAGGTTCGCGGATCGTGGCAGGCGCCCGGGGGCTCGGCGCGGTTGCGCGGGCTGTCGGGTGCGACGGAGGGGTCCGCCTCGGCCGGAGCGGCGCGACTCAGGGCTCCTGGTCGGGGGTGCGGGTGTAGACGAAGGTCGCGATGTCCAACGCGACCGCCCGGCCCTGCTCGTCCCGGCGCACGCTGAGAATCTCGCCGTCCTGCTCGCCGGCGCGCCCCCGCCACCTGTCCGGCCCCTCGGCCACGAAGCGGAGGTCGGGTGCGCCGACGGGGCCGGCGTGCAGGTCACCTGCGGCGTCGGCGTACACCTCGATGAAGGTGCCCATCCACCACCAGTGGCCGGTCAGTTCGGCGAGGTCGGCGGGCGGCGCGGCCTCGGCCGGCCGCCACGGGGTGACAGGTGCGGGCTCGGCGTCCAGGACCAGCGTGAGCAGTCGCCGGCCGAGCGCGCCGATGTGACCACTGCGGAAGCCGTACGAGTTGGCGAAGCCGACAACGGCGGTGCGGCTGGGCCGGTGTACGGCCAGTGAGGCTACGTAGCCGGGCATCGAGCCGCCGTGGCCGACGAAGACGCGGTCGCCTTCCCGGTGGAGTTCGAGGCCGAGACCGTGCCCGTGGGTCCAGGACTTCAGGTCACTGATCACCACGGGGGAGCACATCTCGGTAAGGGTGTCGGCGGCCAGCACCGACGGGTCGGGGTCGGCGAGGAACGCGGCCCAGCGGCCCAGGTCTTCGATCGTCGACCAGAGCTGCCCGGCGGGGGCCATCGCACCGGTGTCGGTCCGCGGCTCCTCGCGCACTGTGTCGTGCCAGGGGTGGACGACGTAGCCACGGGCGAACGGCTCGATGGCCGCGTAGGTGGTGCGGGGCAGGCCCAGCGGGGTGAGGATCCGCTCGCCGAGGAGGTCCACCCAGGGGGTCCCGGTGAGCCGTTCGAGCAGCCCGCCGAGCAGCGCGTACGCCAGGTTGGAGTAGTGGTAGGTGGCGTGCGGCGGATAGGCGATCTTGTCGGGATCGACCCCGGCGAGCAGGGTGGTCAGGTCGACCCCGGCGGTCCGCTCCCACCACTCGCCCTCGGGCTCGCGCTGGATGCCGCTGGCGTGCCCGAGGAGCTGGCGCAGGGTGAGCGAGCCCACGCCGGTGCCGGGGAGGTGCTCCTCGAGCGGGTCGTCGAGGGCGAGGCGGCCGGCGTCACGCAGTTGCATGATCAGGGTCGCGGTCATCGTCTTGCTGATCGAGCCGAGCCGGTACTGCAGGTCGGCGTCCGGGCGGGGGTGCTCGCCGGCGGTGGCCAGGTGGACCAGCGCGCCGTCGCGGACCACGCCGAGTACCAGCGACGGGGCGTGCCCGTCCAGCTGCGCCTGGGCGACCTGGGCGTCGATCCGTCGGGCGGTCTCGGGCAGCAGGGTCAACGGGATCTCCTCGGGGTCAGACCTTCGGATCGTGGTCGAAACTGGGCGGCGCCGAGCCTACTGATCTTCCAGAGGAGGCCGCGCGTGCATTTGCGTGTCACGATCGTGGGGTGGACGCCGTGGTGTGGATCGTATTGGGTGTGCTGCTGGCCGTCGCCGAGATCTTCACGACGACGCTGTTTCTGATCATGTTCGCGGCCGGTGCCTTCGCCGCTGGCGGTGCCGCCGCGCTGGGTGCGCCGGTAGCGGTACAGGCGCTTGTCTTCGCGGTGGTGTCGGCGCTGAGTCTGTTGGTGGCCCGGCCGGCCCTGCGGCGGCATCAGCTCTCGTCGCTGGAGAGCGGCGACCAGCCGTTCGGCCTGGA
Organism: Micromonospora sp. NPDC049044; assembly: GCF_040649215.1. Taxonomy (NCBI): domain Bacteria; kingdom Bacillati; phylum Actinomycetota; class Actinomycetes; order Micromonosporales; family Micromonosporaceae; genus Micromonospora; species Micromonospora sp. NPDC049044. Next base: position 18,503 of record NZ_JBEZFA010000021.1, on the reverse strand, counting down.
GGCGATAGTGGGTTCCACGGCCTTGGTGCTGGAGCGGGTGGACGCCGACCACGGCCTCGTCAAGATCGACGGTGAGCTGTGGAGTGGCCGCTCGTATGACACGACGCAGACGTTCGACCCGGGTCAACGGGTTCGGGTGATCAAAGTCCGGGGCGCGACCGCCCTGGTCTGGCAGGACGATATTTCTTCCGCCGGCGAGCTGCCGGAAGCGAGAGGGTGAACGGGATGACCTTGATCGGGGTGGTGGTGATCGCGGTGGCGTTGATCGCCGTGATAACGCTGGCGAAGGCGGTGCGGATCGTGCCGCAGCAACGCCAGGACGTGGTGGAACGGCTTGGCAAGTACAAGCGCACGCTCACCCCGGGCCTCAACCTGCTGGTGCCGTTCATCGACGCGGTGCGCACGAAGGTCGACATGCGGGAGCAGGTGGTCAGCTTCCCGCCGCAGCCGGTGATCACCTCGGACAACCTCGTGGTCTCGATCGACACGGTGCTCTATTTCAAGGTGGTCGACGCGGTCCGGGCGACCTACGAGATCTCCAGCTTCCTGCAGGCCATCGAGCAGCTCACCGTCACCACGTTGCGTAACGTGATCGGCTCGCTCGACCTGGAGCGGGCGTTGACCAGCCGGGACGAGATCAACCGGCACCTCTCCGGGGTGCTGGACGAGACCACCGGCCGGTGGGGCATCAAGGTGACCCGGGTCGAGATCAAGGCGATCGAGCCGCCGGCCAGCATCCGTGACTCGATGGAGAAGCAGATGCGCGCCGAGCGGGACCGCCGGGCGGCGATCCTCACCGCGGAGGGACACAAGCAGTCGCAGATCCTCACCGCCGAGGGTGAGAAGCAGTCGGCGGTGCTGCGGGCCGACGGTGACCGGCAGGCCCGGATCCTGCAGGCCGAGGGTCAGGCGAAGGCGATCCGGACGGTCTTCGACGCGATCCACCAGGCGAACCCGAGCCAGAAGGTGCTCGCATACCAGTACCTCCAGGCCCTGCCGCAGATCGCGCAGGGCAGCGCCAACAAGGTCTGGATCGTCCCGGCCGAGCTGACCAAGGCCCTGGAGGGGATGGGTGGCGCGCTCGGCGGGTTGAGCCAGATGGTCGGGGACCTGCCCGCACCGGAGGCCGCGGACCACGCGAGCCAGGTGGAGCGCGAGGCCGCGGAGGCGGCGCAGGCCGCGGCCGCCGCCGCCCAGCAGATCCACGACGAGGTACGCGTCGCCGAGGCGCAGGCCACCGGCGGCAACAAGCCGCAGGGGCTGCCCGCGCCGGAGCCGGTGTCGCCGGCCAGCCTGACCGAGGATCCGGCCGACGAGCGCGAGCGCGGCTGATCCAGGACGCCGGTCGCCCGACCGGATAAATGCGAGAAAGACTCATGGGGCGCTCCGAAGCCTGCCACGATCGGTCCTAGGACGGGTGGTGACCAGGCAATCGGGGCGCCCCGGCGCGTTCCGCACCACTCGCGGACGAGCGAGGTGACGCATGAAGGATCCGGCGAATCGGATGTGGTCCTCGGCCCCGGTGCCCGGCGCGCACGACCCCCTCGCCCCGCTGGGATCCCGCAGCACCGGTGGCGGGTTCGGCGTACTGCCGTTCGTCGACGAGCCGACGCCGGGCAGCCCGGCCACCAACGCCAGCTGGGCCTGGTCGGTGCGCCGGTTCGCGCGGGCGGCCGTGTGGCTGCTGCCCGCGTACGCCATCCTCTACGGCGTGGTGGCGATGGCCAGCGACGGCGGGGTGGGCAACGACCCCTATCCGGCCGACGGCCGGGCGGCGTACCTGATCGGTTGGGTGGCCGCGGTCTGGCTCGGCCTGCTCGCGCTGCTGGCCCTCACCGGGCTGCTGGCGGCGACCCGCAGCCGCCGGGTGGCCGCCGCCGGGCTGCTGGTGAGCATCGCCGGCACCGTGCTGATGCTGCCCTTCGCCGGGCTCGCCGAGCAGACGCCGGTCTTCGGCACCACCGCACGGTCGCTGGTCCTGCTCGGCGCGACGTTCTACAGCGTGGGCTGGTTTCTCACCGGGTGGGCGGTGGCCCGCTCGGGCACCTTCAGTCTTGGTGACGGGGTCATGCTGATCATCGCCGCGCCGCTGCTCGGCCTGGGCGGTGCCCTGATCGGCTCGCTGCAGACGTTCGGCGCGATCTTCGTGCTGATCGCCGGCATCGGTATCGGCTACCGTTCCGGCCGCCTGATGCCCCGGGAAACCGCCCGCGACGCGGCCAGCGCCAGCCTCTCCACTCCGGCCGGGCCGCCCACCGCCCCGGGTGGCCCCATTTCCGCCGCCTGATTCGTGCCGGCGATAAACCTGCCGCGGGTTAGCCCATACGACGAAATGAGGTTGTCCTGCGGGCCTACGGCGGCGGGAAAGACGGTTCCACGGAACTGTCGGATCCGTGACCTTCGGGTTGGTCGGGTCGAGCCGTGGTCGGCCTGTGCCGACATCGTCACCGCCACTCGTCGATAGCGGTGAGGCGGCTGGTGACGTCGGGGCGGACAACGGTTTCGTCGACGTAGCCTCGGCACTCGACAGTGCGCCGCCGCTGGTGACGGCCCAGTTCGCGGGCTCAGAGCGCGGCTGGGCAGCGGCCGGGCACCGATCCGGTCGACGCGCCCCGGCTCCGTCGGGCGGTGATCCGCCCGAGGTCCGACTGTGTGGCCCCGGAAAGCACACAGCCCATGGCGCCCCGTCCCAACGGCGCGGCACGGGTCCGTTTGGCCATTGTCGGCGGACGCAACGCGGAGGCGTCTCGCCGCGGGATCGTGCCACCATTGGTGCTCAATTCCCGGCGATGTCGACATTCATGGAGCAATATCGTGGCTGCGCTTCCCCGATTGACCGTGCTGCTCTGCGATAACGATAGTTCCGCTGCGGGCCGGCTCTACCAGGAACTGACCTCCAGCCCTCTGGTGGAGCGGGTGGTGGCGGTCGAGACCCTTGCCGACGCCGCAGCGCGGGTCGCGGGCGCGACGGAATTCGACGTGCTCATCGTCGATCCACTCAGCACCGATCTGGCTCAGGCCGCCCGGTTCGTTCTCGCCCGGACGGACGAGGGCATCGCGACGGTGCTCTACGTGGACCTGGCCCGGGTCGAGGAACAAGCGGTGACGTTCTACCACGGAGACCGCACCCGGCTGCGCGATGCCATCACCCTCGACAAGCGCACTCCGCCGGAGATGTTGGGGGCCGAGGCCGACGTGGTCCTGACCAAGTGTCAGGCGTTCCGGCTGCTCGCCACCGGCAGATCCCGGGCGGATCGGCTCCTCGGCGAGGTGCGCGAGCGGGCGAGCAGCACTGGCGACGACGAATTGGAACGCCTGGTCGACGACGTCGACCAGGTGCGGATTCTGGAGCATGTTCGGCCGGAACCGGGCCTGGTGCGACCGAAGGTCGCCAGCAACACCGTTTTCCTGTCCTACCGCTTCAAGGAGGAGGACGGCTTCGTCCGGGGTCTCACCGGATTGTTGGAGGACCAGGGTTTCACCGTGATCACCGGCCGGGCCGCGGACGGGTACGTCGGAATGGCGGTGCTCAACCGTATTCGGGAGTGCGAGTACTTCGTATCGTTGATGACCCGGGCCCGGCAGTTTGCCGAGCCCGGGGAGAAGTTCGCGACAAGCGCCTGGCTGATCGAGGAGAAGGGAGCCGCCCTCGCCTTCAGCAAGTACATGGTGCTGCTGGTGGAGGAGGGGGTGGACGACATCGGCGGGCTGCACGGCGACTGGCAACGGCACCAGTTCACCGCGCCGACGTTCACCACGGCGGCCCGCGCCGCCGTGCAACAGTTGCGTAAACGCAGTGGCCGGTCCGACTGAGTCGCCCGGTGCGCAATTCAGCCGTTCGGCTTGAATGTCCGGCCGATGGCCGGTGGCGATCAGCTTATTGGTCTGCTACTAGTGGCGAATGAGGTGCTGTGGTTGCAGATCCTGAAACAATCCAGGCGTACACGAGCCATTGTCATGCGTCATTGCCCTACTATCAGGTCGGCGGCAGCTCTGACTTCGTCGGAGGGCATTGTGGCGGAAGCGATCGGCGCGGTGGGCACAGGCGCCACCAACCTGCCACCACAGCCCGATCCGACAGGTGACGCGAGCCGTTGCCCGTCACCACACTTCGAGTGCGAGCGGCATCGTCGAGCCGCGCTGGCCGCCATCCACGCCGGTCAGCTGCCACTCAAGTTCGCCTACGCCGGCAGTGCCGCCCACACGCACGACGCGTACGCCAGCACCGACGACTACCTGAGCATGCTCACCTCTGCCCGGCACGAGGCCGAAGCCCTGCTGGCGGCCCAGGCGCTGACCGCCGACGCGCTCGCGGTAGCCGAGATCGGCCCCGGCAACGGCCGGCGCAGCAGCGCCTTCCTCGGCCACCTGACCAGCCTCGGTCACCCCTGCCAGCGTTACCTCGCGTTGGACTTCAGCGCCACCCTGCTCGCCATCGCCTGTCACCGGTTGGCCCGCTTCGCCGCCGGCCGGATGAGCGTTGACTCTCACGTGTGGGACATCGAGTCCGGCGTGTCCGAGGGTGTCGAGCGGTGGCGACCCGGTCCTGAACCGGTGGTCGTCTGCCTGCTCGGGCACACACTCGGCAACCTGGAATGCCCGACCGCCGCCCTGGCCAACATCCGAGCCTCGCTGCGCCCGCACGACGTGCTCGTGCTCAGCGTGGTGGTCGGTCGGCCGGACGAGCCGGCGGAGACGGTGCTTGCGCCGTACCGCTGCCCGGAGTTCCGCGCCGCGGCCCTGGAGCCGCTGCGCGCCGCCGGTCTGCCCGAGGTCGACCTGGATTTCGTGCTGCAGTGGCGCGACGGGGCGGTGACCGGCGAAGCAGTGCTGCTCCGACCGGGCGTCCTGGGTGGCGCAGAGGTGCAGGCGGGCCATCGCGTCCGCTGTTTCCAGTCCCGCAGGTTCCACTATCCCGACGCCATCGCCGCCGTCAGGGAATCAGGGTGGCTCATCCGGCACGCCGAGTTGGTGCCCGGGAGCCATCATTTGGTGATCACGGCGTCGCGAGGGTGAGGGAGTGGTCGAGATGACCGAGCGAAAGGGGGCGCCGGGGAGGGTCACGCCAGCCGACCTGATCGACCGGGCGCGGCGGGCCAGCCTCTTCTACCGGGCCTCCTACGAGGGCACCGACCCCAACTCGGTGCGGTTACCCGGCGCGGCGATGGACGAGTTGGTGCAGGGGTTGGTCGCCGGGGTGCACGACGAGCTGTGCCAGATAGTCCCGTACACCACCGCGAGCCGGTCCGTCGACCCGTTCTCCCGGGCGATGTTCCGCCAGTTGGCGCAGCGGGCCACGGTACGCCGCATGTACCTGGTGCCCGGGGAGGACGTGGGCACCGGCGCTGTCGACAAGCAGTTGGCCGAGGACCTGGAGCATGATCTGGACGCGGTGATGGTGCCGGTGTTCATCGCCGGTGAGCCGCCGCTGGCGCCGATGACCGACATGTGGCTGATCGACGGTCAGGTGGTGGTGCGGCAGGAGGTGGGCGGCGACGGCCTCGCGTCCTGGGTGGTCAGTGGTCACTCCGACGAGGTGAGTCAGGCCCGCCTGCTCTGGGATCGGCTGCGCAGCCAGGCATGCCTCCCCGACCGTGGTCGACCGCGCCGGCCCGGCCTGGAGCTGACCCGCTGGCTGCTCCAGTCGGCGAACATGCTGTACGCGATGGCCCCGATGTCCTGCGGACCGTCCCACCTGGACCGGACCGGCTGCTCCTGGTACCACCAGTCCTGGCAGTACCTGCGGCTGTTCGACATGGTCAGCAGCCCGCAGTGGCACGCCGAGTTCTACACCAGGCAGTTGGCCGAGGCGTTCCGCCAGGGCGCCCGCCGGGTGTTGATCAGTGGCACCGCCGACTACACCCTGCTCGCCTACATCCTGGAGGCGGCCCGGTCGGCGGTCGGTGTCCTCCCCACCGACCTGGACGTGCACGTGCTCGACATGTGTCAGACGCCGCTGCTGGCCTGCGACTGGTACGCCAAGCAGGTCGGTTCCCGGGTCCAGGTGCACCAGGCCGACGTGACCTGTCCCGACGCGGTCGCCCGGCTCGTCGAGGACGGCCGGTTCGACCTGGTGCTGGCCGACGCGTTCCTGACCCGGTTCAACCGCGACTCGGCGGACACCGTGCTCGGCAGCTGGTCGGCGCTGCTGAACCCGGGTGGTTCGGTGATCACCACCGTCCGGTTGCACCCGGGCAACGAGTGGCCCAGGGATGACGAGGAGCAGGACGACCGGCACCGGGTGTCCGATCTCGTCGACGACTTCGAGCTGCGGTTCCGTGAGCGGGCCGCGGGCTGGCGGGGGCTGCTCTCGGTGGAGCTGGACGATCTCGCCTACGCGGCCCGCCGGTACGCCACCCGGATGGCCAGCCACGACCTCGGGGACGCCGACGACGTGCGGGCGGCGTTCAACCGAGCGGGATTCCGGGTGTCCGATTCGGACGTCGAGTCGGTCGACGGCGAACTGGTGCGGACCCAGTACCTCCGGCTGCGGGTGGACCTGCCCTGCGACAGCACGAGGATTGGCGGTTAGCATCAACATGTCGTGGTGATGTGGTTGACCCACGGTGATCGCCGAAGGGGGGGTCGGTGCCCGACTATTCGCCCTGGTTGGCCGTCAACGCTCTCAGCCCCAACGCGAGCGCGTACGAGCTGCTCACCGCCGCCCACAAGGACCTCACCGCCCAGACGGCCATGCTCGACAAGCGACCCGCCGCGCTGCGGGTCGTCAGCGCGGCGACGGAGTTCCTCGACGGGGTGGGGCACGAGCTGGTCGTCCGGGTCGAGGCGATGGGGCGCCCCACCGAGGTGCGACTCTCCGAGGATGCCGTCCGGGCCACCACCGAGGACACCGACGGCACGCACGGTGTCACGCCGCTGGTGTTACTCGCGTACGCGCTACAGAAGGACCCGTTCGGTCCGAGCTGGCGGCCCAAGCGGGTCGGGCACGCCGAGCGGCCCTCGGCCGCCGCGATGGAGTACTACGCCAAGCTGGACCGGTTGACGGAGAGCTCCACGAAGGTCGAGCTTCAGCTCGAAGAGGGCCGCGACGTGGTGGTCATCGGCGAGCACGGCTGCGGGAAGTCCGCGCTTGTGGCAAACGTCGCCGACAAGCGCTCCGGTGCCGGCGACGGCGTCGTCTGGCTCAACCTCGCCGACCCGGCCGACGGCCCGGAGTCCATCATGCTGGCGCTGTTGGAGCAGGGGCGCAGCAACACCGGCCACTACCTGGTGGTCCTGGAGAACCTGCACGCGAACCCGCCGGTGCTCAACGAGATGTTCGACTGCCTCAACCGGCTGCGCTCCGACTTCGGGCTGGACGTTCAGGTGCTCGCCACGAGCTGGAAGTCGGCCGGCCCCAGACTCGCCGGCGGCGAACCCACCCGGGAGCTGCGTCAGGTCCTCGCCGAGGGAAAGTCGCTGATCAGCCAACTGTTGGTCGAGAGCGGCATCAGCGAGGCAAACTGGCCGACGATCCGGCGGTTGGCTCAGGACGACGTCCACATCGCGCTGACCGCGATCGACCTCTACGGTTTGCGCGGTGGCGTGCCCACCGAGGCGGACCTGGAGGCCTACTACACCCGGCAGGTGTCCACCGACGACCAGCGGGAGATGCTCTACCGCCTGGCCTGCCTCGGCGTGCTGGAGCTGCAGATGGCGACCCGCGAGGCGGGTCAGTTGCGGACGACACTTGAGCAGTTGCGCGACGACGGCCTCATCTTCCAGGTCGACGGCGCCTACCTGATCGGCTCCCGCCGTCGGGCTCAGCTGGTGATGAACCACGCCCTCCAGCACTGGAAGGCTGCCGACCTGTGGAAGCGCCCGGAGCACAACGTGTGGCTGCATCTGCAGCGCGGTGGAGAGCGCCTGATGAAGGCGACGCTGGGTCGGCTCGACCAGCTGGTCTCGCCGGACATGGCCCGTACCGACAGCCTGCACCTGCTCACCACCTGGGAGATGCTGATCCGGCACGGCCGGTCGATGCGGCGGCAGAGCGCCGAGGACCCGTCCTGGGGGGACAATCTCGGCGCCGCCGTCTTCGCGGCGAGTGCGCTCGTTCAGCTCAACCACGTCGAATCCTGGCAGGAGATCGCCGACAAGGTGCGAGCCCGCTGGAGCTACGACGCTCCCGACTGCAAGCTGCCCGAGCCCGTGGGTGGTGTGACCGCCGACTACGAGGACTTCGTCAAGATCCAGGAGTCGATGGCCGAGGAGGACGCCATCCTCGGGGCGGCGCCACACCTGGCCGGCATCCGCGCCGACGAGCTGGACACCGATCGGATGTACCGCAACTGGGTGCTCGGTCTGCTGCTGGGCTTCGAGGGCGCCGCGCCGGCGAAGTACCAGGACCAGCAGCGGATCGACCTCCTGATCGAGGTGGCCCGCCGGGCACAGGAGGACGACGGCAACTTCTACCCGGCGAGGGTGCCCTGGGTGACCGCGCGGGTGGTGCTCGGCCTGTGCCAGGCGAACCTGCGGGTGGACCACCCGGTGGTCGAGGACGCCTGCAAATGGCTCCAGCTGCAGGTGTCCGAGGGCGGGCCGTTCGACAACTGGTGGCGCAGCGGCACCGGCACGTGGAACCGCGACGAGGCCACCACCGCCATGAGCCTCAGTGCCCTGAGGCGAGCCGGGGTGCCGATGCGGCCGGGCATGAATACCGCGTATGCCTGGCTGCTGGGGCGGGAACGGGAGTGGGCCACCCAGGGCCGGGAGATCGACATGGCTCAGGCGCTGGAGGCGACGCTGCTCTGCACCGAAGCCGCCAGTGACGCCCCGCACCACCTGAAGACGCTGGTCCAGCGGATCACCACCGAGCGGAGGAGCCCGACGCTGCTGCGCACCGCGCCCGAGGAGCGGCTCCGCATTCCCTTCGTGGCCGCCCAACTCGCCGACATCGTGTGGCGCATCGTGCAGCTGGAGAGCCTGAAACTGTTCGCCGACGTCATCAACCCAGGTCGGCCGGAGCCGTCCGAGCTGTCGGAGGTGGCCGTGGCGCCGCAAACCGTCGAGTCGTCCGCCAACGGGGCGACGATGTCCAGGCGTCTTCTGCGCGCCTGGCAGCGCGGCTGCGAGCAGATCGAGGGGACCATCCGGGACAAGATCAGCAAGCGCGACGGACCGATGCGGACGCCCGCCGTGGAAAAGGTGATCAGCGAGCAGTTGGCCTACCGTGCTCGGCTCACGGAGCTGAGCAGTCGGCTCGACGAGCACGCCGATCGGGAGCTGTTGGAGCAGATCGATGCGCTCGGTAGCACTGTCTGCGGCGTCGCCTGGCCGGATCTGCCGTGGCCGGACTTCGGGCCGGAGGAGGACGCGTGAGCATCGCGGTGCCGGCGCCGTCAACGCTCAACTTCCTGGCCGGGCTCTTCGCCGGGGCCGGGATCAACATGCTCACCTCCGTCTCCACCGGCCCACCGGGCAGCGACGTCTCCACCGGCAAGATCGCGCTGGATTCGGCGCTCTGGGTGGTCGCCGCCGGCTTCCTGACCTGGGCGGCGCACCTGTTCCAGGCGGCTGAACGCGACGCCGACCTCTACATCGACCGTGATTTCAGCGAGCCCGAGAAGCACGAGATCCGGCAGGAGTACCTGCGCCGGGCGTTGCGTCGCGCCCGGCTGCCGTTGACGATGACGGTTCTGGCGCTTGTGTGCGCCGTGCTCCTGTTGCCCGGGTTCATCCGCTGGAGCGGCGTACTGGGGGGTTGACGGTCGGGCCGCTGCCACGGTTGGCGGTGAATTGCCTGACAATCGCCGCCCACGCTGGCCGTTTTCCGAACTCCGTGGCAATCCTGGGAAACATGGCCGCCCCCCGCTCGCCGCTGTCGCGGCTGTTCACCGTGCTGCTCGCCGGCGTGTTGGCCGGGCTTGTCCTGGCCGTCGCCGCGCTCCCCGGCAACCTGCTGCTCGGGCTCGGCGCCCGCGCCGCGCTCGGGTCGTACGCCGCGTTGCCGGCCTCGCTGAAGACCCCGGCCACCCCGCAGCGCTCGTACCTCTACGCCAACGACGGTAAGACGCTGATCACCACGTTCTACGACGTGAACCGCACCGACGTCCCGTTGTCGGAGATCGCCCCGGTGATGCGGCAGGCGATCGTGGCGGCCGAGGACCGGCGCTTCTACGACCACGGTGGGGCGGACCTGCGCGGCCTCGCCCGGGCACTTGTGGCGAACGTCAAGGGCGGTGGCACCGAGCAGGGCGGCTCGACGCTGACCATGCAGTACGTCCGTAACGTCCTCAAGACCGACCCCACCCGCACCGCCGAGGAGCGGGCCGCCGCCACCGACCCCACCGTCGGTCGCAAGATCCAGGAAATCCGGTACGCGAGCGCGCTGGACAAGAGCCTCGGCAAGGACGAGATCCTCGACCGGTACCTGAACATCGCCTACTTCGGCTCCGGCGCCTACGGGATCGCGGCGGCCAGCCAGCGGTACTTCGGCAAGGCACCAGCGCAGCTGACCCTCGCCGAGTCGGCGCTGCTCGCCGGCCTGGTGCAGTCCCCGGACGCGTACAGCCCGATCAGCGGAGACAAGGACGACGCGCTGGCCCGCCGGTCGTACGTGCTGGACTCGATGGTCGCCACCAACGCGATCACCGCCGCGCAGGCCGCCCAGGCCAAGGCGGAGCCGCTGGCCCTGCACCCCACCGCGCAGCCCAACGGCTGCACCGCCGTGTCCCAGGGGCACGACGACTGGGGCTACTTCTGCGACTACCTGCGGCGGTGGTGGGTGGCCCAGCCGGCGTTCGGGGCGACCGTCGCGGAGCGCGAGCAGGCGCTGCGCTCCGGGGGCTACACCGTGATCACCTCGCTGGACCCGAAGATCCAGGCCACCGCGCAGCAGCAGGCCACCAAGGTCTACGGGTACGACAACAAGCGCGCCCTGCCGATCGCGGCGGTCCAGCCCGGCACCGGCCAGGTGTTGGCGATGGCTGTCAACCGGCACTACAGCCTGGCTGACAACCCGGCCGGACAACCGAACTACCCGAACACCGTCAACCCGTTGATCTCCGGCGGGGCCAGCGTCGACGGGTACCAGGCGGGTTCGACGTTCAAGCTGTTCACCATGCTCGCCGCGCTGGAGTCGGGCCGTACCCTCTCCACCGGCTTCGACGCGCCGGCCAAGCTGCCCACCCGGTACGCCGCCGAGGGGCCGGGCAGCTGTGACGGCAAATGGTGCCCGGCGAACGCCAACCCGGACTGGATGGACGGGTACCGGATGATGTGGGACGGCTTCGGCCGCTCGGTGAACACCTACTTCGTCTGGTTGGCCGAGCAGGTCGGCCAGGACAAGGTGGTCGAGATGGCGCAGCGGCTCGGCATCACCTTCCGCGCCGACTCCGATGCCGCCTTCGCCAAGAACAACGCCGAAAACTGGGGTTCGTTCACCCTCGGCGTGGCCGCCACCACCCCGCTGGACCTGGCCAATGCGTACGCCACGGTGGCCGCCGACGGCACCTACTGCGCCCCGGTGCCGGTGGTCTCGGTGACCGACGCGAACGGTGCGAAGGTGCCGGTTGGTCAGCCAGCCTGCAAGCGGGTCCTCGACCCCGACGTCGCCCGTGCCGCCACCGATGCCGCGCGCTGCCCGGTGGGTCAGCAGTCGGCGTTCGGGCAGTGCAACGGTGGTACCGCGACCGGGGTGAACGACATCCTCGACGGCCGGCCGGTGGCCGGCAAGACGGGTAGCTCGGAGCAGAACTCCACCGAGACGTTCGTCGGCTTCACCCCGCAGGTCGCGGTGGCCGGCATCGCCGCCAACCCGGACGACCCGGCCGACTCGGTGGGGTCGGCCGTGCAGACCAAGGTGATCGACGCGGTCGCCCGGGTCATCGCGACAGCCGTCAAGGGCCAGCCGGAGAAGGCGTTCGCCGCACCGAGCCACGAGTTGGCCGGCGACCCGCACCGCCCGGTAGAGCGCCCCAGGACCCCGCAGCCTCCCCAAAACCAGAACGAAAACCCGCTGTCCCCGCTGGAACGCTGGTTGAACCGCCGAGGCTGAACCCCACCCCCGCCCCCACCCCCGCCCCCGTCCCCACCCGTCGATCATGGACCTGTGGTGCCCGTTGTACGGGTATTTGCGGGCCTCTGTCCACCACCACAACTCCATGATCGACGGGGCAGGGGGTGGGGCCGCGGGGGGGGGGTTGGGGTTGGGGTTGGGGTTGGGGTTGGGGTTGGGGGGTTGGGGTTGAGGGTTGGGGTTAGTTTTTGGGGCGGCGGGGGCGGTAGGTCGCTAGCGTTGACGGGATGCCGCGGCGGATGATGCCGGCCCAGTCGGTGTCGCCGCGCAGCACCGCCGCCGCGGTCTTCCGGGCCTGCTCGGCGGTGAAGTGCGGTGGCAGCATCAGCTCGGCCGGGTCGACCAGGGCGTTGATCACCACCGGTCGATCGGCGGCGAGCGCCCGCTCCCAGACCGCCGGCACCTGCTCCGGTGCGTCGACCAGTTCGCCGTGCAGCCCGAGCACCTCTGCCCACTTGTGGTAGGCGATGTCCGGCAACTGCTGGCTGTCCGGGAACATCGGCGTTCCCTCGCTGGAACGCTGCTCCCAGCTGACGAACGCCAGGTCCCGGTTGTTGAGCACCAGCACCACGAACCGGGGGTCGGCCCAACCGCGCCAGTACTTCGCCACGGTGATCAGCTCGTTGACGCCGTTCATCTGCATGGCCCCGTCGCCGATCAGCGCGACGAGCGGCCGGTCGGGGTGGGCGAACTTGGCGCTCAGCGCGTACGGCATGGCACCGCCCATGGACAGCAGGGTGCCGGACAGGCTGGCCAGCATCCCGGGGCGGACCTGGAGGTGGCGGGCGTACCAGGCGGTGGTGGTGCCGCAGTCGACGGCGAGCAGCACGTCCTCGGGGAGCCGCTCGTTGAGGGTGTGGAAGAGCAGTTGCGGGTTGACCGGGTCGGCGCTCTGCTCGGCCAGGTCCCGTTGCACGCGACGCCACGCGGAGGTGGCCTCGGCGATCTCCGCCCGCCAGGCGGTCGGTCCGGGGCCGGGGCCCAGCTCGTTGAGCAGCGCCCGCAACGTGGGACGGGCGTCACCGGTCAGGTTCACCTCGGTCGGGTACCGCAGTCCGAGCTGGGTGCCGTCCAGGTCGATCTGCACCGCGCGGGCCTGTCCCGGTGGCGGGTAGAACTCCGAGTACGGCATGTTGCTGCCCACGATCAGCAGTCGGTCGCAGCCGGTCATCAACTGCCAACTCGGTCGGGTGCCGAGCAGTCCGATCGCCCCGGTGACCCAGGGTTCGCGATGGTCGACGACTGTGAAACCGAGCAGGGCGGTGGCCACTCCGGCACCGAGTCGATCGGCGATCTCGCGGACCTCCTCCTGCGCGCCGAGCGCGCCCTGCCCGACGAGCATGGCCACCCGCTGCCCACCGCTGAGCACCTCGGCGGCCCGGCGCACGTCGGCCTCCGGCGGCACTGTGGGAGTGCTGCTCGGCACGTTGCTGGTCTGGTAGTAGCCGTGCGCGTGCGGTGGGTCCGGGATGGCCGGCTCGTCCTGGATGTCCAGGGGGAGGATCAGGGCGGTGACCGTACGCCGGGCCAACGCGGTGCGACACGCCCTGTCGACCAGGTGACGTACCTGCGCGGGGTGGTCGAGCTGCGCGAGGAAGGCCGCCGCCACGTCCTTGTAGAGGGCGAGCAGGTCGACCTCCTGGTAGTAGCCGCCGCCCTCGGCGGTGGTCGCGGTGTGCCCGACCAGGGCGACCACCGGTTGGTGGTCGAGCTTGGCGTCGTACAGACCGTTGAGCAGGTGGATGGCGCCCGGCCCGCTGGTCACCAGGGCGCAGCCCAGCGGCCCGCCGCCGTACTTGACGTGTGCCGACGCGGCGAAGCCCGCGGTCTCCTCGTGACGGACCTGGATGAACTGGGCGCGACCACCTGTGCGTTGCAGCGCGGACGTGAGGCCGTTGATGCCGTCGCCCGGGTAACCGAAGTAGCGGTGTACGCCCCAACTGAACAGTCGCGACACGATGTGGTCGGCGACGGTGGGGTGCCGGGGCAGAGCGCCGACTTCGCCCGGTCCGGGGTGCGCTGTGCTCACCTGACTGGTCCTTCCCGTCGGTTCCGCTACTCGGCCGTCTTTCCCCTTCTCCTTCGGACAAAACACCCCACGGGTGGGCATCGGTGGGCGAGCCGCGCCGTCCGGCAGAATCGTCGGGTGCCCGTCCACCAGATCACCGACCCTGACGACGACCGCATCGCCGACTACCGTGCGCTCACCGACGTCGAACTGCGCACCCGCTGGGAGCCGCCGCACGGCCTGTTCATCGCCGAGGGCGAGTTGGTGCTGCGCCGGGCGTTGCGGGCCGGCTACCCGGCCCGGTCGTACCTGGTCGACGCCAAGCGGATCGACCAACTCGCCGACCTGGACACCGGCGACGCGCCGGTCTACGCCGCGACGCAGGACGTGCTGCAACGGGCCACCGGGTTCCACGTACACCGGGGGGTGCTGGCGTCGTTCCACCGCCGGCCGCTGCCGACGGCGGCCGAGGTGCTCGCCGCCGCGCGCCGGGTGGTGATCCTGGAGGACATCAACAACCACACCAATCTGGGTGCCGTTTTCCGGGGCGCCGCCGCGCTCGGCATCGACGGGGTGTTGTTGTCGCCGACCTGCGCCGACCCGCTCTACCGGCGCAGCGTCCGGGTCAGCATGGGCGAGGTCTTCGCGGTCCCGTACGCCAAGTTCACCCGCTGGCCGGCGGGCCTGGAGCAGGTGCGGGAGGCCGGCTTCACGGTGTTGGCGTTGACCCCGGCGGCGGAGGCGTTGCCGATGCAGCGGCTCTCCGCGGAGCAGCGGGCACGGTCGGCGCTGCTGTTCGGTGCCGAGGGCCCCGGGTTGACCGGCGCGGCGCAGAGCGCCAGTGACGTACGGGTGCGGCTCCCGATGCGACGCGGGGTGGATTCGCTGAACGTCGCCGCCGCCGCAGCTGTCGCCTTCTGGGAGTTGGGTCGCGACGATCCGTTGGACGACAGCGAATAATTCACTCCGGCTTGCATGTCCATGCGCTCTGTTGCATAATTTTCCCCGTGTCCAAGGTTCTTACCTCCCTGCCCATCGGCGAACGTGTCGGCATCGCCTTCTCCGGCGGCCTCGACACCTCGGTCGCGGTCGCGTGGATGCGCGACAAGGGCGCTGTGCCCTGCGCCTACACCGCAGACATCGGCCAGTACGACGAGCTTGACATCGCCTCGGTGCCCGGCCGCGCACTCAGTTACGGCGCCGAGGTCGCCCGACTCGTCGACTGCCGCGCCGCCCTCGTCGAGGAGGGCCTGGCAGCATTGACCTGCGGGGCCTTCCACATCCGCTCGGGCGGCCGGGCGTACTTCAACACCACCCCGCTCGGCCGGGCGGTGACCGGCACCCTGCTGGTGCGGGCGATGATCTCCGACGACGTCCAGATCTGGGGCGACGGCTCCACCTTCAAGGGCAACGACATCGAGCGGTTCTACCGCTACGGCCTGCTGGCCAACCCGCAGCTGCGGATCTACAAGCCGTGGCTCGACACCGACTTCGTCACCGAGCTGGGTGGGCGCAAGGAGATGTCGGAGTGGCTGCTGGAGCGTGGCCTGCCCTACCGGGACAGCACCGAGAAGGCATACTCCACCGACGCCAACATCTGGGGTGCCACGCACGAGGCGAAGACCCTCGAGCACCTCGACACCGGCATCGAGACGGTGAGCCCGATCATGGGCGTCCGGTTCTGGGACCCGGCGGTGGAGATCCCGACCGAGGACGTCACCATCGGCTTCGACCAGGGCCGCCCGGTGACGATCAACGGCAAGGAGTTCGGCAGCCCTGTCGACCTGGTGCTTGAGGCAAACGCCATCGGCGGCCGGCACGGCCTCGGCATGTCCGACCAGATCGAAAACCGGATCATCGAGGCCAAGAGCCGGGGCATCTACGAGGCACCGGGCATGGCGCTGCTGCACGCCGCGTACGAGCGGCTGGTCAACGCCATCCACAACGAGGACACCCTGGCCAACTACCACAGCGAAGGCCGCCGCCTGGGCCGGCTGATGTACGAGGGCCGCTGGCTGGACCCGCAGGCGCTGATGCTGCGCGAGTCGTTGCAGCGCTGGGTCGGCACCGCGGTCACCGGCGAGGTGACAGTGCGGCTGCGGCGGGGCGAGGACTACTCGATCCTGGACACCACCGGCCCGGCATTCAGCTACCACCCGGACAAGCTGTCGATGGAGCGTACCGAGGACTCGGCGTTCGGCCCGTCGGACCGGATCGGCCAGCTCACCATGCGCAACCTGGACATCGCCGACTCGCGGGCGAAGCTGGAGCAGTACGCCAACCTCGGCATGGTTGGCGGGGCGAGCCCGCAGCGGATGGTCGGCGCCGCGCAGGCGGCCTCGACCGGGCTGATCGGTGCGATGCCGGAGGGCGGCGCGGAAGCCATCGCCTCCCGGGGTGTCACCTCCGCCGACGACGAGGCACTCGACCGGGCCGCCATGGAGTTCGGCGTCGACTGAGCCAACCCGCGCCGACCCTGCGTGACGTCGCCCGGCGAAAGTCGAGATCCGGCGTCACGGAGGGTAGCGTGTCGGCCGTGTTCCCTACCGTGCGTGAGGTCCTCGCCCTGGACCCGGTCCGACACGGCGCACCACGCATGGTCGCCGGGGACGCCGGGCTGGACCGACCGGTCCGCTGGGTGCACGTCGCCGAGGTGCCGGACATCGCCACCCTGCTCGGCGGTGGCGAGTTGGTGCTCACCACCGGCATCGGCCTGCCCGGGGACGACGCCGGGCTCCGCGCGTTCATCGGGGACCTGGCCGACGTCGGCGTCTCCGGGCTGGTCGTCGAGTTGGGCCGCCGCTACGTCAGCGGGGTGCCCCGGGTGATGATCGCCGCCGCCGAGCGGCGCGGGCTGCCCCTGGTGGAGCTGCGCCGCGCCACCCCGTTCGTGCGGATCACCGAGGCGGTCCACGCGCTGATCGTCGACGCGCAGCTCACCGAGCTGCGCGCCACCGAGGAGATCCACCAGCGGTTCAACGACCTGTCCGTCGAGGGCGCCGACGCCGCCGAGGTGATCCGGCAGGCCGCCGAGCTCTCCGGCTGCCCTGTGGTGTTGGAGAACCTGTCCCGTCAGGTGCTGGGGTACGACCCGGCCGGGGAGAGCGCCGAGCTGCTGCTGGACGGCTGGGAGCAGCACTCCCGGCGGATCCGACCTGCCGGTCGGACCGCGTACGACCCGGACAGCGGGTGGCTGGTGACAGTCGTCGGCGCCCGGGGGCAGGACTGGGGGCGGCTGCTGCTGCGCTGGCCGGCCAGCGGCGACGTGCCCAGCGCCCAGTCCAGCGCGCCGACCGCCGGCCCGCCCACCCGGCTGACAATCCTGATCGAGCGGGCCGCGTCCACCCTCGCGCTGGGCCGGTTGATCCGCCGCGACGCCGAAGGGCTGGAACGGCAGATCCACCGCACCCTGCTCACCGCGCTCCTAGACCACTCCCGACCGGTGGACGAGGTCACGTTGCGGGCCAAGGCGCTCGGCGTGGTGCTCGACCGTCGGCACCTGGTGGGCGTGATGGTCCGACACCGGACCGAGGACCTGGCCGGGGACAGTGGCCCGGAGGCCGCCCAGGCCCGGCTGCGGGACCTGTCGGAGGCCGTCGGCCAGGCGCTGCGCGAGGCGAAACTGACCGCCCTCACCAGCGCGGTCGACGACAATTCGGTAGGTGTGCTGCTGGCCCTGACCGACCCGGCCGCCGAGGACCGCGCGCTGTCCGCGTTCGCCAGCGCACTTCGCCGGGTACGCCTCGACGCGGGCGCCGCTCGCGCGTCCTCCGTCGGTGACACGACCCGGTCGGCGGCCGGCATCGACCCGTCCGCCGGGCCGGCGGGGGTCGACGGATCCCGGGGTGGTGGTCCAGGTGCCGTGATCGTGGCCGCTGGATCGGGGGTGGGCACCCCGCGGGAGGCCCGCCGTTCGCTCGTCGAGGCGCGGCAGATCGCCGAGGCGGCCCGGCGGGATCCGCGCGACCTGCCGATCTTCCGGCTGCCCCACGTCGGTCTGGCCGGGCTGCTGCACCTGCTGCGCGACGAGCCCCGGTTGCAGACCTTCGTGGAGCGCGAACTCGGCGCACTGCTCGAGTACGACGCCCGCCACCCCCGGGAGCGACTGCTAGACACCCTGCGCACCTACCTGGCGCAGGGCCGCAACAAGTCCGCCGCTGCCGCCGCCGCCCACCTGTCCCGACCGGCCTTCTACGAACGCCTGGCCCGCATCGCCCGCATCCTCGACGTGGACCTCGACTCGGTAGAAGCCAGCCTCTCCCTCCACGTGGCCCTGCTGGCCCTGGAAGCGGTCCGCACTCCCTGACCTCCCGCCCGACCCCACCACGCCTGCGGGCGCCCGCAGGGAGTATGGATCTAACGGTGTTTCCGGACTGACCTACCAGGCGTTGTGCCTGGTGAGGAGGGTGCCGTGATGACCGCGACACTGAACGACCAGACCGGACGTAAGAAGCGACCCGAGCCGTCGGCGGAGGC
>NZ_JBEZFA010000020.1:0-123403 GCF_040649215.1 Micromonospora sp. NPDC049044 | reverse complement strand
CCCGCCTCGCGGGCCCCGGCCGCCCCGCGCGGCGTTTTCCCCGGCCGGCGCCTGCGCTGCGTCGCCAGCCCGCTTGGTCACGCACGAACATGGAAAGAGTGGCCTCCCCGTTACGGGAGGCCACTCTTTCCATGTTGT
The DNA here is from genome assembly GCF_040649215.1 of Micromonospora sp. NPDC049044. Lineage (NCBI taxonomy): Bacteria > Bacillati > Actinomycetota > Actinomycetes > Micromonosporales > Micromonosporaceae > Micromonospora > Micromonospora sp. NPDC049044. Next base: position 123,265 of record NZ_JBEZFA010000020.1, on the reverse strand, counting down.
TGCGCGATCTTGGGGCGCGCGGGGGCGCGCGGGGGCGCGCGGGGGCGCGCGGGCCGGTCAGGGTGCCTGGGAGGCGACGACCACTGCGTCGGGTGGGGTGTCCGGGACCCTGCGGGCGGCGAGCCGGCGGACCGCGGTGTTCAGCACCGCGATCAGCGGCACGGAGACCAGCGCACCGGTGATGCCGGCGAGTACCACCCCGGCGGCGATGCCGATGATCACCGCGAGCGGGTGGAGGGCGACCGCCCGGCCCATGATCAGCGGCTGGAGCACGTGCCCCTCCACCTGCTGCACCCCGATCACCACACCCAGGATGATCAACGCGGTGACCGGGCCGCTGTCGACCAGGGCCACCAGCACCGCCACGCCGCCGGAGAGCGCCGCACCGACGATCGGGATGAACGCCCCGAGGAAGACCAGCGCGGCCAGCGGGAAGGCGAACGGGATGTCGAAGATGACCAGGAAGATGCCGATGCCGACCGCGTCGATGAAGGCCACCAGGACTGTCGCGCGTACGTAGGCGACGAGCGTCTGCCAGGAGGCCCGGCCCGCGTCGTCGACCTTCCACCGGGCGGCCACCGGCAACAGCCGGACCAGGAAGCGCCAGATCCGGTTGCCGTCGCGCAGGAAGAAGAACGTCGCGAAGAGCACAAGCAGCGTGCCGGTCAGCACCTCGGCAAGCGTGGCGGCGGTGCTCAGGGCACCGCTTGTGAAGCGGGAGGTGTTGTTGTTGATCCAGCTCTGCGCCTCGTCGATGTAGCGGTCGAGCTGGGTGTCGGAGAGGTGCAGCGGCCCTGTCTTCAGCCAGTTCTGGATCTGCCGGACGCCCTCCGAGGACTTCTCGCTCAGCTCCGGCACGCCCCGGATGAACTCGTTCACCACGAGCGTCAACGTGCCGATCACCGCGACGAGACCGCCGACAAGCACCACCGCCGTCGCCAGCGACCGGGGCAGGCGAGCCCGCAACAACCAGCCCACCGCCGGCGCGAGCAACGCGGAGAGCAGCAGCGCGATGGCCAGCGGAATGATCACGATCTTGACGGTGCTGACGATCCTGAGCAGCGCCCAGGCCACCACACCGATCACGATCAGCCGCCAGCACCACGCGGCGGCGATCCGCAGCCCGTGCGGGACGTCGGCGTCGTCGCGGCTGGAGGTCGAGCTGTGCAGGTCCACCGGCGGTTCCGCGCCGTAGACCGAGGCGGTCGGCGGCGCGGTCGGCCCCGGCACGGCCGGAGACGCCACCCGGGCCTCGTCCGACACCTCACTCAACTCGTCGCTCGGGGTGCCCTCGTCGACCCACGCCGACTCCTTTCGCGACCGGTAGGCGCGACGGAGTCGGCCGCGTACCCGCTCGAAGCGGCTCAAGCGCACCTCCTGGCAGAAGAAGCCGGCCCGCCCACGGCGGCAGGTCGGACAGCATACGTCCGTTGCCGACACCGTAGGGCAGTTCCGCCACACAATGCCCTCGGCACCACCCGCCTAACCACCGACGGTCCGCCGTCGGCCACACGGTAGCGTCTGCGACGTGACCGCCGACAACGATCTCGACGCCGGCCTGCCGATCCGGCTGCTGCACGACCGTGTGCTGGTGCGCATGGAGGGCGGCGAGGGCGAGCGCCGTTCCACAGCTGGCATCGTCATCCCGGCGACCGCCCAGGTCGGCAAACGCCTCGCCTGGGCCACCGCCGTCGGGGTCGGGCCGAACGTGCGCGCCATCGTCTCCGGCGACCGGGTGCTGTTCGACCCGGACGACCGCTCCGAGGTCGAGCTGCACGGCCGCGGGTACGTGCTGCTGCGGGAGCGCGACGTGCACGCGGTGGCCGCCGAGCGGATCGAGAACGACTCCACCGGCCTCTACCTCTGACGCACCTCCCCCGGCCAACGGGCCGCACCGCGCATCGTTTGCCAGGCCGCACGACGGGAAGCCATCCGGCGACCGTGGCCCTGGGGAGGGACGATGCCGGTATTCGTGAAGAAGCTGTTGACCTGGGGCAGTGTCGCGTTCCTGATCTACTTCATGGCCTTCCGGCCGGACGGTGCGGCGCAGATCTTCAAAGCCATCGGTGGTGCGCTGATGGCGATGTTCCAGGGCTTCGGTGACTTCCTCACCTCGCTGATGACCTGAGGCCGCCGGCCGGGGCAACCCGTCAGGGGCGACCCGGCGGCCACGGCTGCGCCGAGTGCAGGCCGGGCCAGCCGGGCGGGGCGTAGCCCGCCGGCGGCGCCGGGGCCAGCACCACCGGGATCGGCACCACCGGCTCATCCGGGGCGTCCACCGGGCGCTGCGTACCGTCTGGAAAACGCAGGTGGTAGCGGGTGCCGTCCCAGACTCCCGTCGGGGCCTGCGGGTCCCGGCCGGCGAAGAACGACCGGTACCCGCATATCGCGTCAAGCAACTCCCGCTCCTCCCGCGCGGTCCGCTCCTGGTCGGCGGGCTTGCGGTCCAGGCCGCGGAGCGAGCCGTCGCGCAGCAGGGCCAGGCGGGTGGCGGCGGACTGGTAGCCGCGCATCGCCCGCACCCCGGCGTCGCCGGCCACCCGCCGCGCCCAACTGCGGGCCGCGTGCCGCCGGCCGAGGCTGCTCAACGCCGCCACCTCGGGTGGGCTCAGCCAGCCGGCCCGGACGTAGTCGGGCAGGGTCCGCTCGGTGAGCCGCCCCTCCCAGGCGCGCAGCCACACCGCGAAACCCACCATGCCGAAGAAGACAGGCACCATCAGGCCCAGGAAGCCGTACAGCATGATCAACGCCTGGCCGGTGGCCTGGGTGAGCGTGGGCAGCAGGTTCCAGGTGCCGTGCAACATCATCGCCAGCAGCAGGCCGGCGATCGGGGCGAGCACCCGGACCCGACGGTCCGCCGTCCGCGCCGCGATGCCCAACCCCACACCGGTCATCGAGGTGAAAAGCGGATGGGCGAACCCGAACAGCAGGATCCGCAGGATGAAGATCGAGATGACCTGGTTGATGCCGGTCACCGGACCGTACCGGTCGGCGCCGGCCGCGTAGCCCAACCCACCCAGGTAGAGGATGTTCTCCACCATGGCGAAGCCGACCGCGGACAGGCCGCAGTAGACCAGGCCGTCGGTGATCCCGGACCACTGACGCCGACGGAACACCAGCAGCAGGATCGGGCCCAGTGCCTTGGTCAACTCCTCGATGAACGGCGCCACCAGCACGCCGGTGAGCGCGTCGGGCAGCCCCCAGTCGGCGAACCGATTGGCGGCGAAGTCGTTTACCGTGAGCGAGGCGGCGGTGGAGACGAACGCGCCCCAGGCGAAGCAGAAGATGAGGTATTTCAGCGGCTCCGGCTCGTACCGGTCCAGCCAGAGGAAGCAGCCGACAAGCACCGGCACCGGCAGGACGGCGGCGGCAACGCCGATCAGCAGGGCCTGCGCGCCGAGCGACTGGCCGAGCGTGAAGACCATGAACACCGCGCAGGCGGCGATGAGCAGCACCACCCCGGCCAACGCCAGGAACCGCCGCCAGCCCAGCCGACGTCGCGGCATCCGGGGCGCCTCGCCGACGGACGGGGCCGCGGGTGCGGGCGACGACGGCAGGGGCGTACCGGGCGGGATGTCGGCCATGCCGTCAGCGTAGCCATCGGCCGCCGGCTGGTCCGGTCGCATCGGTTGCCGCTATGCTGCCGGCAGGTCACGAGTGCCAGCGTTCAGCCCCGGCTTGCTGGCCGGCAACCCTCGTCGAGTTCGCGGTGGGGTGCCCCGGGTGATGACCGGGCCCAGCCCGATCGGTGTGCTGGGCAAGCGCGGACCCCGTCCCGATGCCGCACCCGGGGTCCCTGACCCCGGAGGTTCCGGCATGCCCGTCACCCTCGTTCCCTCGCTGCCCGCCCTGCCCACTGTCGCGCCCGCGCCGTCAGCGCCGCTGGACGTCCTCGGCGTGCCAGGTGAGATCAACCTGGACTACGCGGCCAGCGCGCCGTGCGCGCGGGCCGCCGCCGACGCGGTGGCCGAGCTACTGCCCTGGTACGCAAGCGTGCATCGCGGCGCGGGCGCGCTGTCGCGGCGCTGCACCCTCGCCTACGAGCGGGCCCGGCAGACGGTCGGCGACTTCTTCGGCGCCCGCGCCGACGATCACGTGATCTTCACCCGCAACACCACAGACGCGCTCAACCTGCTGGCCCGGTCCCTGCCGACCGGCACCACGGTGGTCACCTTCGCCGGCGAGCACCACGCCAACCTGCTGCCCTGGCCGCGCGGCTCGGTACGGCTGCCGGTGCCCGCCGATCCCGCCGGGGCGGTACGCGCCCTCGCCGCCGCCCTCAGCGAGCTGCGCCGGGGCAGCAACCCGGCGCTGCCGGTGCTGGTGGCGGTGACCGGTGCGAGCAACGTGACAGGTGAGCGGTGGCCGGTCGCCGAGCTGGCCCGGGTGGCGCACCGGCACGGTGCCCGGATCGTGCTCGATGCCGCGCAACTCGCCCCGCACGCCCCGGTCGACCTGCTCGCGCTGGACGTCGACTACCTGGCCGTGTCCGGCCACAAGCTGTACGCGCCGTTCGGCACGGGCGTGCTGATCGGCCGGGCGGACTGGCTGGACGCCGCCCCGCCGTACCTGGCGGGTGGGGGTGCCACCAGCCACGTCGGCCCGGCCACCCACGACGTGACCTGGGCGACCGGTCCGGCCCGGCACGAGGGTGGCACCCCGAACCTGCTCGGCGCGGTCGCGCTGGCGGCGGTGTGCGCGGCGCTCGGCGCGGCAGACCGGGTCGCCCTGGCCGACCGGGAGCAGGCGCTGCTGGCACGGCTGCGGACCGGCATCGAGGCCCTGCCACACGTGGTGGAGCTGCGCACCTTCGGCTCGGACGCACCCCGGGTCGGCATCGTCTCGTTCGTGGTCGCCGGCCGGGACTCCGCAGACGTGGCCGCGCGGCTGGCCAGCGGGCACCGGATCGGCGTACGCGACGGGTTGTTCTGCGCCCACCCGCTGGCCCGGCGGCTGCTCGCCGAGGCGGCGGGGCGTACCGGCCGTCGGGACCTGCCGCCCACCGCGCTGCGCGCCAGCATCGGCCTGGGCAGCACGGCGGCGCACGTCGACCGGCTGCTCGCCGCGCTTGCCGAACTGGGCTGAGGGGTCATCCGACGGGCGGGGCGGTAGGGGGTTTCGGCGCCTCGCCCGGCTCGGCCGCCTCACCGATCGGCCGCTCCTGCTCCCCGAAGGCGGTGCGGATCCACCGGTTCGCCTCCTCCTGCTCGATCCCGGAGGCCACCAGCAGGTCGCTGGCGGTGGTCCGGATCTGGGCGACGACCACGCTGCCGGAGAAGCCGACGCCGTCGCCGTACGCCCGACCGGCCTCGCTCACCGCCCGCAGCGACAGTTCCCGGGCCTTCTCCGGCTCCTCGCCGGCGGCGAACTCGTGCTTGAGCAGCCGGACCGACTCTGCGAGGTGGCCGATCGCGGCGGGCATCGGATCCGGCACCGGCTCCTCGTCCTCGATCAGCGTGACGGACCTGCGGATCAGCGTGCCGGTGTTGCGCATCGCCCGGTCGACCGGGTCGGCCGCCTCCGCGTAGTGGATCAGCTCGCTGCGGCGGTGCCAGCGAGCCGGGGAGAGGGTGGCGGTCTCCTTCGCCCCCTCGATCGCCTCGGCCAACGTGGCCAGTTCCTCCTTGTTGTTACGCAGCCGATCCAGGGCACGCTGGACGCTGGCGCGGTCCCGACTGCGTAACCCGTCAGCTGTGGCGTCGAGCTGGGCGGCGAGCAGGTCCAGCGCCGGCCGGGCGGCCCGGTTGATCACCCGGAGCGGGTTCAGCGGCAGCAGCACTGCGGTCACCAGGAGCGCGACACCGCCACCGAGGAAGGCGTCCACGAAGCGCGGGATCTCCAGATTCTGGGTGGACGGGCTCAACGTCACGATCAGCACCGCCGTGGCCGCCGCCTGGATGACGATGGCGACGCTCGCCCCGGCGAAGATCGTGAACAGGATCGCGACAGTGACCACCAGGCCGAGCTGCCAGGCCCCGGTGCCGAGCAGGTAGATCAGGAAGTCACCGATGGCCACTCCGATCCCCACCCCGGCGATCAGCTCGACGGTCCGGCGGAACCGCTGGCCGACCGACGCGGCGAGGGTGCCGACCGCGGAGATCGGCGCGAAGACCGGCTGCGGGTTGCCGAGCACCTTGTGCGAGATCAGGTACGCCAGTCCGGCGGCCAGACCCGCCTGCACGGCCAGTCCACCGGCCATCCGCACCCGGTGCAGCCGGTCGTGCAGGGTGGCCCGGGTGCGATGGCGCAGTTGCTCGGTGGCCTCGGCGATCCGGGCGCCGTCGACGTCCACCAGCCCATCGCGCAGCGCGGCACGTCGCACCACAGGTGGTCGCTTGTCCCGGGCCACGGCCATGGGCGCGACTACCCGGGACAGGCCCGCTGAATCCTTCCGCGTCGCGCGCCGTGGCCGGGATGCGGCAGACTCGGCCGGTGGTCGATCTGCTTGAGCGGTGGCGGGCGGCAGCCCGGGGTGCTGGTGCGAAGCCGGGCACGGGGTGGAGCCGGGCCGGGGAGCGGCTGCTCGACAGGTGGCGGGAGCCGCACCGGCACTACCACACGGTGGCCCACCTGACGGCGGTGCTCGACGTGGTGGACGAGCACGCCGGGCTGGCCGACCGGGCCGATCTGGTCCGGCTGGCGGCCTGGTGGCACGACGCGGTCTACGACCCGCGGACCACGGGGGACGCCAACGAACGGGACAGCGCCGCGCTGGCCGAGAGCGTGCTCACCGGGCTCGGGGTGCCGGTGCCGACGGCGGCCGAGGTGCGCCGGCTGGTGCTGCTCACCGCCGGGCACGTCGTGGATCCGGACGACCGGGACGGCGCCCTGCTCTGCGACGCGGACCTCGCCGTGCTTGCCGCACCCCCGGCGGCGTACGACAGGTACGCGGCGGCGGTCCGACGGGAGTACGCGCACGTGCCGGAGCCGGCCTTCCGGGCGGGACGGGCGGCGGTGCTCGAAGCTCTGCTGGCCCAGCCCGCGCTGTTCCGGCTGCCGCCGTTGGCGGCCCGCTGGGCGGAGTCGGCCCGGGGCAACGTGCGCCGGGAACTGGCCGCGCTCACCGCAGCGGAGCCGCCGACGGAAGCGGGCTGACCAGGTGTTTCGGGCGGCGTAGATCGGCGGCGCGGAGCAACCGGACCAGCTCCCGGCTCGGCACCACCTGAGCGCCGAGCCAGACCGCCGCCGCGAACCGGTCGGCGGGAATGTCGTAGTGGTCCCGGTCGAAGCCGCGCCGGGGTGCGCCGAGTGCCTCGGCGAAGGCGTGCAGCTCGGCGTAGGAGACGTCGCTGATCAGGTGTGACCAGAGCCGGCCGCGCCACGGCCAGGCCGGCCGGTCCAGGTAGAGCATGACGTCCAAGCTATCCCGCGTAGTTGATCATGTTGATGATCGTCGGCCGGCGACCTAGCCTCGGCAGCATGGCCCCCACCACACTCCTGGACGACCTCCGCGCCGCGCTCGGTGCCGCCGCCGTGCTCACCGACCCGGACCTGCTGCGGATGCACCAACGGGACGAGGCCGACCTGTGCGCGGCCGGCACCCCGCTCGTGGTGACCCGCCCGCGCAGCACCGCACAGGTGGTCGCGGTGGTCCGGGCGGCAGCCCGACACGGCGTACCGGTGGTGCCGCAGGGCGCGCGGACCGGGCTGGCCGGCGCGGCGAACGCGGTGGACGGCGCTGTGGTGTTGAGCACCGTGGCGATGGACGAGATCCGGGAGATCGACCCGGTGAGCCGGATCGCGGTGGTCCAGCCGGGGGTGGTCAACGCGACGCTGGCCGGCGCGGTGGCCAAGCAGGGGCTCTGGTACCCACCGGACCCCGGCTCCTGGCAGTCGTCCACGATCGGCGGCAACGTGGCCACCAACGCCGGCGGCATGTGCTGCGTGAAGTACGGGGTGACCACCGAGTACGTGCTCGGTCTGGAGGTGGTGCTCGCCTCCGGTGAGGTGCTGCGTACCGGGCGGCGGACGGCCAAGGGGGTGGCCGGCTACGACCTGACCCGGCTGTTCGTCGGCTCGGAGGGCACCCTCGGGGTGATCACCGAGGTGACCGTGGCGCTGCGGCCCGCCCCGGCCGAGTCACTGACCATGGTGGCGGTCTTCGGATCGACAGCGGCGGCCGGCGCGGCGGTGGCCGAGATCGCGGCCCGCGGGCTCACCCCCAGCCTGTTGGAGTTGTTGGACCAGACCCACCTGCGGGCGATCGAGGCGTACCAGCCGATGGGGTTGCGGACCGACGCGCAGGCCCTGCTGCTGGCCGCCGCGGACACCGGCACCCGGGCCGCCGACGACCTGGCCAGCCTGGCCGAGGTGTGCACGGCGGCCGGTGCCGACGAGGTCTACGCGGCCACCGACGCGGTGGAGGCCGCGGCGCTGTTGCAGGCCCGCCGGCTGGCCCACCCGGCGATGGAGAAGTACGCCGCCGACGCGTACCCGGGTGGCAACGGCGGTCTGGTGATCGACGACGTGGCGGTGCCGCGCGGTTCGCTCGCCGCGCTGCTGGACGGGGTGGCCCGGATCGCCGTGGAGTGTGAGGTGCCGATCGGTGTGGTGGGGCACGCCGGGGACGGCAACATGCACCCGAACATCGTTGTCGACCGGGCCGACCCGGCGAGCGTGCGGCGCGGCCGGCGAGCCTTCGACGAGATCATGCGGCTCGGGCTGGACCTGGGCGGCACGTGCACCGGAGAGCACGGGGTGGGGCTGCTCAAGCGGGACTGGCTGGCCCGGGAGATCGGCCCGGTCGGCGTGCGGGTGCACCAGGCGATCAAGTCGGCACTGGACCCGGCCGGTCTACTCAACCCGGGCAAGGTGCTCTGAGCTGACCCGTCAGCCCTTGACCTCGGCCGGGGTGGCCTGGGTGAGCAGCAGCAGGATCTCCCCGGCGACCGGCGTGCGCTCCTCGCCGGGGCAGTCCTGTGAGGTGATCAGCCCGGTCGAGGTGAGCAGGCTGGACGTGAGCGCGTCGATGCAGGTGGTGCGGTACCGCCGGGCCTGATCGGTCTCGTTCGCCAGCGCCGGGTCGGCGAGCAGCACCTGAAGCCGTTCGGTCAGCTCCGGGGCGAGGGTGCCCCGGGAGGTGACCCCGTCACCGGCGCAGTCAACGCACTGCCACGCGCCGTCGCGTTCGACGCTCAGGGTGCGCAGCGGGCCGTCGGCGCCGAGCCGCTGGAGCAGGCTGACCTCGCCGGCGGCGACAGTGGTGGGGATCTCCAGTTGCGCGCCGGCACCCGCCGGCGCGGGCGCCTGGGTCGCCGGAGTGCCGCGTGGCTCCCGGTCGAACAGCGAGCACCCGGCCACCGCACCGATGAGGACGATGGCGAGGACCGGCAATAGCAGACGAGGGTGCGCGCGGCGAAGCACGCGCGGAAACCTACCTCACCGTAGGTAGCGACCGAAACCACCATCCGGGCTGGTATCGATGGTTACCCATTGGTAACGTTACAATTCATCACCTAGCGGACGGACGTAGCTCAGCCTGATCGTCGCCGCTACCCCGATCGGCCGCGAAACCCCGGACGTCCCGGATGCCGAGCCGGGCCGCGTCCGCCGCGGCGTCGTCCGGCATCAACTGCGACTGTCGCTCCGCCTCCACCCGGGCGCGGTAGTGCTCCACCTCCCGGACCCGGGTGGCCGCGTCCCAGCCGAGCACCGCGCCCATCAACTCGGCGGCGTGCTCCGCCGACTCCAACCCCCGGTGGCTGGTCTCGAACGAGATCCGGGTCCGCCGGGTCAGCACGTCCTCCAGGTGCAACGCACCCTCGGCCCGGGCCGCGTAGGCCACCTCCGCCGCCAGGTATTCCGGCGCACCGGCCAGCGGCGACGCGAGCAGCGGATCGGCGTCGATGAGCGCCAACAGGTCCAGGGTGAGGGTGCCGTACCGCTCCAGCAGATGCTCCACCACGCCCACCGGCACACCGTGCCGGCGGGCCAGATCGGCCCGGTCCCGCCACATCGCCGGGTAACCGTCCGCCCCCAGCAGCGGCAGATCGGCCGTCCGCGACGGGCGGGTGCCGCCGAGCCGGCGGGCGGCCCGGTCGACCACGTCGGAGGCCATCACCCGGTACGTCGTGTACTTGCCACCGGCCACCAGCAGCAGCCCGAGCATCGGCTCGAAGACCGCGTGCTCACGGGAGAGCTTCGAGGTCGAGTCGGCCTCGCCGGCCAGCAGCGGTCGCAGCCCGGCGTACACCCCCTCGATGTCGGCGGTGGTCAACGGCCGGTCCAGCACCGTGTTCACCTGCTCCAGCAGGTAGTCGATGTCGCGAGCCGAGGCGGCCGGGTGGGACCGGTCCAGTCGCCAGTCGGTGTCCGTCGTGCCGATGATCCAGTGCCCGCCCCACGGGATGACGAAGAGCACCGACTTCGCCGTACGCAGGATGAGCCCGGTCTCGCCGGTGATCGCCGAGCGGGGCACCACCAGGTGCACCCCCTTGGAGGCGCGCACCCGGATGCCGGGCCGCAGGCCCACGTCGTTGAGCATCCGCGACATGTCGTCGCTCCACACCCCGGTCGCGGCGATGACGGTACGGGCATGCACCTCGAACTCCGCGTCCGGTGAGCCCTCCGGCGCCTCCAGGTCGCGCACGCGCACCCCGGTCACCTCACGCGCCTGCCGGATCAGCCCGACCGCACGCGCACTGCTCACCACAGTGGCACCGAGGCTGGCCGCGGTCCGGGCCAGGGTGACGACCAGTCGGGCGTCGTCGACCTGACCGTCGTAGTAGCGGATCGCCCCAGCCAGGGCGTCGGCCCGCAGGCTCGGAAAGATCCGCCGGGCGCCCTCCCGGGTCAGGTGCCGGTGCAGCGGCATGCCCCGGCCGGGACCGAAGACGCCGGCGAAGGCGTCGTAGGCGGCCACGCCGGCGCCGTAGTACGAGCGGCGGAGGAGCCGGGCCGGCAGATCCCGCAGGCCCCGCCCGGCCGGCAGCGGCACCAGGAACGGCACCGGACGCACCAGGTGCGGCGCGAGTCGGGTGGCCAGCAGCCCTCGCTCGGTGAGCGCCTCGTGGACCAGGTGGAACTCCAACTGCTCCAGGTAGCGCAGGCCACCGTGGATCAGCTTGCTGGACCGGCTGGAGGTGCCCGCGGCGAGATCACGTGCCTCGACCAGGGCGACCTTCAGGCCTCGGGACGCCGCGTCCAGGGCGGCCCCCGCACCGGTCACCCCGCCCCCGATGACCAGTACGTCGAAGCGCTCGGCGCGCAGTCGGCGCAGGTCGGACGCGCGGCGGACCGGCGACAGTTGGCCGGCGACGGAACGGGAGACATTGGGGTCACGCACCCGTCCACGGTAACCCCGCGCCCGCCTGTCGACATTCGTCGCCGCCCCGGGCCGGCACCTACCGCGTTCGCCGCCGCCCCGGCCGGACCAGCCCAGCCACCCCCTTCGATCACCAGTTGCCGGTCCGGATCTGTCCCCCGTGGTCGTAAGGTTCTCGGATGCACAGTCAGCCTGCGCACCCCCCGGTCAGCGACGGTGGTTCCCCGTGGCCGGTGGTCGCGGCCGTGCTTGTCGGCTGCTGGACGGTGGCGGTCACGGTGGCTACCCAGGCCGGCGGCTGGGTGGCCGATCAGGTGCTGTTGGGTTTCGGACGGGACCGGGCCGGCTGGCTCTGGCCCGTGCTCGGGCTGGCCACCGTAGTGCTTGTGGGCACACCCGCGCTGCTGCTGGCCGTGCTGCCCCGGTCGGCGGCGGTCCGGGCCACCGGGCGGGTCTGGCTGCTCGGGGCCCTCGCCCTCGGGGCGCTCACCCTGCTGCGGGTCGTGCCACCTGTGCACCACGAGGCGTACCTCGCCGCGTTGGCCGGCGCGGCGTTGCTCACCGCGCTCGCCGTGCGCCTGTCGGCGCGACGCTCGGCCGCCCAGGACCAGCAGCCCCTCGGACGCCGGCGGGGCGTGCGCCGACCCCGCCCGGTGCCGCTGCTCGCGGTCGCCGCCGGGCTGGCGCTGCTGCTGCCGTGGGCCTGGCTGGGCGCGCTCGGCGGGCTCCTGGAGACCGCGCTCGCAGTGCTGGCGGCCGCGGCGCTCGGGGTGCTGGCCGCGACGCTGCTGGATGCGGCCTTCTGGTCGCGGTTCGCGGTCGGCCGGCCACCCCGGCCGGCTCGGCTGGTGCTGGTCGGTGGCCTGGTCGCCGGGGTGGTGCTGCTGCTGCTCGCGGCCGGCACCGGCCAGTCCGGCGCGCAGTTGCCCGCGCTGCTGACCCTGCCACCTGTGGGCTTCGCCCTGGCCTCGCTCTGGGCGGGGACGTGGCGACCCACCGCCGACCCGGCCGACGCCGGACCCGCCGGGCGAACGGCCACCGGCTGGCTGGTGGGCCTGGCCGCACTCGGCCCGCTGGCCTTCACCGACCCGGAAGAGATCACTCTGCTGCTTGTCGGCACCCGCGACATCCCGTTCTGGGTGGCGGCCGCCGCCGCTGCCGGGCTCGCCGTCGCCGCCCTGGTCGCCATCGGGTACGCGGTGCTGCTCGCCCGGCCGACCGCACGCACCCCGAGCCGCCGGGTCGCGGCGGTGGCAGCCGTGGTGCTGCTTGTGGCGTTCGGCGTGGTCGACCTCGGCCCCGGCCAGCCAGGTCTGTACGGCGAGCGACTGCTCGTGGTGCTGCGCGCCCAGGCCGACCTGTCCGGTCTGCCCGCCGGCCAGCCAGGTCGGGCCGGACGGGACGCCCGCGCGGCGAAGGTCTACAAGCGATTGGTGACGACCGCCGAGCGGAGCCAGGCCGACCTGCTCGCGACGCTTACCCGGTTACGCCTCGACCCGGTGTCGTACTACCTGGTGAACGCGGTCGAGGTGGACGGCGGCCCGGCGGTGCGGGCCTGGCTCGCCCGCCGACCGGAGGTGGCCCGGGTGCTGGTCAGCCAACGCCTGCGACCGCTGCCGGCCCCGGCCGGGCAGACCCGGGGCACGGTGCCCAAGCCCACCGGCCCGGAGTGGAACATCAGCCGGATCGGCGCCGACCGGGTGTGGTCGCAGCTCGGGGTGACCGGCGCCGGCATCGTGGTAGGCAGTTCGGATTCGGGCGTGGACGGCACCCATCCGGCGCTGCGCGCCGGATTCCGTGGCGGAGACGACTCCTGGTACGACCCGTGGGACGGCACCCGCAGCCCGACCGACCAGGGCGGGCACGGCACCCACACGGTGGGCAGCGCGGTCGGGCGGGACGGCATCGGGGTGGCGCCGGACGCGCAGTGGGTGGGCTGCGTCAACCTGGACCGCAACCTCGGCAGCCCCGCGCTCTACCTGGACTGTCTGCAGTTCATGCTGGCGCCCTTCCCGGTTGGTGGTGACCCGTTCACCGACGGTCGTCCGGAGCGGGCCCCGCAGGTGCTCACCAACTCGTGGGGCTGCCCGCCGATCGAAGGCTGCGACCGGGGCATACTCCGACCGGCCACCGCCGCGCTGGAAGCCGCCGGGATCTTCGTGGTCGCCGCCGCCGGTAACACCGGGCCGTGGTGCGCGTCGATCGACGACCCACCGGCGCCGTACCCGGACGTGTTGACAGTGGGCGCGGTGGACGCGCAGGGCCGGGTCGCGGAGTTCTCCTCGCGCGGCCCGGCGCCGGGTGGCCCGGGTAAGCCGGACGTGCTGGCCCCGGGCGTGGGGGTGGTCTCGGCGATGCCGGGCGGCACGTACGCGGCGCTCGACGGCACCTCGATGGCGACCCCACAGGTGGCGGGGGTGGTGGCGCTGATGTGGTCGGCGAACCCGACGCTTGTCGGCGACGTGGACCGCACCCGGCAGATCCTGCGGGACACCGCCACGGCGGCCACCCCGACCTACCGCTCCAGCAACCCGTCCGACGCCTGCGGCGCTCCGTCGAACATCACCGGCGCCGGCCAGGTCGACGCCTACGCCGCCGTTCGCGCCGCCCAGCGTTAGACAAGGGCACGTTGCTGACGCCTCGCGTACCGGAAGGACCCTTTACCGACACCACGGGCGGGAGCGCGGATCAGCAGACGGTGATCTAGGGTCGGCGACCATGGACGCCGAGATCACCGTCACTGAACTGACTCCCGACCTGGCCCCCACCGTGGCGCGACTCTGCGAACAGGCTCTCGACCTGCCCGAGGACGCCGCCGAGGCGGCCCCCATCGTGGACGTGCTCTGGCCCCGGGCTGCCGCTGCGGGCCGGCCGGCGGTGGGGCTTGGCGCGTACCGGGGTGCGGACCTGGTCGGGGTGCTGCTCTGCTCGGTGTCGTCGACCGAACCGGGGATCGGGCACGTGGACCTGGTCGCGGTCCTGCCGGCGCACCGCCGCCGGGGCGTCGGCCGGGCGCTGGTGCGGCGGGCCGAACAGGTGCTGGCCGAGCGCGGGGTGACCGAGGTGCTGCTGGTCGGCAACCCGCCGTACTACGCGTGGCCGGGCATCGACGTTCGCTACACGCCGGCGGTCTGCGCCGCCCGCAGTCTGGGCTACCAGCAGGACCGGACGGCCTGGAACATGACAGCCGACCTGTCCTACGACGGGTCGCCGGCACTGCGGTCCACCGAGGCGGCCGAGCGGCGGCTGGCCGATCAGGGCGTCACCGTACGCCGGGCGGAGCTGGCGGACCTGCCGGCGTTGACCGCGTTCGCCCGGTCCACCTTCGGTGGCACCTGGGACGGCGAGCTGGCCGGGTCGGTGGGGCGGGACACTGCCGGCTGTCACCTGGCGGAGCGGGACGGCGAGGTGCTGGGTTTCGCCGCGTACGGGTCGTCCCGGCCGAGCTGGTTCGGGCCGATGGGCACCGCCCCGGCCGCCGAGGGGTCGGGCATCGGTGGCGTCCTGTTGCGGCGCTGCCTGCGGGACCTGCAGGCGGCGGGGCTGACCCGGGCGGAGATCGGCTGGGTGGGGCCGGTGCCGTTCTACTCCGGCAGCGCGGGTGCCCGGATCGAGCGGGTCTTCTTCCTGTACCGGAAAACGCTGACGCAGGGCTAACCAGGGCAAAAAGGGCATTGATTCATTCGCCCGCGTCGGCCATCGATGCCCCCTACCGTCTTGGTAGAGGAGGCAGCCATGACCACGGATGACGACCAGACCGAGGACGGCCCGCCGATCACCTGGAAACCGGTCGGCGAACTCCCCGGCCAACTGCCGTTCGACAGGCTCGACTACGGCGACGCCGAGCAACTGGCGGAGATGACCACCGACGACGAGTCGGTGGCCGCCGAGGAGCCACGGGAGATGGTGGACGCGCCGATCCAACTGCTTCCGCCGTACAGCCGGGCGCAGAAGCGGCGCAACCAGCGACCACTGCCCACCTGACGACGAACGGGGCGGACCGCGTCAGCGGCCCGCCCCGTTCGGTGTCGGAACTGGACTCAGAAGTCCATGTCCCCGCCACCCGGGCCAGCCGGGGCAGCCGGGGTCTTCTCCGGCTTGTCCGCGACGACGGCCTCGGTGGTGAGGAACAGCGCCGCGATGGACGCGGCGTTCTGCAGCGCCGAGCGCGTCACCTTGGCCGGGTCGATGATGCCCGCAGCCAGCAGGTCGACGTACTCGCCGTTGGCGGCGTTGAGGCCGTGACCCGCTTCGAGGTTACGGACCTTCTCCACCACGACGCCGCCCTCGAGGCCGGCGTTGACGGCGATCTGCCGCAGCGGGGCGTCCAGCGCGACCTTGACGATGTTCGCACCGGTCGCCTCGTCGCCGACCAGGTCGAGCTTGTCGAAGGCGGTCTTGCCGGCCTGGACCAGCGCGACGCCACCACCCGGGACGATGCCCTCCTCGACGGCGGCCTTCGCGTTGCGAACGGCGTCCTCGATGCGGTGCTTGCGCTCCTTGAGCTCGACCTCGGTGGCCGCGCCGACCTTGATGACCGCAACGCCGCCGGCCAGCTTGGCCAACCGCTCCTGCAGCTTCTCCCGGTCGTAGTCGGAGTCGCTCTTGTCGATCTCGGCCCGGATCTGGTTGACCCGGCCCTGGATCTGCTCGGCGTCACCGGCACCGTCGACGATGGTGGTCTCGTCCTTGGTCACCACGACCTTGCGGGCGCGGCCCAGCATGTCGAGGCTGGCGGCGTCGAGCTTGAGGCCGACCTCCTCGCTGATGACCTGGCCACCGGCGAGGATGGCGATGTCGGTCAGCATGGCCTTGCGGCGGTCACCGAAGCCCGGCGCCTTGACGGCGACCGACTTGAAGGTGCCACGGACCTTGTTGACCACCAGGGTGGCGAGAGCCTCGCCCTCCAGGTCCTCGGCGATGATCAGCAGCGGCTTGCCCGACTGCATGACCTTCTCCAGGATCGGGAGCAGGTCCTTCACCGACGAGATCTTGCTGTTGGCGATCAGGATGTACGGGTCGTCGAAGACGGCCTCCATACGCTCCGGGTCGGTCATGAAGTAGGCCGAGATGTAGCCCTTGTCGAAGCGCATACCCTCGGTGAGCTCCAGCTCCAGCCCGAAGGTGTTGCTCTCCTCGACGGTGATGACGCCTTCCTTGCCGACCTTGTCCATCGCCTCGGCGATGATCTCGCCGACGGTGCTGTCGCCAGCGGAGATGGAGGCGGTGGAGGCGATCTGCTCCTTGGTCTCGACGTCCTTGGCGAGCTTGGACAGCTCCTCCGAGACGCTCGCGACAGCGGCCTCGATGCCCCGCTTCAGGGCCATCGGGTTGGCGCCGGCGGCCACGTTGCGCAGGCCCTCGCGAACCAGGGCCTGGGCCAGGACGGTCGCCGTCGTCGTGCCGTCACCGGCAACGTCGTCGGTCTTCTTGGCGACCTCCTTGACCAGCTCAGCGCCGATCTTCTCGTACGGGTCCTCGAGCTCGATCTCCTTGGCGATGCTCACACCATCGTTGGTGATGGTGGGGGCACCCCACTTCTTCTCGAGCACGACGTTGCGGCCCTTGGGGCCGAGGGTCACCTTTACGGCGTCGGCGAGCTGGTTCATGCCCCGCTCGAGGCCGCGGCGCGCCTCTTCGTCGAACGCGATCATCTTGGCCATACGGCGTTGTCCTCCTGGACACTCACGGGCCACCCGAGATGTGTGCCTCGAATGGGCCGCCTGGTGTACGCACCTTGGGACGTCGCCACCTGGCGACGACGACGTCCTTCGGCCGGGCCGGATAGCCCGCGACGACCGGCCATGTGCCGCCCCGGCGTCTCCACGCCGGTGCAACCTGGCCCCACCGTCCCGACCATTGGCACTCACGGTATGCGAGTGCCAATGACTTGTTTAGCACTCTCCCCTGCCGAGTGCAAGCACGATGGGGCCGCTCAGCCGAGTTCGGCGGCCAGTCCGGCGCTGTTCACCGGCGCCTCATGGGCGCGCTGCTCGACGTACGTCACAAGCAGACCGAGCAGCTGGGCCAGGTGGGCCGGCAGGGCCAGCGTGGCGGTGACCGCGATCACCGCCACCACCCCGATCGCGGAGCCGGGCGACGCGAAGGGTTCGTCGCCGAACGCCGCGGTGCCCACCCCCTCCAGGCCGCCGGAGATCACGTTGACGATGATGATCGCCAGGCCCACCAGGGCCACCCGACCCAACATGAGGCCGAGCCGGTCGTGGAACATCCGGAACGACCTGCCGATCGGGTCCTGGCGTTCGAAGAGATAGACCGGGCCCGCCATGCTCAGCGCGAACGTCAGGTAGATGCCCGGCAGCACGCAGCAGCAGAACCCGATGCCGACGAGCACGCTGATCAGCAGGGTCCACCCCCACAGCCCGAGGGCCCGACGCAGGCCGTAGCGCAGTGCGGAGTCCAGGCTGCCCGGCTGACCGGACGCCTGCTGCGTGATCACCCAACTGCCCGCGGCCCACCCGACCGCCTGCACCAGCCCGACAAGCAGACTGCCGCCGATCAGCGCCCCGAGAAGGCCCGCCAGATCGACTGCGAAATTGTCAGGCAGTGCGGGAGCCGACGCCGACCCGGACGGGACGGCCCAATCGGCCGGCGGTTCGAGGCCCAGGGAGATCACCGAGAGCACGGCCGCCGGTAGCACCTGGGTGAGCAGCATGATGGGCACCAACTGCCGCCAACCCCGGCGCAGCGCTCCCGCACACCTGCTGAACCAGCCCGCCAGGCCGGCGCCGGGCGGAGTGACAAGGGGATCGTTCGGGTCGAGCCCGTAACCCGGCGGATACCAGCCGACCGGCGCCGCCGGGTACCACTGCTGGGCGGCGTAGGGACCCGCCCCGGGCGGGTAGCCGCCGGTGGGCGGGAACGTCCAACCCTGCGGCGCCGGGTCCCAGCCGGGCGGCGGGCCAGTCGGTGGTACGCCCGGCTGCGACGGGGCCGGTGGCTCCCCGGCCGAGCCGGAACCGCCGAACGGGACGGTCGGATCGGACGAGCCCGGCTCCCCCGGCCCAGAGGGTGGGGTGGGCGGGGGCGGCTGGTCGGTCATGAACGCTCCTCAGCATCGGCTGGAACGGCCACGATCTTCCCGGTTGTCCGCCGATGCCGCAGCCCCGCCGCGCGGGGCCGATCGAGGAGGAGAGCTCAGGCGACGACGCGTACGTGCTCGGCCTGCGGGCCCTTCTGACCCTGGCCGATCTCAAACTCCACCCGCTGACCGTCGTCAAGCGCCTTGTAGCCGTCCATCTCGATCGCGGAGAAGTGAACGAACACGTCCTGACCGCCGTCGACGGCGATGAAGCCATAGCCCTTTTCGGAGTTGAACCACTTCACGGTGCCCTGTGCCACGGTGTACTTCCCCCACTCTGCGCGGTGTCGCCTGACCTGGCGCACGGCACTGCCGGACGCCCACCGGCCACCACCTCAGCGATCGATGACGACCATTGAAAAAGGTGACCGAAATCGCACGCTACACGAGGAGTGAGCGCCGCGCACGGCCACAAATCGGGCGCATTCCGGGGTACGCCGACCGCGCTTGTCGGTCCGGTTTTTCGACGCGCCGGATCCAGGCCGACGCGCTTCCCGGGCACCGGGCCGACCGGCCGACGGGGCCGGCGCTGCCGTAACGGCCACCGCCCCTGTGGTAGGCATGCGGGCATGACCACCGATACGGGCGCGACAGCCCTGCGGCAGGCGGAGATCCGCCGGGTCCGGCCGGAGGACGCCGCCCGAATGCGGGCCCTGCGCCTGGAGATGCTCGCCGACGCACCGTTGGCCTTCCTGGAGACCCTGGCGGACGCGGCGGCCCGGCCGCACACCGAATTCGCCGCCCGGGTCGCGTACACCTCGGCCGGCCCCGGCAACGCGCAGTTCATCGCCGACCCGGGCGGCCGGCTCGTCGGACACGCCGGTGGCACTGTCTCCCCGCACGAACCCGGGCTCACGGTGATCTACGCGGTCTACATCACGCCGGCCTGGCGGGGGCGCGGCCTGCTCGGTGAACTGATCGACGGGGTGGCCGCCTGGTCACGCGCCTGCGGCCGACCGGACCTGCTGCTTGAGGTGGTGGTCGGCAACGACCGCGCCTACCGCGCCTACAAACGGCTGGGCTTCACCGACACCGGCGTGCGCGTCCCCCACCCCACCATCCCGGCCCTGACCGAGCTGCAGATGCGCCGATCGGCCTGACCCGAGGGATCCCCGGGGCGCGACACGGGACGCGTTTCCGGGGGCAACGAGGAACGGTGCTGCCCCCGGAAATCCGCCAGAGATCAGGCGTGGCGTCGAGACTGGACGATGCGGAAGCGGTTGGCCACGTACGCCCCGTCGGTGAGCGCGGCGTTGGCCGCCGCGTTGGCGCCACTGCCGTGGAAGTCGGAGAACGCCGCCGACTGGTTCACGAAGACCCCGCCGGTGAGGTTGCCGGACAGGTGCACCCCGACCTCGACCGCCACCGCCTCGGTGGCGTCCAGCACCGCCTCGTCGGTCGAGTAGACCCCGGCGGTGAGCGCACCCTTCTCGCCGACCGTGCGGCGCAGCAACTCCAGGCTGTGCGCTGTGGAGTCGGTCGCGATGGCGAACGAGATCGGCCCGAACCACTCCCGGCCGTACGTCTCCTCGTCGTCAGCGGTCAGCTTCACGATCGTCGGGGTACGCACCACAGCGTCGGCGTACACCGGGTGGGTCACCGCCCGCGACTCCAGCACCGGCTCGCCGACCTTGGTGACCTCGGCCAGCCGCTCCAGCACCCCGTCGTTGACGATGGCGCCGGTCAGCTCGACGCCCCGGGCCGGGTCGGCGGTGAGCTTGCCGACCGCGGCGGCGATCCCGCCGGCCACCTCGTCGAAGCTCTTGTGCCCCTGGTCGGTTTCGATGCCACCGGCCGGGATGAGGATGTTCTGCGAGGTGGTGCACATCTGACCGCTGTACAGGGTGAGCGTGAAGCCGAGATTGCGGCACATGCCGGCGAAGTCGTCGGTGGAGTCGATGACGACGGTGTTCAGGCCGGCCTTCTCGGTGTAGACCGACGCCTGCCGGGCGTGCGTCTCCAGCCAGTCGCCGTACTCGGTGGAGCCGGTGAAGTCGACGATCTTCACCGAGCGGTGCAGGGCCAGGTCGCTGGCGAGCTTCTCACCGGGGGCCTCGGCCGCCAGCATGATCAGGTTCGGGTCGAAGCCAGCCTCGGCCAGCACCTCCCGGGCGTACTTCACGGTGATCGCCAGCGGGAGCACGGCTCGCGGGTGCGGCTTGACGAGCACCGGGTTGCCGGTGACCAGCGAGGCGAACAACCCCGGGTAGGAGTTCCAGGTCGGGAAGGTGTTGCAACCGATCACCAACGCCACCCCGCGCGGCACCACGTGGAACGTCTTGGTCATCCGCAGCGGGTCACCCTTGCCGGCGGCCTTCTCCCAACTGGCAGTGCCCGGATGCCGGGTCATCTCGGCGTACGCGTACGCCAACGCCTCGAGCGCCCGGTCCAGTGCGTGCGCGCCGCCGGCCTGGAAGGCCATCACGAACGCCTGCCCGCTGGTGAACTGCACAGCGTTCGCCAACTCGAAGATGTGCTTGTGCAGCCGGTCCAGAATCTCCAGGCAGACCCCCACCCTCGCCTGCGGGCCGGCGTCACGCCAGGCCGGCAGCGCGGCGGAGGCGGCGTCGACAAGCTCGCCGGGGCCGGCATGCGGGTACCGCACCGCCAGCTCCACCCCGAACGGGCTCGTCTCGGTGGCGACCCGTGCGCCGGTGCCCGGCTGGTCGAGCGGGAAATCACCACCGAGGTACGCCTCGAAGGCGGCCTTACCGTCGGCGGCGGCGGTCTCGCCGTACACCCGGGGGCTGGGAGATTCGGGATAGGCGGACCAGTAGCCCCGCTCCGTGATCGCGGTCAGCGCACGGTTGAGGGTGTCGGCGTGCCTCTCGTACAGGGGATGCGGGGTCTCCGTCATGCCCGCCATCATGCCTGAGTCACCTCGGCGAGCAGTAGCGCCGATACCCGTCAGAGGGTGAGCTGCCAGTCGGTCCAGGCGTCCACCGGGCGGAAGCCGAGCTGCTCGTTGATCGCCACCATGTAGGTGTTGCTTGCCGCGTTCCAGGTGTCGATGACGCGTACCGCCGGTTCGTGGGTGAGCAGGTGGTGCAGGTTCTCGGCCTTGGCGATGAGGCCGAGCCGGTGCCCCCGGTGAGCCGGGTCGACGATGGTGATCTGCTGGTACGCGTGCCAGTCGGCGGAGGCGCTGACGTCCAGCAGCGTCCAGGCGACGATCCGGCCGGACGCCTCGTGTCGCATCCCGAGGTGGTAGCGCCGCCGACCCCTGGCCTCCAGGGCGCGCTCGGTGCCGCGGATGCGTTCGGCGTCCACCTGCTCCGGCTCCCACTGCACGTCACCCATCGGCGCGTCCATCATCAACCGGCCGTCCAGGTAGGCGATGTCCGCGATGTACTCCTGCGGCGTGGCGCCCTGCCAGCAGACCGACCGGTAGCCCTCGGCTCGCGGCCGGGCCTCGGCGAGCGCCGTCCGCAGCGCGACCCGGTCGATGTCGGCGACCACGAGACGGCGGCGCACCTCGGCGAGTGCGGGCTGGGCTCCGGTCGTCGCGGCGAACGCGTCGCCCGCCGCGCTTCGCGCCGGACCGTCGGGCAGCGCGGAGACGGCCATCGCCACGACCCGCTTGCGTCCGTGCTCGCGGAGCAGGCGTACGCCGTACTCGTGCAGTGCCCGACCGACGCCCCGACGCCGCAGCTCCGGATGCACTGTCAGCTCGACCGTGGCGTTGTCGGTGTTGTCGAGCTGCGGCAGGTCCAGCTGGAGGAAACCGGCCGGCGCGCCGTCGAGCCGGGCCAGCGCCCAGAGCGACCGGGTGCCGGGCATCGGCGTGTGGAACAGCGCGTCGAAGCGTCGCCTGCAGAACGGCGGGAAGTCCGGCAGGTCGACCTCGTTGGCCGCCGCGCCGATCCGGTACGCCTCGTCGACCGACGTCCGGTCGGCGCCGTCGAACGACGCGATGGTGATGGTCATGCCGCTGAGCGTGCATCCGGAAAAGCGATCGGGCCAGCGAATTACTCGCTGGCCCGATCGAACGTGGTCGGGAGGGACACTCGCACAACGCCTCCGGCGTTGGGTCGCAAGAACTTCAAAAGTCTTCGGCGAAATGCCCTCCCGCACGGAGCATCTTGCGCCGTCCGGTTCCTGCCGTCAAGTCCGCAGCGGCGGGTTTTCCACACTCACAGCGAAACCTCAGTTACCCGACTGATCCACTCGACCTTTCGGACAACCCCGCCCATCCATCACGCCAACCCGCCCAGCAGACCGTCACCCCGCACGGCGCCATGCGCACCGCCCTTGATCCACTCGGGTTTCATGACAACGGGCGGTCCGGGCCGGGCGGACACCGCGGTTTCCAGGAACCCGAGTGGATCAAACGGGTCAGCCGAGGAGGCCGGCGTCGCGGGCGGCGCGCAGCGAGGGCTTGATGTGGTGGGTCGGTCCGACCTGGCCGGCCACCGCGTCAACGGTCTTCAGACCTTCACCCGTGTTGAACACGACGGTCTCCGCGGTCGGGTCGAGGCGACCTGATTCGACAAGCTTGCGGAGCACCGCCACTGTCACCCCGCCTGCGGTTTCGGCGAAGACGCCCGTGGTGCGGGCCAGATCGCGGATGCCGGCGCGGATCTCGTCGTCGTCGGCGTACTCCATCCAACCGCCGGTGCGGCGGACCGCCTCCAGCGCGTAGACGCCGGCGGCCGGGTCGCCGATGTTCAGCGACTTGGCGATGCCGGTGGGCTTGACCGGGATGATCGTGTCGGTGTCGGCGTGCAGCGCGGTGGCGATGGGGCTACAGCCGGCGGACTGGGCTCCGAAGACCTTCCAACCGCCGGCCGGCGCCTCGACCAGGCCGATCTCCACAAGCTCGGAAAACGCCTTGTCGATCTTGGTGAGCAGCTCGCCGCTGGCCATCGGGATGACCACCTGCGCCGGGATGCGCCAGCCGAGCTGCTCGGCCACCTCGTAGCCGAGGGTCTTGGAACCCTCCGCGTAGTACGGCCGGACGTTCACGTTGACGAACGCGGTGTCCTCGAATTCGTCGGTCTCCACCAGCTCGCCGCAGAGCCGGTTGACGTCGTCGTACGAGCCGTCGATGGCGACCAGCTCACCGCCGTAGACGGCGGTGGTGACGACCTTGCCCTGCTCCAGGTCACTGGGGATGAAGACGACTGAAGGTGCCCCGACACGGGCGGCGTGCGCGGCCACCGAGTTGGCCAGGTTGCCGGTCGACGCGCAGGCGAACCTCGTGAAACCGAGCGACTTCGCGGCGGTGAGCGCCACCGAGACGACCCGGTCCTTGAACGAGTGGGTCGGGTTGGCGCTGTCGTCCTTGACCCACAGCGGTGCGGTGATGCCCAGCTCGGCAGCGAGGTGCGGGGCCGCCACCAGCGGGGTCAGCCCCGGGTCGAGGGTGACCCGACTGGCCGGGTCCTGACCGGCGGGGAGCAGTGCGGCGTAGCGCCAGATGTTGTCCGGGCCGGCCTCGATCTGTTCGCGGGTGACGGCGGCCAGGGCGGTGGAGTCGTAGTCGACCTCCAGCGGGCCGAAACACTCGTAGCAGGCGTGCTGGGCGACCAGCGGGTAACGGGCCGAGCAGGCACGGCAGACCAGGGCGCGGGCGGGGCTGGCGGCGGTGGCGATGCCGGAGGCGGCGAGCGTCGACGTCATGTCGAGGTTCCTCTCATCTTTCCCCACATCGCACCGTGCGGCGGGGACGGAATTGGCACCTGCCCCGCGGGTCGCTCAGCGGTGAGCGCGCGGGGTGGTTGCCGGGGCGTCGTCGGGCCGTATCCCTCAGCCCCTCTGGATGAGGTATGCAGTTGTGTTGTCGAGTCTAGGCAACGATGGCCGCCGCCTCTACCGCGGATCCCACGCTGTGAGCCGAACGACTCAGCCAGTTACCGGCGGCGGCGCTTCCCGAGACAGATCGCCACGGCACCGAACGCGGCCAGTAGAGCTGCCATGATCCAGCCCGCGGCCAGGATGTCGTCGCCGGTGGGCCGTCCGCCCCCGGCGACCAGCCAGACCGCACCGCCCGCGAAGAGGATCCCGACCAGAGCGGACACCATGGTGACCAGGGCGCGCTGCTCGGGTTCATCGGTCAATCTCGATCGATGTCACAACGATGTCCCTCGCTGGGCGGCCATCCGCAGGATCGATGGCGGGGTCGGTGGCAGGCGGCTCATCGTGCCACGAATCCGCTGCAACTTTCGTCCCCGCGCTGCCGGGCCCAGCGACGGCAGGCGGGTCAGCGGCGGCTGACCGCGACGGGGTCGACCACCGCGAGCTGGTCGGTGATCGCGGTGGACTGCGGCGGCGACGAGGGCCGGGGCCGCACCCTGGTGGCGAGGTTCGCCGCGACCAGCGCCCCGATCGTGATGGCGGCCCCGATCAGCTCGATCGGCTCCGGGCGGTAGCCGCGGACGATCTGCACCGCGAAGGTGGTGACCGGGACCAGGTTCATGAACAGCGCGGCGTTGGCGGCACCGAGCCGCTGCACACCGGTGTTCCAGGCCAGGACCGCGACCACCGCGCCGACGAGCACGGCGTACCCCAGTTGCGGGGTGACCGCCGCGAGGTCGGCGGCGGCCGGCGCGTGCTGCCACCCGACGGCGTCCGCGCCGATGCTCGCGGCCAGCATGGCCACCGTGCCGGCGAGCGCCGTCAGGGTGGTGAAGCGCAGCGGGGACCAGGCGCCGAACCGGCTCGCACCGTGGGTGTAGATACCCCAGCCGAGCACCGCACCGATCATCATCAGCCCACCCAGACCGAACTGGCCGAGCCCGGCCAGGCTCCCGCGGGTGATCACCAGGCCGACTCCGAGGAGCGCCACCAGGGAGAGGGCCAGCAGGAGCGGCTTCGGCCGTACGCCGTCCCGGGCCCAGCGGACCAACTGGGTGATCAGCGGGGTGGTGGCCACGAAGAGGGCGATCTGCTGCGGGGCGGCGTGTTCGAGGGCCAGGTTGGTGAGCACGTTGAAGCCGGCGAAGCCGACCACGCCGAGCAGCACGATCTCGCCGGTCCGGCCGCCGTGCCGCAGCGCGCCGGCACCTTCGCGGAGCAGCAGAATGGCGACCAGGACGACGCTTGCGAGCAGGTAACGGGCGGTGGTCAGGTTGAGTGGGTCAACCCGGGTCAGGGCACTGGCCAGGACCGGGAACATCACGCCCCAACCGAGTGCGGCGAGCAGCGGATAGGCGGCGGCGCGAGGTCGCATCGTCAGCTCCAATGTTCGAGAATCGTCGAACCAACGGAACCGACCATAGGGTGTTGTTCGAAAGTTGTCGAACAAGGGTTACACTGGTCACATGGAGCCGCACGAACCCGACCTGGCCGACGTACCGGTCACCGCAGTGCTTGCCGCCCTCGCCGACGACGTGCGGCTACAGATCGTGCGGGCGCTTGTCGATGGCGGCGAGGCAGCCTGCGGCAGCTTCGACTTCGGCGTCTCCAAGGCGACCCGCAGCCACCACCTCAAGGTGCTCCGCGAGGCCGGCCTGACCCGCACCCGGGCCGCCGGCACCAGCCGCCTGGTCCGACTGCGCCGCGACGAGTTGGACCACCGCTACCCGGGCCTCCTGGACGCGGTCCTCGGCACCGGCACGCCGGCCTGACGCCCAGCTTCGCCGGCCCGCGCGCGTCTATCGCTCGACACTCGGGCCTTGTCGCCGACGGGCGCTGCCGCGCGGTGGGTAAGACCTGCCACTCGGGCCCTGTCGCCGCCGGGCGCTGCCGCGCGGCGGGTAACACCTGCCACTCGCGCGCTT
Organism: Micromonospora sp. NPDC049044; assembly: GCF_040649215.1. Classification (NCBI taxonomy): domain Bacteria; kingdom Bacillati; phylum Actinomycetota; class Actinomycetes; order Micromonosporales; family Micromonosporaceae; genus Micromonospora; species Micromonospora sp. NPDC049044. The sequence goes on along the minus strand of NZ_JBEZFA010000020.1, from coordinate 97,179 downwards.
TGGAGCTGAATCGTTTGCGATATCAGCGCAAGGACTGAGTGCCGATCGCGCCCTCTCTCGCCGAGCACTGCGGGGGCGATCCCTGACCGGGCGCGTCGCCGAAGCCGCCTCGTCGAGGCCCCGGCGACGCGCGGCACGGGTGCGGTCAGACGACCATCGAGCTGCGCTCGGGCATCGGTGCCTCGGGCGTGGATGGCACGTCACGGCGACGGGAGAGCAGCGTGTCGAGCGCCCAGGAACCCGGGCCGAGGGCCGCGATCAGCAGGAAAGACCAGCAGAAGAGCGCCGACAGTTCGCCACCGTTGCGCAGTGGCAGCAGATCATCCGGCTGGTGCACGACGAAGTAGGCGTACGCCATCGAGCCGGATGCGAGTAGGGCGGCGGGTCGGGTGAAGAGCCCGGCCAGCACGAGGGTGCCGCAGACCAACTGGATCAGCGCGGCCCACCAGCCTGGCCAGGCGCCGAGCGCTATCGCCCGGCCGGTCACGGGGTTGCCGCCGAACAACCCGAAGACCGAGGCCAGGCCGTGTAGTGCGAACAGCAGGCCGATCACGATGCGGAACAGGGACAGGGTCGGCCCGCCGAGCCGAGGAACGTTCATCGGTACCTCCATCGAAGGAATCGGATCACTTCAATGTGAGGCATGAAAGTATCGAAGGTTATAAATTCCTTGCTAGTGGGAAAGTCCCCGGTCGGAATGTACCGGTGTCCGCGGCCCCACGTCGAGCATCAGCGCCGGCAAAGACCCGCGCGCACGCTTCTGAGCTGCGGTTACGCGAGAATTTAAGCCGAGCCGTCCGCCGTGGGCACGCTCCCACAGTGTGGGTACGGCCCATCGAGTTGCCCCGGGCAGCGGCAGGCCGACGAGCAGGCTCACCGGACGGCGGCGGATCGCGCCGAGGAGCAGAGCCGAGATCTGGGGGCCGGGCGGTGGCGGCACGCCCACGTGGGCGAGGATCGCTTGATGATCTCCCGCAACAGCCCGGCCTGGCGACGGATCAGCGCAGTGGTCGCGGTGCCCCTCGCGCTCGGCGCCTGCACCGCTGGCGACCATCGGGGCCAGGGCGGGGACGCTCCACCCCGGCAGCCGACCGCACCGAGCCCGTCGGCAAGTGTCGACGCGCCGCCGTCGTGCCCGGCCAGCGGCGTACGGATCCGGTCGACCGGCGGGGACGCCGCGATGGGACTGCGCGCCCTCGGCCTGGAACTGGTCAACTGCGGCGACCGCCCCTACCAGCTCAACGGGTACCCCGTGCTGCACGTGTTCGACGAGCAACACGAGCCGGTCATGTTGCGCGTCGTCAACGGCGCGAAGGAGATCACCTCGGGCTTCGACCAACCACCCCGACAGGTCACCCTCGCCGCCGGGGAGCGGGCCACCGCCGTGGTGCTCTGGCGCAACCTGGTCACCGACTCGACGGTGGTGGCAACCAACGGTGAGTTCCTGACGGTTGCGCCCGCGGCCGGCCAGCCGGGCGAAGAGGTGGACCCGGACGGCCCGATCGACCTGGGCAACACCGGCCGGATCGGGGTCAGCGCCTGGAAGAAGGCCGACCCGTCCGCGCCGGTGCCGTCGCGCCCCACCCCGCCACCGGTGCCGAGCGCGGTGCCGTCGTCGGTCAGCCCACCCGACGGTCGGCTGTGAGCCCCGACCCTAGGAGGTGATGTCCTTGCGGGTGAAGCGCCAGAAGGCCAGCCCCCAGAACAGCGTCGCGTAGCTGATCGCCGAGATGCAGCCGCGTACCACGTCGTCGGTCTGCACCGGGGTGGAGAGCAGGCCCAACCAGGCGGTGCTGAAGTGGGTGGGTAGGAAGTCCCGCAGCGCGCCCAGGGCGGTGATCTGGTCCAGGATGCTGGACAGGATCCAGAGCAGCACCGCACCGCCGACCGCGCCGAGCGCGGCGTCAGTGGTCACCGACAGCAGGAACGCCAGCCCGGCCACCACAAGCAGGACGACCGCCAAATAGCCGAGCACGGCAAGCAACCGGAGCAACCCCTCGGTGGGTTCCAGCTCGGCGGCGACAGTGCTGCGCAGCGGCGACCAGCCGTAGCGCAGGGTGCCGGCCAGCAGGGCGGTGCCGGCCAACAGCACCAGAGCCAGTCCCGAGTACGCCAGCGCGACCACCAGCTTCACCGTCAACAACCGGGCCCGGGGCACCGGGATCGCCAGCAGGTACCGCAGGCTGCCCCAGCTCGCCTCACTGGCCACCGTGTCGCCGCAGAACAGCGCGACGACCACCACGAGCAGGAACGACGCCGACACGAAGATCGAGAAGAGGGTGAAGTTGAGGCCGCCGGAGGTGGCCAGGTCCACAAGGCTGGCGAACTCGTTGTTGCCGTTGTCGTCATCGCCACCGGAATTGAACTGGAAGGCGATCAGGATGATCAGTGGCAGCAGCACCATGAACCCGAGCGCCAGCTGGGTCCGCCGCCGGGACGCCTGCCGACGGAACTCCGCCGCGAACGGCATGGTGGCCGACGGCCGGTAGCCCCGGGCCTCACCCGCGTCGACAACAGCCATCACCGGTCACCGCTTCCCCGAGAGTTGTCGCCCACCAGGGCGAGGAACGCGTCCTCCAGGCGGCGCCGCGGCACCACCCGGTCCACCCCGATGCCGGCGCGCACCAGCTCGGCCACCACCTCGCTGCGGGCCGTGCCGTTGGTGTCCACCACCAACTGGCCGTCGCTCTCCGGCAGCACGCGGACCCCGTGCAGCCGGTCCAGTACGGCCCGCGCCGCCACCGGGTCGGTGACGTCGAACAGCACGCTCGGCGACTCGCCGACGATCTCCTCCACCGGCCCGGACGCCACTATCCGGCCCTTGTTGACCACCACCGCGTGGGTGCACGTCTGCTCCACCTCGGCCAACAGGTGGCTGGAGACCAGCACCGCCCGACCGTCAGTGGCGTAGCGCTGGAGCACCCGGCGCATCTCGGCGATCTGCGGCGGGTCGAGCCCGTCGGTCGGCTCGTCCAACACGAGCAGCTCGGGCAGGCCGAGCATGGCCTGGGCGATGGCGAGGCGCTGACGCATGCCGTGGCTGTAGTTCTTGATCTTCCGCTGCACGGAGTCGCCCAGCCCGGCGATCTCCAGGGCCGCGTCGAACCGGGCGTCCTCCCACGGCCGGCCGGTGGCCCGCCAGTACGCCTTCAGGTTCTCCAACCCGGACAGGTGCGGCAGGAAGCCGGGTCCCTCCACAAGCGCGCCGATCCGGGACAGCACCGGCGAGCCGGGCACCAGCCGGCGACCGAAGACGTAGATCTCCCCGGCGGTCGGCTGGGTCAACCCCATCAGCACGCGCAGGGTGGTGGTCTTACCGGCGCCGTTGGGCCCGAGCAGACCCACCACCTGACCGGGGTGCACCTCGAAGTCGACGTTCGACACCGCCACGAAGCCGTCCGCGTACTCCTTGCGCAGCGCGCGCACGGCCAACGGCGTGTCCGCGTACTCCGGATGCACCGAGCGGTCCTGGCGGCGGTGCCTGCGGCGCAGGACGGCGACGACCACGACGAGGCCGATCGCGATGGCGGCGAGCAGGCCGGCGAGCACCCAGCGCCAGATCGTCGCGGCGGTGGGGATCGGCTCACCGTCGACAGTGGGCAGGCTGACCGCGCCGTCGGCCGCCACCGTGTAGACGGTCGGTTCGGCGGGAGTGGTGTACGCCTGGTCGGAGGTCGCCACCACCAGGCGCAGCCGGTGGCCGGCCTCCACCCGGCGGACGATCCCGGGCAACGTCACGGTGACCGGGCGGGCGTCCTGCACCCGCTGCGGCAGGCCGGTGAGCCGGATCGGGGCGACCAGCCCGTTCGGCAGGGTCGCCGCGCCGTCCTTGTCGACGTCGTAGAGCTTGACGAAGAGCACCGCCGTGCCGGTCGGCGAGGCGGCCCGCAGGGTGACGGTGGGCGCACCGGCCACGTCCACCGCCTCGGTGAGCGGGGTCGACTCGAACCGGGCGTGTTGGCCCGGCACGTCGCCGGCCACCCCGTCCAGCAGGGAGGTGAGCCCACCGGCGAACGGGATCGAGGAGATGGCGGCCGGGTTGCCGTTCGGCGGGTTCGCGATCGGCTGGGCCGGTCCGGCGACGGTGATCTCCCGGCGGGCGTTTCCGGTGAGGCCCGGATAGTCCGCGCGGCGGAAGCCGGTGGCGACCAGACCCCTGTCGAGCGCGTCGAAGCCGGCGATCCGCGACCAGGTGAAGCCGTCGCCGGGCGCGTCGCCCTCGCCCTTGACGTAGTGGTCGAGCCACTGAACGGTCAGGAACTTCACCCGGTCGGAGTCCGAGCGGGGTCCACTGCCCCCGTCGTGACCGCCGGTGAACCAGGCGACCCGCACCGGGGTGCCGGCGGCGGCGATGCCCTTCGCGTTCGCGTCCGCCTCGCCGAGCGGGAAGAGGGTGTCCGCCTCGCCCTGCACCAGCAGGGTGGGTGCCTTGATCCGGTCCAGTACGCCGGCCGGGCTGGAGCGTCGCAGCAGGTCCACGGCCGCCTGGTCGGCCTGCCCGGCGGTGGCGACCCGCAGGTACGCGGCGCACACGTCGGCCGCGAACCGTCCGCAGGACGGGTCGGCCGCACCGGCCGGGGCGCCACCGGGACCGCTGCCCGGACCGGCACCCGGCCCCGGGCTGGGCGGGCCGGCCGACGCCGGTGCGCCCTGCGGCTGGGCCGCGGTCCCGCCGGAGAGCCCCGCCGGGCCGGAACCCACGTTGCCGCCGCCGCCGAAGAAGAGACCGGCCCATCCCTTCTTGAACACACCCTCGGTCGGGGCCGCACCGGTGCTCTCCGGCAGGAAGGCACGGGACAGGTCGTTCCAGGTGATCATGGGGACGATCGCGTCGACCCGCTGGTCCTGGGCGGCCAGCAGCAGCGCCAACCCGCCGCCGTACGAGCCGCCGACCACACCGACCTTCGGGTCACCGGCGGCGTCGGTGCGGACCTCGGGTCGGGCGGCCAGCCAGTCCAGCAACCGCTGAGCGTCGCGCACCTCGTAGTCCGGGTTGTCCAGATGGATCTCGCCGCCACTTTTGCCGAAACCCCGTGCGGTCCAGGTGAGCACCGCGTAGCCGCGCCCGGCGAACTCCTCCGCGTCGGAGCGCACCGACTCCTTCGTGCCGCCGAACCCGTGTGCCAACAGCACCGCCGGGACCTTCCGACCGGACGAGGCGTCGTCGGGCAGGTAGAAGGTGGTGTCGAGGTCGACCGGCTGGTCGCCGGACGGTCCGGAGCGGACGGTGAGCATCGCGCTCTCGGTGCGTACGCCCGGCCCCTTCGGCCACACCGCCCAGGTCACGGCGGCGGCCAGCAGCACGACGACAGCCGCGGCGGCGATCGCGCGACGGCGGGTGGGCAGGGCACGCCGGAACCACGCGGCCGGCGACGGCGATGTCATGCGGCACACGGTACGGCGCGCAGGCTGAGCATTAGCTGAGATCCGCCGTACGTCCGTCCGGTTGCCCCGATCGGTGTGCGGACGTCAGCGAGCGCGCCGTGTCGGGCGCGGCCCAGTGAGTTGAATTCGGATCCCGTGAATTCCGATCTTTCACAGATATCAACCTGGATCCCTCCATGTCACACCCATCGACGAAACAGAGCGTGTCGGGAACGCGGGCGAATGGTGACATTGCTCGAACTGACGCGAACCTGACTCGTCCAGGAAGGCCTGACCAGCAGGGGGGTCGGTTAGTTTTCCGGTCCGGTGCACGGGACTTGTCGGGCCACCCGACGCCGCGCCGATCCGCGCCCCATGCCGGAGGAGACACAACCATGACAGTCCCCGCGCCGCGGGCCCGTCGACGTCCGTCCACCCTGGGCCGACTGCTGCCGCTGCTGCTCATCGGGGCGCTACTGGCACCGGTGGGGCTGCTCGTCACGTCCGCCTGGCGGCAGACCACCGACGACCGGGCCCTGGCCGTCCGGGAACGACTCGGCGTGCAGTACCTCACCGCGCTGGGCTCGGTCACCGACGCCCTGGTGGAGGCCCAGTCCGCCGCGGTCAGCGGTCGACCGGTGACCGGCGACGCGCTGAACCGGGCGGTCGAGGAGGCCGCCGCGGTGGACGCCCGCATCGGCGCCGAACTGCTCAGCCAGGAACGCTGGGCCGGGGTGCGAGCCAAGCTGGAGGCACTGCGCGGGCGCAGCCCCGCCGACCCGGAGTCCGCCTACACGGCGTACGGCGAGGCCTCGGACCTGCTGCTGGCCCTGCACCGCAAGGTTCGGGAGAGTTCCGGGCTGGTCCGCGACCCCGTCGCCGACTCCTTCTTCCTCCAGGACAGCGCCGGCCAGGAACTACCCGAGGCGGTGGTGGCCGCCGGCCGGCTCGCCGACCTGGGCACGCTTGTCTCCCGGCGGCCAGCCGCCGAGCAACCCCGCGGCCTGATGGAGCTGACCGGTCTGCGGGTGACCGCCCTGGCACCCGCCGGTGACCTCGTCGACAACCTGCGCTCCGCCGTGGACGGCTCGGAGAGCACCGACCTCGGTGCCAACGTGCTGACCCCACTTGACACCTATCAGCGCTCGGTGGAGGCCCTTGCCGCGTCCTCCACCCCGACCACTGGCACAACTGTGTTGGACCCCGGTCAGCTGAGAACCGCCGCACTCAACACGCACCGCGCGGCCCGTCAACTTCAGCCGGTCATCCTCGCCGAGCTGGACGCCCTGCTCGTCGAGCGCATCGACGGGTTCGACCGGGACCGCTGGCTGATCGGCGCGGCCGGGGCGCTCGCCGTGCTCCTGCTGGGCTGGCTCGCCGCGCTGCTTGTCGCCGCCCGTGGCCGGGCCCGACGCCGGGCGGCGATGGCGGCGACCCACGCGGAGAGCGGCGACATCCCGTCACCTGCCGAATCGTGGCAACCGGTGCCAGGCGACCCGCTCGGGCTGCAACCGGCCGGCGCGGCCCGCGACGCGGAGCCCGCGCAGTGGGGGGCCTTCGATGCTGCTCGGTAGGCTCCGGATCCGCGGCAAGCTCGCGCTGCTCGTGGTGATCCCACTGCTCAGCATGATCGGCCTGGCCGTGCCCGTGATGCTCGACCGGGTGAACGCGGCGCAGCGGGCCGGCGACACCGCCGAGCGGGTACGACTCGCCAGTCGGGTCGGCAGCCTGGTCCAGGACCTTCAGCAGGAGCGCATCCTCTCCGTCGGTTTCCTGCTCGGCCGGGTCGAGGGCAGTGAGCTGGTCCGTAAGTCCGCCGACGTGGACGACCGGGTGGCGGACCTTCGGGCGGAGCGCGGCGACGCGTTCACCGATCGGGTCGACCGCGCCCTCAACGCGGTGTCCAACCTCGTCGACCTGCGGACGGCAGTGCTGGCCCGGACCGCCAACCCGGGTCAGGTGATGGATGCTTTCGGCCCGGTCAACAAGGGGATCATCGAGTCGTTGCAGCTCGTCATCGGAGTGGACACCGACACGTTGGCGGGCCGGCAGGTGCTCGCCCTCGACGGGCTGCTCCGCGCCGACGAGGGCCTGGGCACCTGCGCCACCCTGAGCCTGCTGGTCAAGGCGATCGGCAACCCGGACACCACCGCCGGATATGTGGCGTGCATCGCCGCGCTGATGGTCGACAACCAACGCTACCGAAGCCTGATCACGCCCGAGCAGCTCACGGTGGCCCAGCTCAACGACGCGGCCGTGGCCGCGCGTACCAGCCCCGACTTCCTGCTCAGGAGTGCCCGGGACCCGGCCGCCGCGGTCCGCCCGGTGCCGATGGAGGCGCTCTTCCCGGCCGTCCGCACGATGATCCGACTCGGTCAGTTCGTGGAGAAGAAGCTGGTCGCCGACGTGCTCACCGAGGTCACCGCAGAGCAGCGGCGGGCGCTCACCGCCGCGTACCTGGTCGGGGCCGCCGCGGCGCTGATCCTGGCGCTTGTGGTGCTGCTCAGCGTGGCGGTGGCGCGGACGGTGGCCCGACCGCTTACCCGACTCACCCGCTCGGCCGACCGGGTCGCCCGGGTCGCCGAGGCGGAGCTGGTCCGGGTCACCGACGACGAGGGGGAGAGCCCGCAACCGGTCCGGCTGGAACCCGTCGACATCCGGGCCAACGACGAGATCGGTGACCTGGCGCGGGCCTTCGACCGGGTGCAGAACACCGCCGCCCGGCTGGTCGAACGGCAGGTCGCCGGCCGACGCAACGTGGCGCAGATGTTCGGCCACGTCGGGCGGCGAACCCAGAACCTGGTGGGCCGGCAACTCGCGCTGATCGACCGGTTGGAGCAGCAGGAGGCCGACCCGGGCCGACTGGAACACCTGTACCGGCTCGACCACATCTCCAGCCGGTTGCGGCGCAACGCCGGCAGCCTTGTGGTGCTCTCCGGTTCGGCCGGCGCCGACGCCCACACCGCGCCGGTGCCGCTTGCCGACGTGGTCCGGTTGGCGCTCGGCGAGATCGAGGACTACACCCGGGTCGAGGTGCGGGTGCCGGCGGGCATCTCGGCCGCGCCGGCGGTGGTCGGCGACCTCATCCTGGCGCTTGCCGAACTCATGGAGAACGCCACAGCCTTCTCCCCACCGCACACCCGCGTACTGGTGGCCGCCGACGCCTCCGGCCTCGGCGCCCGGATCACCGTGGTGGACCACGGCATCGGCATGGCTGAGCAACGGCTGGCCGAGGAGAACGCCCGGCTCACCCGCCGGGAACGACTCGACCTGGCACCGACCGAGGTGCTCGGTCTCTTCGTGGTGGGCCGGTTGGCCCGCCGCCACGGCTGGGAGGTGGGCCTGGCCGCCACCGGCGGCGGCGGGGTGACCGCACACCTGGAGATCCCATCGACGTCGCTGGTGCTTCGCCGCGCCGACCCGGCCGGGAGCGCAGTCGCCCGAGCCTCGGTGCCGGAGCGGGACCGGCGTACGGCAGCCGCATCCCAGCGCGCCGCGCGGGCCATCACAGCGGCCGTCGACGAAGCGGCCCGCTTCGACTCGGACCTGCTCAGCCGGGCCACCCGCAGCCTGGAGACCAGCCCGTCCTGGAACGCGTTCGGCGGCCAGCAACAGCAGACCACCCCCGTCGTCGAGGAGTCGGAACCGGCTGGCACACCGACCACGCCGCGGGTCCGGCAGCGGGTGCCGGGAGCAAGCCTGCACGCCACCGCCAACCCGACCCGGCCGGTGGACGCGACCGACGCGGACCCCGCTGCCGCCCAGGCGCTTGTCGAGGCGTTCCAGGCCGGGGTACGCCGGGCCGAATTGAACACTGTCGACCTGCCGAGCGCACCGGGGGGCGCCGGCCCTACGGTGACCGGTGGTGCCGGTCCGTCCGACACCGTCCCGGGTCGGTCCCTACTGAACCGACGGGTGCCGGGGGCGAACCTCACTGTCGTCCCGGCCTGTCAGCCACCCAGCACGCACCTCGGTGACCCGGCCGAGGTCCGCAAGCGCATCAACGAGTTCGAGGAGGGCGTTGCCCGTGCCCTCCTCGAAGTCGGCCCCGACCGCCGGAACGAAGAAGGATCATCACGGTGACCAGTCCCTTCCTGCACGACAACGTCGACCAGAGCCAGACCGGCGCCAGCGGGGACCTCAGCCCGGAGGCCCGTACGTTCAACTGGCTGCTGGACTCCTTCACCTCCGGCACGGCCGGGGTGCTGGAGGCGATCGCGGTCTCCTCGGACGGCCTGCTGATGGCCATGTCGGCGATCAAGGACCGGTCCAACGCGGAGCGGTTGGCCGCTGTGGTCTCCGGGATGACGAGTCTCGCCGGTGGGGCGGCCAGTTGGTACGCGCTCGGTGGCTTGAACCGGGTGATCGTCGACATGGCCGACGGCTACCTGCTGATCAGCGCGATCAGCAGCGGTTCCGTGCTCGGGGTGGTCGCCGACCGGTCGGCCAACCTGGGCACCGTCGCGTACGAGATGACGCTCTTCGCCGGGCGGGCCGGTGGTGCCCTGACCCCGCGGCTGATCGTCGAGTTGAAGAACGCCGTTCAGCAGTGACAGCCGACGTCGCCGGTGAGGATCCGGACCCGGAACCGAGGGCCCGGGTCCGCCCGTACCTGCACACGCCGCCCCCCACCGACGCGGGCGAGGTGGTGGTGCCGGCGTTCACGGAGCCGGAGCCGGAGGAGTGTCGGCCCGCCGGTCCCCGGCCGTTCGTGCTCACCTCCGGACGGGTGGCGGGTGCCGACCCGGCGATCGGGCTGGAGACGCAGGTGACCGCCCGGATGGACGGCGGCTGGCCGACGGGCCCGCCCGGCGCCCTGCTGGCACCGGAATCCCAGGCGATCATCGCGCTCTGCGCCGCACCGATCTCGGTCGCCGAGATCTCGGCCCGCGCCCGGCTGCACCTGGGCGTGACGCGGGTCCTGGTCGGCGACCTACGGGCGGCCGGACACCTGGACGTGCACGTCACCGACACCAACGACGCCGCCGACCCCGACCTCATCCTGCGAGTGATTGATGGACTTCGTGCGATCTCCTGAATGGCCGGTCGCCCCGCTCGGCGGGGTCGCCGCAAACAGCGCCGCCGCCCGGTACGCCGTGCCCGCTGGGCCGGCAGTCGGACGGGCCGGACTGCCGCCTCCGCCGTACCAGCCGCCGTCCGGCGCGGGGGCGTCCGTGCCGCCGGTCGGTAGGCCGGCGGCACCGCCGATCCCGGTCAAGATCCTGGTGGCCGGTGGCTTCGGGGTGGGTAAGACCACCACAGTGGGTGCGATCTCCGAGATCGCTCCCCTGACCACCGAGGCCGAGATGACAAGCGCCGGGATCGGCGTGGACGATCCGGGTATCCGTTCCAACAAGACCACCACGACTGTGGCGATGGACTTCGGCTGCGTGACCATCGACCGCAGTCTGAAGCTCTACCTGTTCGGCACGCCCGGGCAGGCCCGGTTCGGCTTCATGTGGGAGGACCTCGCCCGCGGGGCACTCGGTGCGCTGGTGGTGGTGGACAGCGCCCGACTCGACGACTGCTTCCCCGCCATCGACTTCTTCGAACGGGCCGGCCTGCCGTTCGTGGTCGGGGTCAACGCCTTCGACGGACGGTTGGCCCTGGAACTCGGTGAGATCCGCTGGGCCCTGGCCATCGGTGACCACGTGCCACTTGTGCAGTTCGACGCCCGGGACCGGCTCTCGGTACGGGACGCCCTGCTTGTCGTCCTGGACCGCGCGCTGGAACGTGCCACCCGGGACAGACAGGCCTGAGCCGACCGGCTCCGAGCGTGCGGGAAGGGGTGATCTGGTGAGGGGCGACCTGGACGAGACGCTGGCCCGACTGGCCCGGCGCGAGGAGGCGCGGCGCCGGCTGGCCAACGAGCGTGACGTCAGCGCGTCACCGCCGGGGCCGTCCGGTCCCGGTCCGGACGACGTCCGCAGCGCCGGGTCGGGGCGCCACGATCCCCGGCACGCGGGGGCGGACTCGCCGGGCGAGGTGGCCGGATGGGGGCCGGTCGAGGAGGTGGCCGAGGCGGTCCGCCAGGTCGTCGGCAGCCATCCCGGGCTGGCGGTGACAGTGCAGGTGCAGCATGAGGGGCGGACGTACCCGATGCGGGTCTGCTGGGACGGGCCGGCCGTCACGGTCGGGCCGGTGCCCCCGGCGGCGCCGGTGGAACCCCCGCCGGCCTGGCCGCTGTCCGGCCGGACGGTCCCCGAGTGGGCGCCCGGCCCGGACGCGTTGACCCCGGACCCGGCGGCCCGGTTGGCCGAGCTGATCCGGCAGGACCCGTCGTTGTTGGACGAGTTGGATCCGCGGCGCTGACCGGTGGGGCTGGCCGGCGGCGGCTACGGTCGGGCGGTGGCACAACCCGACCTGACCTTGACGGCGAGCCTACGACCGGCCGCGCTGGACGCCCGACGGGGCATCGTACGGCTGCATCCGGAGGCGCTCACCGCGCTGGGACTGCGGCCCGGCGACCCGGTCCGGCTCGCCGGCCGCCGGGAGACGGCGGGGATCGTGGCGACCGCCGCACCGGGCGCGAGCAGCGCCCTGCTGTACGCGGACGACCTGACCCTGGGAAACCTGGGCGTACGCGACGGCGCCCAGGTGCGGGTCGGCCCGGTGCCGCTGGTGCCGGCGACCCGGGTCATCCTGGCCGGGCCGGTGGAGGTGGTCGCGGCGGTGAGTCCGGAGATGCTCCGGCTGGCTCTGCTGGGCAAGGTGCTCACCGCCGGAGACGACGTGTCGCTGCTGCCCCAGGACGTGCTGCCGGACGCCTCGGTGCGCAGCCTGGTCGAGGCGGCTCGGCGCAGCCTCGCCAACACCGTCGGTGTCGCCTGGACCAGCACTCTGCTGACCGTTCGGACCGTCGAGCCGGCCGTCGGCGCGCTTGTCACGATGGACACGGTGGTCGGCTGGGAGCACGGCCCGGTCACCCACGGCGGACCTGCCCCGGTCGACGCCGGGTGGACGCGGCCGTCCCGGACGGACGACGCGGCCCCGGCGGTGGACCAGCCCGACGACCCACCGGACGTGGACGAGCTGCCCGGATTGCGGCCCCAGGCCGAGGAGTTGACCGAACTGCTCGACCTCGGCTTCCACCACCGGGAGGTGTTGGGCCGGTTGGGCACCGCCGTCTCGCTGGGGGTGCTGCTCGTCGGTCCGGCCGGCTCCGGCAAGTCGGCGCTGGTCCGGGCCGTTGCCGCTCGGGTGGGAGCCCGCGTCCACCCGCTGTGGGCACCCGAGGTGGCCGCGTCGACGAACCAGGCCGCCGCCGACCGGTTGCGGGCCGCGGCGACGGCGGCCCGAGCCGGCGGGCCGGCGGTGCTGCTGGTCAGCGACGTCGAAGCGCTCGCACCGGCGGAGCACCCCGGTCCGGTGGCGACTGTGTTCCGCCAGGTGCTCGCCGAGTGTGTCCGGGCCGGTGTCGCGGTGGTCTGCGCAACCGGCCGACCGGAGGCGGTCGACCCCGGGCTGCGCGCACCCGATCTGCTGTCGCTGCGGATCAGCATTCCGCTTCCCGACCAGGCGTTACGCCGCGAACAGCTCACAGTGCTGACCCGGCAGGTGCCGCTCGCCGAAGACGTCCGGTTGGACGAGGTGGCCGCGCGTACCCCCGGGTTCGTCGCGGCGGACCTGGCCGCGCTGGTCCGGGAGGCCGGGGTACGCGCGGCGTTGCGGCAGAAGTCCGCCGAGACGCCGACGGTGTCGATGGCGGACTTCACCGCCGCCCGGGAGGTGGTCCGGCCGACCACGATGGCGGCCTCGACCCTGGATCTGGCGTCGGTGACCCTTGACGACGTGGGTGGCCTGGACGAGGTCAAGCAGACGCTCACCGAGTCGGTGCTGTGGCCGTTGACCTACCCGGACACCTTCGCCCGGCTCGGGGTGCAGCCGCCCCGCGGTGTGCTGCTCTACGGGCCACCGGGCTGCGGCAAGACCTATCTGGTCACCGCGCTCGCCGGGTCCGGGCGGGCCAACGTGCTGTCGGTGAAGGGCGCGGAACTGCTCTCCAAGTGGGTCGGCGAGAGCGAACGGGCGGTCCGCGAACTGTTCCGTCGGGCCCGGGAGGCGGCCCCCACCCTGATCTTCCTGGACGAGGTGGACGCCCTGGCGCCGGTGCGCGGCCAGGCCACCGACGGGGGCACCACGGACCGGGTGGTCGCCGCGCTGCTCACCGAGTTGGACGGGGTGGAGACGCTGCGCAACGTGGTGGTGGTCGGTGCCACCAACCGCCCCGACCTGGTCGACCCGGCGCTGCTGCGGCCGGGCCGGTTGGAGCGGCTGGTCTACGTGCCACCGCCGGACGGACCCGCCCGCGCGGAGATCCTGCGAGCCGCGTCCCGGCAGGTGCCGCTGGCGCCGGACGTCGACCTCACGGCCCTCGGCGACGAGCTGACCGGCTTCTCCGCGGCGGACTGCGCGGCGCTGGTCCGGGAGGCGGCGCTGGCCGCGATGCGGGAGTCACTTGCCGCCGCCACTGTCACCGCCGGGCACGTGGCGACGGCACGGGCCCGGGTGCGCCCGTCGTTGGACCCGGCCCAGGTCGCCGCGCTCGCCGGGTACGCCGCCCGCCGGGGCTGAACACCGTTCCCAACCTTTTGGCGGTCTCGGAGTGTTATTAGGGCGTCACATTCCTCTGTGGAGTCCTCCACCTGGACGTCAGGCGGTGTCCGTTGCGCAAACTGCTGTCCCTCCTCCTCACCCCGCTGGTCGCGGCGGCGACACTGGCCACTGTCGGTGCGTCGGCGGCCGCCCAACCGGCGAAGCCGTTCCCGGCCCGGATCGCCCTGCCCGACGGTTTCACCCCGGAAGGGCTGACGATCGGTCGGGGGACGACCGTGTACGTCGGGTCCGTCCTGGACGGCGCGGTGTGGCGCGGTGACCTACGCACCGGGCGCGGCTCGGTGCTGATCCCCGGCACGCCCGGCACCGCCAAGGCAGGGCTCAAGATCGACCCGAGGGGCCGGCTCTGGACCGCCGACTTCACCGGCGGTGGAGCCAGCGTGTACGACCCGGGCAGCGGCGCCAGGCTGGCCCACTACCAGTTCACCACCGACCCCAACAGCCTGGTCAACGACCTGGTGATCACCGACCGGGCGGTCTACTTCACCGACTCCACCCGACCCGTGCTGTACGTGGTGCCGCTCGGCCAGGGTGGCCACCTGCCTGCCCCGGCCGCCGTCCGGGTGCTGCCCCTCACCGGTCCGGGGGCGACACCTGACGCGTTCAACAACGGAATCGCGGCGCTTCCGGACGGCGACCTGCTTGTCGCGCAGATGCTCATCGGGCAACTCGTCCGCGTCGACCCGCGCACCGGTGCCAGCCGCGTCTTCGACCTGGGCGGCTACTCGGTGGACCGGGCCGACGGGCTGGTGCTACGCGGTCGCACCCTGTACGTGATCCGGAACCTGACGAACGTCATAGCTGTGGTCCGACTCAACGCCGGTTACACCTCCGGGACGGTGCAGCGGGAGATCACCGGTCCGCAGCTGCGCTCACCGGCCACCGGCGACCTGCTCGGTTCGGCGCTGTACGTGGTGAACGGCAGGTTCGACGTGGAGTCGACGCCGAGCACCGACTACGACATCGTCCGCGTACCGGCCTAAGTCGAGAGCGGTCGGCGGTGACCCTGCGGTCGCCGCCGACCGGACCGGGGCAGACCGGGACACCTCAGAGTGTGGGCAGTGTCGAGTCGAGACAGATCTCGGCGCGCACCTTGCCGTCGGCCTCGTACAATTTCGCGCCACACTTCTGCAATACGGCGACCGCGCCGAAGTTGTCCGGCGTCGTTTCGGCGACCACCACCCGCATGCCGGCCCGAGCGGCGGCGTTCAGCAACTCCCGCAGCGCCGCCGCCCCGATCCCCTGCCCGCGCGCTGAGCGTCCGAGCCACAGGCCGGTCTCCACAGTGCCGGGCTCGTCACAGCGCGTCATCCTGACCATACCCAGCACCTCGCCGCCGACGAGGATCGCGTACATCTGCGAACGGGTCGGGCCGTCCAGCCCGCCGAAGCTGGCCCGATGGAACTCCCGAAACGCCTCTCGGCGGGCGAGCGACCAGCCGGCGGGGGCCTCGACCGGAGGCATCACATCGCTAGGCTCCGCCTCGGCAGCCGCTACGGAGAGCAACGGCTCCAGGTTCTGCTCGTCCACCGGCTCCAGCCGGACCGCACCCGCCACGTGCCGCAGTCTGCCGCGCTCATCGGCCGAAGTCCACCCTATCGGCCATCCACTGGCGGTCCGGACAGCGGTACCGGCCGGTCGGGCGGGCGGGGTGTTCCGCATCACGCTCTGTTGTCACCCGACCGGGTGTAAGAGGCTCAAACCGCCGGCCCGAACTCGCAGAACACCACAGACGCGTCGTCGGTGGGCTTGTGCCTGCGCAACCGGTCGGGGTGGTCACGCTCGGCGGCCCGGACCCGGTCGAGCAACGCGCCCGGCCCGTCCGCGCTCAGCAGGTCCAGCAGGCCGGGCCAGTCGGTCAACCCGAACTGCTCCACAGCGCTTGACGCGCCGTCGCTGAGCAGCGCCGCCCGGCGCAGCGCCGTCGCCCCGTGCCGGGGCAGGGTGCCGGTCACCGCGTGGAAGGCCGCGTCCGGATCGGCCGCCGCGACCCAGTAGCCGTGGGTACGGTTCATCCGCTCCCGCTGGACGCTCACGGCGTGCCGGAAACGGGTGACCGGGTCCACGGCCCCGCCCGGCACCATGGCGACCGTCTCCCGCAGCTCCGCGATCGAGGCGTCCAACCGGTCGTCGGTCACCACGCTGACCTGACCGCCGCAGTCCAGCACCAGCGGGCTGTCGCAGAGCACCAGGTAGTCGACCTGATCGCCGCAGTCGCGCAGGAGGCACACGGTGCTGGACGGGGTGCCGGGATGGTCGAGGTCGCACTGCTCACCGTGGTCGGCGCGGACCGCGAGGATCGCGGCGGCCAGGTTGCTGGTCAGCCGGGCCGCCGGACGGACCGCCTCCGCCACGGCGAGCCGGGCGGCGAGGTGCCGGACGTACCACTCCGGCCCGTGCACGCAGCCGGTGTCGAAACCCTCCGGCACCGTCGCACCGTCGAGGACACCGACAAGCGGCCCGATCTGGAACACCAGGTCCTCGTTGACCGGCCGACCCGGGGCCGGCGCGGACGCGGATCGCACCCGCATCACCGGCGCCGACCCCGCCGCGCCGACCGGGTCAGCGCTGCCGGAGATCATCAGCCGCCGCATGGGTTTCCCCCTGCACCTGACCGGCGGCCGAGCGGCCCTGGTCGCGTACCGCTGACACTCCCTGCTGGGCGCTTGACCGCACCGACTGTGCCGCCTGCTGCGCGGGCCCGCGCAGGTTGTCCTGCATCTGGTGGCCGACCTGGCTCGCCTGTTGGCGAAGCTGGTCGGAGTGCTCACTGACCATGCCGCGGGCCCGGCCGGCGAGTTGCCGCTCCCGCCCGCTCGGCGGGATCAGCGAGGCGGCCAGCAGACCGACACCGAACGCGACCAGACCGGCGGCCAGTGGGTTGCCCTGGGCCTGCTCGCGGGACTGTTGCCCGAGCGACCGGGTCTCGTCACGTACCGCGCCGGTCGCGTGCGACATCCGCTGGCTGGCCTCCTGCCCCATGTGACTCGAGCTGCCCATCATCTTCTCCTTCGCTCGGGTGAGCGCGCCGCGCGCCTGCCCGACGCTGTCACCGGCGATCCGACGCGGGTTGACCTTGTCGGTCAGGGCGTCGACGTCACTGCTCAACTCGTTGCGGGTGGTCTCGATCTCCCGCCGGATCCGGTCCGGATCACTGGACATGAGTTGTCTCCTCCCGACTCGTTCACCGACCCCGCAGGGCGTCCGGCAAGTCCCGGGCGGTCTGCTTCGTCCGGGGCAGTACGGCACGCGCGCGCTTCAGCTGGGTCCGCGCGTTGAGGAAGAGACCGCCGGCGACGGCCGCCCAGAGAACCGCGACGATCAGCGCCGCCCATCCCTGGTCCATCGCGTTGGACAGCCCCCACCACACCGCGTACGACACGAACAGCACGGCCAGGAACCCGGCGAGCCCCGCACCGCCGAACATGCCGCCGGCCTTGCCCGCCTGGCTGACCTCCTCGCGCAGCTCGGCCTTGGCTAGCTCGACCTCCTTGCGCACCAGCGTCGACATGTCCCGGGTCACGTCACCGAGCAGTTCGCCGACCGACGCCTGGGTGCGTTCCTTCTCCGGGGCGCTCACGGTGCCACCCCACCGGGCAGGTCCGACTCGGGACGACCGGCCGGCGAAACGTTCTGCGCCCGCGCCGTCCCGACGTACGGCTGCTCGCCGGCATCCATTGGTGCGCCCTGCGGTGCCGGCGGGGCGCCGCCCGCGCTCCCACTCGCACCGTTGCCGGATGCCGGCGCGGTCAGGCCACGGGTGAGTCGCCCGACCAGCAGCCCGGCGACAGCCGCACCCGCCAGGAACGTCCCCGGGTGTTGGCGCGCGTAGCTGCGCACCTCGTCGAGCACCTCACCGGGTTCGCGTTCGTCGAGCCACCCCGCGGCCTGCTGGGCGGCGTCGCCGGCTCGGCGTACCACCTGACCGGCCAGTCCGGAATCGCCGTCCCGGTCGGCCATCGAACTGAGGTTCTGACCCAGATCGCGCAGACCGTCGGCCGCACGCCGCTGCTGCGTCTGCGCCTGGTCACGTAGCTGGCCGGTGGCTTGACCGGTCAACTGCTGGGCTTGTCGTCGCGCCTCGGCGGCCACCTGACCGCCCTGTTCGGCGGCGGTGTGGGCGACCTGACCGCCCGTCTGGCTGGCCTGGTGGCCCACTCGGGAGGCCTCCTGCCGGGCCTGCTGCGCACGCCCGCTCTGATTCGTTGCCGTCATGCTCCGCTCCCCTCCTGGGTGCTCGGTCGCCTGGCGACCCCGGAACATCTCCCGCCTACCCACCTGGCCAACAGCCATGCGGTGTGCCGGCTGGCCAGGCGGCCGGACCCGGCAGCCAGGGAGACACCGGGACGAACCGGCGAGGTCGGTCGCGAAGGGCACGACCGGCGCGAGCGCGTTCAGCGGCGACGGTTGCGGGCCCGCGACGAACGCAGCCGCCGAAGCCGACCGATCAGCACGGGATCGGCGGCGAGTGCGGCCGGATTGTCAAGCAGCCCGTTGAGCAGTTGGTAGTAGCGGGTCGAGGAGACCCCGAAGGTGTCCCGGACGGCCTGCTCCTTCGCGCCGGCGTGTCGCCACCACTGCTGCTCGAAGGCGAGGATGGCGCGCTCCCGCTCGGTCAACGCCGCCGCCGGGTCGACCGGCTGGACATCCACCGGTTCGACCGGCAGCGCCGAATCGTCGGCGGTTCCGATCGGCTCGACCGGCAGCGCCGGCTCGTCGGCGGTCTCGATCGACGGAGCGGGCCGGGGAGCCGGCACGGACTGGCCGACGCCGCCCGGACGAGCGTCGGTGGACGGCTCCGGGGTGGTGGCGTCGGCGGACATCTGCTCAGCCTAGCCAGCGAGGACCCCTGTCGCAGCAGCCGGCGCGGCGGTGCCCGGACACCCGAAGGCCCCCGACTCGCGCCGGGGGCCTTCGCAGCCGAACGTCAGAAGCAGCCGAACGTCGGAAGCAGCCGAACGTCAGGAGATGTCGCGGCGACGCATCGCCCAGAGCGCCGCCCCGAGGATCACCACCAACCCGACCGAGAACAGCGCCGACGACTGCTGCCAGGTGATGTCCAGCGTGGCTGGTTCACACTCCCCGTAGTAGGTCGCGTTACAGGAGTTCCAGTCCTTCAACGTCACCGTCTTCGTCATCCAGGCCAGCGCATACGTGGGCAGCAACCACGCCTCGGCGAACTTGACGTTCGCCATCGACAGCAGGATGCCGAGGCCGAACTGGCCGACCACCATGAGCGCCACGACACCGCCGAGGGCCATCGCGGTGTGCCGGCCCAGCGAGGCCAGCGCGAAGCCGATGGTGGTGATCACCAGCACCAGCGCCACGCCGCGCAAGCCGGTGAGGACGAACGACTGCCAGGCCCCTGAGGTCATCTTCTCGGTGCTACCCCGGAAGCTGGCGACCGCCCAGAAGCCGGCGAACCACAGCACCGCGGCGGGCAGCGTCACCGCCAGGATGCCGGTGAGCAGCGCGGCCAGCTTGGTGAGCAGTACGGTGAGCCGCTTCGGCCGCCAGAGCAGCAGGTTCATCATGCCGCCGGTGCTCCACTCGGCCCCGACGAAGGACGCGCCGATCACGAACCCGACAAGCGCGAGAATCGCCGCGAACGGCACCAGCGTCTCGTCGAACGTCTTCCGGAAGTCGAACGTCGACGGCAGGAACCACTCCGCCTCGATCTGGTCCCGCGGCGGTGGAGTGATCACCGAGCAGTCGTCGGGGTAGCGGCCGTCGTTCGGCGCGCCGGAAGCCTTGGCCTGCGTACAGGCGGCCCGCTCCTGCTCGCTCCAGCGCACCTGCTCCTGGTACTGCTGTTCGGCCTGGCGCTCGGCCTTGGCGAGCTGACCGGCGTCGATCTTCTGGTTGGTGAAGAACACGCCGACCACCACCGCGGCCAGCACCAGCAGGCCGAGCAGCGTCATGTAGCGGGTGAAGCGCCGCTTGGCGAGTCGGCGCAGCTCGGTACGAAAGAGGCTCACGCGCCCCACCCTCCCGCGGCGGCACCGGGCTGACCCGCCCCGCCGACCTTCATGGACTCGTCGACCTGCCGGTTCTGACCGGGGACCGGTGCGGTGGCGGTCAATTCGAGGAAGACGCTCTCCAGATCGACGGCGATCGGTGCCAACTCGCTGACGTAGAGGTTCTGCTCGGCGAGCAGCCGCGTCACCGACGCCGGCTTGTCGATGCCGGCCAGCATCAGGTGGTCGGGGTGACCGGTCACCCGGATCCCCGCCCGGGTGAGCGTCTCGGTGGCCGCCGGCAGGTCGCTGACCGCCTCCAACCGGATCCGGACCGCACCCGACGAGTGCTGCGCGAGCACCTCGTCGACCGGGCCGAACGCGACCCGTCGACCGAGCGAGATGATGGTGACCGAGTCACAGATCAGCTGGATCTCGCCGAGGATGTGGCTGGACAGCACCACTGTCATCCCCGATTCGGCGAGGTTGCGCATCAGCGTGCGCATCTCCCGGATGCCGCCCGGGTCGAGGCCGTTTGCCGGCTCGTCGAGGATGAGCAGCTTCGGTTCCTTCAGCAGGGCCGAGGCCACCGCGAGGCGTTGCTTCATGCCCAGCGAGTACGTCTTGACCCGCTCACCGGCCCGATCGCGCAAACCGACGAGTTCCAATACCTCGTCGACCCGGGTGGCCGGCACCTCGCCCGCCCCGGCCAGCAGGGACAGCGTGTCCCGTGCGGTGAAGTGCGGGAAGAACTGCGGGCTCTCCACGATCGCGCCGACCTGGCCGGCGACCGCGGGCAGCGCGTCGGGCACCTCGTGCCCGAGCAGCGCCATCCGGCCGCCGTCGGGTCGGATCAGGCCGAGCAGGGTACGCAGCGTGGTGGTCTTGCCGGACCCGTTGGGACCCAGGAAGCCGTGCACCTGCCCCGCGTCGACCCGCATGTCGAAGCCGTCGAGCGCGTTGCGGGTGCCGCGTCGACGACTCTTGTACGTCTTACGTAGACCTTCGATCTCCAGGACAGCTGGCAAGCTGCACCTCCCCCGATGGGTGGGCGTGACAGCCGACACCATACGCGGTATGCAGGCGCACACAATGCCCGGCATGCATCGACGCGCCGCAGGGGTTAATTCATTGACGTAGCGTGACCACTCAGGCGCAAATGACCTGTACGCCGGCGGCGCGGAACGACTCCACCACCTCCGGCGCGGCACCGGAATCGGTCACCAGCGTCTCGACCCGCTCGACCGGACAGATCCGCGCGAAGGCGTGAGCCCCCAGCTTGGACGAGTCCGCGATGATCACCACGCGTTTGGCGCGGGCCACCATCAGGTTGTTCATCGCGGCCTCCCCCTCGTGGTGGGCGGCGGCACCGAGCTGCGGATCGATGGCGTCCACGCCGAGCAGCGCGACGTCCAGAGTGACCTCGCGCAGCAGCGCCCCACCCAGCGGGCCGACGAGTTCGAACGACTTCGGGCGCACCACCCCGCCGGCCACCACCACCTTCATCCGCGACCGGACCAGCAGCTCGTTGGCGATGTTGAGCGCGTTTGTCACCACGGTGAGCTGGGCGCCCTCGGCGTTGGTGTTCAGGTCCGGCCGGACGGCGAGCGCCCTGGCCACCTCGGTGCTCGTGGTGCCGCCGTTGAGACCGACCACGGTGCCCGGCGCGACGAGCGCGGCGGCCGCCGCGCCGATCCGCTGCTTCTCCGCCGAGTGCTTGGCTGTCTTGTAGCGCAGCGGCAGGTCGTACGACACGCCGTTCGCAACCGCACCGCCCCGGGTCCTGGTGATCATCTGCTGCTGGGCGAGCTGGTCGAAGTCACGCCGGATGGTGGCCTGGGAGACGTCCAGCCGCTCGGCTGCCGCCTCGACGCTTACCCGGCCGTTGTCGGTGAGCATCTCGAGCAGGGCGTTCCATCTGGCGTACCGGTCCACCGCGGGGGCCCTTCCAGTGACTGCACGGACGGTGATTGATTGCGTGCACACTAGTGCGCGAAACTAGGCTGGCGCAAAAGGCTGGCCTGCGCGATCGGTAGGCCAGTTGCCACGGCCACCGGCGTTCGCGCAGAATAACGCGCGAAATGCGTGCCTAACGAGCCGTATTGCGCACCGGTCGCCCCTGCGAGGAGTTTCCCATGGCGTACGTGGACGCGGAGATAGCGAGCCAGCCCGACTGCTGGCGGGAGGCAGCCGCACTGGCCGGAGTCGTCCACGGTGACCTGCCCCGCCCCGGCGAGCGGGTGGCAGTCGTCGGTTGCGGCACGTCGTGGTTCATGGCGATGGCGTACGCGGGCCGCCGCGAGCAGGCCGGCCAGGGCGAGACCGACGCGTTCCAGGCGTCCGAGTTTCCCGCCGGCCGCCGCTACGACCGGTTGATCGCGATCACCCGCTCCGGCACCACGACTGAGGTGCTGGACCTGCTCGCCGCGCTGCGCGGGCGGACCCCCACCACAGTCATCGTCGGCGACCCGGCGGCACCGGCGGCCGAGCTGGCCACCGCCGCGGTGACCATGCCCTTCGCCGACGAGCGGTCGGTGGTGCAGACCCGCTTCGCGACCACCGCCCTGGCCCTGCTCCGGGCCCACCTCGGCGACCCGGTGACCGCGCTCGCCGCCGACGCCGAGGTCGCGGTGCGATCCCCGCTGCCGATCGACCCGGCCACCATCGGGCAGGCCACCTTCCTCGGTCGAGGGTGGACGATCGGGCTGGCCCAGGAGGCAGCGCTCAAGTGCCGCGAGGCGGCCACCTTCTGGGCCGAGGCGTACCCGGCGATGGACTACCGGCACGGCCCCATCTCGGTCTCCGCGCCCGGCAGACTGGTCTGGGCGTTCGGCGAGCTACCCGACGGGCTACCCGAGGATGTGGCCGCCACCGGGGCTGCGTTCGTGCACAGCCGCACGCACGGTTGGCGCACGGTGCTTGGCAGTTGGTCGGCCGGTCGTACCCCTGTCGACCCGATGGCCGACCTGATCCTGGCGCAACGCTTCGCGGTCGCGCTGGCGACCAGCCGTGGCCTCGACCCGGACGCACCCCGACACCTGTCACGGTCGGTGGTGTTGACGTGACAAGCGGCGACGCCGGGGCCACCGGCCAGGTCGTCGTCGCGCTGGATGTGGGCGGCACCGGCATGAAGTGCGCCCTGGTCCGACCCGACGGCGTCGCGGTGACAACCGAGCGGCACCCCACGAACGCCGCACGCGGCCCGGCGGCCGTGATCGGCACGATCCTGGACGTGGCCGCCGGGCTGGCCGACAAGGCCCGCGCCGACGGGCTCAACCCGATCGCGGTCGGCCTCGCCGTGCCCGGCGTGGTGGACGAGGCGCGTGGCGTGGCGGTCTGGTCGGCGAACGTGGGCTTCCGGGACGTACCCCTGCGGGACCTGGCGGTGACGCGGCTCGGCCTGCCCACGGCGCTCGGCCACGACGTGCGTGCCGGTGGCCTCGCGGAGGCGCGGCTCGGTGCCGGGCGCGGTGCGGGGCACGTGCTGTTCGTGGCGATCGGCACCGGCATCGCCGCCGCGCACGTGGTGGACGGCTCGGCCTCGGTGGGCGCGCACGGCGCCGCCGGGGAGATCGGCCACATCCTGGTCCGGCCCGACGGGCCGCGCTGCGGCTGCGGTCGACCTGGCTGCCTGGAGACGATCGCCTCGGCCGCCGCCATCGGCCGCCGCTACGCCGAGCTGGCTGGCACTCCGGGCACGGCGGCCGATGTCGCCGAACGGGCCGCGGCCGGGGAACCCCTCGCCGGCCAGGTCTGGCAGGAGGCGATCGAGGCGCTCGCGGATGGCCTCGCCTCCGGGCAGGCCCTGTTCGACGTGGCGACGATCGTGCTCGGCGGCGGCCTGGCCCAGGCCGGGGATCAACTGCTGACCCCGCTGCGGGCGGCGTTGCACGAACGGATGACCTTCCACCGGGAGCCGCGGCTGGTCGCGGCGGCCCTCGGCGACGAGGCCGGCTGCCTCGGCGCCGCCCTGCTCGCCCTGGACGCGGTACGCGTCCGTGACCATGACGCCATGCGCGTCAGTGACCATCAGGAGAAGCGATGACCGTGCGGGTGGACGGCCGAGTGGTGACCCCGACCGGTGTCATCCGACAGGGCTGCGTCGAGTGGGACGGCGATCGGATCACCGCGGTCGCCGAATATCCGTCGGTCCGCGACGGCAACTGGATCCTGCCCGGCTTCGTCGACATGCACACCCACGGCGGTGGTGGGCACACCTTCACCACCGGGGACGCCGACGAGGCCCGGGCGGCGGCCGACTTCCACCTCGCACACGGCACGACCACCCTGCTGGCCAGTCTGGTAAGTGCGCCCTTCCCGCTGATGCGCGCGGCCACCGAGGCGTTCGCTCCGCTCGTCGACGAGGGCGTGCTGGCGGGAGTCCACTTCGAAGGTCCCTACCTCTCCGCGGCCCGTTGCGGGGCGCAGAACCCGGAGTACCTGCGCGACCCGTCGACCGACGAGTTGACCGAGCTGATCGAGCTGGGCCGGGGCGCGATCCGGATGGTCACCCTCGCTCCGGAACGCGACGGCGCGTTGGAGGCGATCAAGCTGCTCACCGCACACCGGGTGGTGGCTGCGGTGGGCCACACCGACGCGACCTACGAGCAGACCCGTGCCGCTGTCGCCGCCGGCGCGAGTGTCGGCACCCATCTGTTCAACGGCATGCGCCCGGTGCACCACCGCGAGCCCGGGCCGGTGGTGGCTCTGCTCGACGCGCCCACAGTCATCTGCGAGCTGGTCGCCGACGGGGTGCACCTGCACGACGGCATGCTGACCTTCGCCACCGCGACCGCCGGCCCGGACCGGGCGGCGCTGATCACCGACGCGATGGCCGCCGCCGGAATGCCCGACGGCGAGTACGAGCTGGGTGGCCAGGCCGTCGCCGTGACCGACGGGGTGGCCCGACTCGCCCGCGACGGCTCCATCGCCGGCAGCACCCTGACCATGGACGCCGCGCTGCGGCACGCGGTGAATGCCGGAATCCCGATCGCCGACGCGGCGCGGATGGTGGCCACCACCCCGGCGCGCGCCATCGGCCTGGGCAACCGGGTGGGCTCCGTCCAGGTTGGCCTGCGCGCCGACCTGGTCGTGCTCGACGACGACCTCAATGTGGTACGGGTGCTGCGCGGCGGTTCCTGGCTGGAGTGACGCACCCCGCTGCGCGATCGGTCGTGGCGCAATGCCACCCCGCGCCACTCCGACCCGCCTACTGCCATCCGGACGCTTTGGAGCTGAACCGTTTACGACATCGGCCGCCCAGCCAACGACTGGACGCGGCACAGTCGGCAGCATTGGCCACGACGAGCCGATTCGTTTACGACATCAGCTCCAAAGGATGCGGCCACCAATACCGCAGTCGGGCGACTACGCGGTGGCGCGACAACCCCACCAGTACCGCAGTGGGGCGACGGGGGCACGGACCAGCCAGGTCCGGGCATCCCGTGGGATCAGCCGGTCCGTCAGCCGAGTGCGGGGACGTCGACGCCGAGGACCGCCTGCTCGTCGGGGCGGTGCACGAGCACGTCGGCCAGGTAGGACTGCACCGCGTGGCGCATCCCGACGTCCCGGCCGGCCTGCTCGGAGAGCAGCCACTTGTGCTCGATGATCTGCGCGAACAGCTCCTGCGGCTCCAGCTTGCGGCGCAGGTGCGCGGGAACGGCCCGGACCACCGGCTCGAAGACCTCGGTGAGCCAGCGGTGCGCGGCCTGCTGCTCGTCGATCAGGTCGCTCTCGGCCCGGTAGGCGTCCAGGTCGTTGAGCAGCTTGCGCGCCTGGTTCTCCTCGGCGTCCAGGCCGGTGAGCCGCAGCAGCCGCCGGGTGTGGTAGCCGGCGTCGACGACCTTCGGCCGGACCAGATAACGCCCGTCGTCGATGGAGGACATCGCCACCTCGGCCACGTCGAAGCCCAGCTCGTTGAGGCGGCGAATCCGGCCCTCGATGTCGTGCCGGGCCTCCCGCTCGACCGCCTGCTCGTAGGTGATCTCGTACCAGAGCCGCTCGTAGCGCTGCACGACCTCCTCGCAGACCACCTCCGGATCGATGGACTCGTGCAGCAGACCGGCAGCCTGCAGGTCCAGCGCCTCGCCGAAGATGTTCACCCGGGCGATCTCCAGGTCCTCGCCGCGCTGACCGTTGGAGAGCGAGTTGTGCAACGCGCCCGTCTCCGCGTCCACCAGATAGGCGGCGAACGCGCCCGCGTCCCGCCGGAACAGCGTGTTCGACAGCGAGCAGTCACCCCAGAAGAAGCCGGTGAGGTGCATCCGCACGATCAGGGCGGCGAGCGCGTCGAGCAGCCGGCTCATCGTCTCCGGCCGCAGGGTGTGCGAGAAGAGCGCCCGGTACGGCAGGGAGAACTGCAGGTGCCGGGTGATCAGCACCGATTCGAGGGGTTCCCCGTCCTCGGTCTGCCGGTCGGCGACGACGGCCACCGCCTCGACCGACGGGAAGTCGATCCGCTCCAGGGCCCGGAGCAGGTCGTACTCCCGCTCGGCGATCCGCTCGCGGGTCTCCTTGAACGCGTAAACGTAGTCACCAAGCCGGACGAACCGGACGATGTGTCGGGAGATGCCCTGCGGCAACGCCACCAGGTGTTGGGCAGGCCACTCCTCCAGCGGTGTCGACCAGGGCAGGTCGAGCAGCGCCGGGTCCACGAGGGCAGACGTGATCCGCACGGGCACAAGCATGACGCCTCGCCCCCCGCATCCGCCTCTGATCGTGGTTGGGCCCACAGCGCCGCACACCCCGGGCTCGCGCCGGGCCGGTAGCGTGGTCGCGTGCTCAAACCCTCGGCGGTACGACGTGACCTGCGGCTACGGCCTGTCCGCCCGGCCGGCTGGTGGTTCGACGCGCTCCTGCTTGTCGGATTCGGTGCGGTGACCCTGGCCCTCGCCACAGGTGCGTTGCTCGGGCTGGATCTGGCGGTCCGGGAATGGGCGTACGCCCACCACCCGGCACCGATCTACTGGACGGCACGGGTGTTCAACCTGATCGGCCAGGGCGGCTGGCTGTTGACGCCCCTCGCCGGGGCGCTCGCCGTGCTGATCGCCTGGCGGGGCCGCACCGTCCGGCCGCTGCTGTTGGTGGCGGGGGCGTTCGTGCTGCTCTACCTGACGGTCGGGCCGCTCAAGGTGCTCACCGACCGGGCCGCGCCCAGCTCCGACCTGCCGCCGAGCCAGTCGGTCCGGATCTTCAACGACCTGCCACCCACGGAGTACGACCTGTCCTACCCGTCCGGGCACGTCGTCAATGCGATCCTCTGGTACGGGGTGATAGCCGTCCTGCTGACCGCGCTGACGGCTGGGCGACTGCACCCGAGCGTGCACCGACTGATCCGGTTCGCCCCGCCGGCCATCCTGCTTGTCACCACTACCTACCTGAACTTCCACTGGCTCACCGACGGCCTGGCGGCCCTGCTGATCGGGCTGTTCCTGGACCGGTTGCTGCACCGGGTGCCGTGGGACGATGTGCCCCTCCCCGGCCGGCTACGCGAATGGGACCGGCCGTTCACCTCGTACCCCTAGGGTTTCTGATCGTGGATCAACTGGCGCGGCGGCTGGGCGTACCCGATGCGGTGGTCATCGGGTTGGGCTCGATGCTCGGCGCGGGCGTCTTCGTGGTCTTCGGTCCGGCCGCGGCGGCGGCCGGCGGTGCCGGTCTACTGCCCGCGCTGGTGCTGGCCGGCTTCATCGCCTTCTGCAACGCGACGAGTTCGGCGCGGCTGGCGGCCCGCTACCCGGAGTCCGGCGGCACCTACGTCTACGGCCGGGAGCGCCTCGGGCCGTTCGCCGGGTTCCTGGCTGGCTGGGGCTTCGTGGTCGGCAAGACGGCGAGCTGCGCGGCGATGGCGTTGACCATCGGGGCGTACCTGTGGCCAGGGCAGGCCCGGCTGGTCGCCGTCGGCGCGGTGCTCGCGGTGACCGCTGTGAACCTTCGCGGCATCGGCAAGACGGCCACCGTGACCAGAGCACTCGTCGCGCTGGTGCTCGCGGTGCTGGCCCTGGTCGCGGTCGTCGGTCTGCTGGGCGGGCCGGTGCACCTGGATCGGCTCGGCGAGCCCGGCGGCTCCGCCCGGGGCGTGCTCACCGCCGCCGGGCTGCTGTTCTTCGCGTTCGCCGGGTACGCCCGGATCGCCACGCTCGGCGAGGAGGTCCGCGACCCGCAGCGGACCATTCCCCGGGCGGTGCCGCTGGCACTCGGGCTGGTGCTCGCGATCTACCTGGTGCTGGCGGTGATCGCACTCGGCGTGCTCGGTGCCGACCGGCTGGCCGGATCCGCCGCGCCCCTTGTCGACGTGGTGACCGCCGCCGGGCTGCCCGGCCTGGCCTGGGTGGTCCGCGCCGGAGCCACCATCGCCGTCGTCGGGGTGCTGCTCTCCCTGGTCGCCGGGGTCGGTCGGACCACCCTGGCGATGGCTCGCCGCCGCGACCTGCCCGCCGCGCTGGCCGCCGTGCACCAGGTGCACCAGGTGCCGCACCGGGCCGAGCTGGCGGTGGCCGCCGTGGTCATCGTGGTGGTGCTGCTCGGCGACGTGCGCGGCGCCATCGGCTTCTCCAGCTGCACAGTGCTTGTCTACTACGCGATCACCAACGCGGCGGCGCTGACGCTGGGCCGGGAACCGGCGCGGAAGCTGCCGGTGCGGCTGCTCGCCGGTCTGGGGCTGGTCGGCTGTCTGCTGCTCGCGGTCAACCTGCCGACCGGCAGCGTGCTCGCTGGCTTCGGGGTGCTCGCCGTCGGCGCCGCCTGGTACGCGCTGCGCCCCGTCCGCCGGTGACCTGAGCAGGCCACCGGCGGTCGGGGGTCAGCGGCTCAGCCGCCGGTACCTGCGTACCGCCAGCGGCGCGAACGTCGCGATCAGCAGCACCGGCCACGCCACCGCCAACAGCATGGCGTGCTCCGCCGGCCAGGAGTCGCCCCCCAGACCGGGGTTGCCGAACAGTTGCCGGATCGCGGCGACGGTGGCCGAGAGCGGGTTCCACTCCGAGATCGCGCCAATGACCGACGGCATCAGCTCGGGCGACACGAAGACGTTCGAGATCGCGGTGAGCGGAAACGCGGCCGGAAAGACGATCACGCCGACCGTGTCCGGGTTGCGAACCAGCAGCGCCAGGTAGATCCCGATCCAGGTGATCGCGACCCGGAGCAGCAGGAGCAGCCCGACGGCGAGCAACGCCTTGCCCACCCCGAGTCGCCACTGCCAACCGACGAGCAGGCCGCAGATCAGCAGTGTGGACATCTCCAGCAGCGCCCGGAGCAGGTCGGCGGCACCACGGCCGGTCATCAGGGCGGACCGGGCCATCGGCATCGACCGGAACCTGTCGACGACACCCCGGCTGAGGTCCAGCGCCACGCCGCTCGCGGTGGCGCCGAGGCCGTACAGCATCGTCATCACGAAGACGCCGGGCAACAGGAACTCGCGGTAGTTGCCGCCGCCGGCCACCTGCATGCCGCTGCCGAACACGTACCCGAAGACGAGCACGAACATGATCGGCAGCGTGAAGTAGAGGATCAGCTCCTCCGGTGCGCGGATCACGTGGATCATGTTCCGACGGGTCATCGTCCAACTGTCAGCCAGTGCCGCTGTCATGCCGCGTCCGCCTTTCGTCCCACGCCGACGGGCTCGCGGGCCTCGTCCGGTCGGTGCCCGGTCAGCTCCAGGAACGCCTCGTCCAACGTCGCGCGCCGCAGGCCGATGTCCTCCACCGAGACTCCGGCGTCGTCCAACGCCCGCGCCACACCGACAAGTCCGGCGACCCGGTCCGTCACCGGCACGCTGAGCCGTCGCACCTCCGGATCCTGTTCCGGCTCGGCGGCGCAGATCGACGCGACGATGTGGGCGGCACGGCTCAGGTCTGCCGCATCGCGCACCACCACCTCGATCCGGTCGCCACCGGTCATCGACTTCAGCTCGTCCGGCGACCCCTCGGCCACCACCCGACCGGCGTCGATCACCGAGATCCGGTCGGCCAACTGGTCGGCCTCCTCCAGGTACTGCGTGGTGAGCAGGACTGTGGTCCCGTCCGCGACCAGGCCACGGACCAGGTCCCACACCTGGTTGCGGCTACGCGGGTCCAGGCCGGTGGTCGGCTCGTCGAGGAAGAGCACCCGGGGGGTACGGATCAGGCTGGCGGCGAGGTCCAGCCGTCGGCGCATCCCGCCCGAGTACTCACCGGCGGACCGATTCGCCGCCTCGGTCAGCCCGAACCGTTCCAGCAGCTCGTCGGCGCGTCGGCGGGCCTCCCGTCGGCCGAGCCGGAACAGCCGACCGAACAGTTCCAGGTTCTGCCGGCCACTGAGGGTCTCGTCGACCGCCGCGTACTGCCCGGTCAACGCGATCCGAGCCCGCACCTCGTCCGGCTGACGCCGCACGTCGAACCCGGCCACACTGGCCCGACCCGCGTCGAAGCGCAGCAGCGTGGTGAGGATCCGAACGGCAGTCGTCTTACCGGCGCCGTTCGGCCCCAGCAGTCCGTACACAGTGCCGGTGGGCACTGTCAGGTCGAAGGAGTCAAGTGCTCGGGTCGGGCCGTACCGCTTGCCCAGCCCTTCGGCTAGCACGTCGAATGTGGTCATGCCGCCAGGGTGCGGTCGGGCGCTGACGGGTCACGCACCGTCCGCTGACGGCGGCGCACCGGGCCGGCTCGCGGCTCCGACTCGCGCTGCCTCAATGATCTCGTCGCGCACCGAGATGATCTCCGATCGGGTGGTCTCGCCGACGTACCACCCGGTGAGCCCACCCACCAACGCCTCCTCACAGAGCTGTCTCGCCTCCACCAGATCGCCGCGCAGCCGGGCCACCTGGGCGAGGCCGAGACGGGCGCTGGCCACGAACTCGGGTGCGCCGCTGCGCTGCGCCAGCAGCAGCGCGCCGGCGAAGTCGTCCCGTGCCGCGGCGAGGTCACCGGCCCGCAGTCGGATCTCGCCCCGGGTCCGCAGCATGTCGGCCTGGTCGACCGCCGACCCGAGCGCCTCGACAAGTCCCATGGCCTCATCCATGTGGGCGCCCGCCGCCTCCGGGTCGCCCTGCCAGGCAGCCAGCTCGCCGAGCGCACCGAGTGTGATCATGCAACCCCACCGGTCCCCGGTGCTCCGGAAGCCGTCGAGCGCGCTGGCCAGCGCGGCCCCGGCCCGGTCCCACCTGCCACTCCACATCAGCGCCGAGCCGCTTCCCATCGCGCCGAGCGCGTTGATCCAGGCGTCCGGGCCGAACAGCAACCGCAGTTCCCGCATCAGCTCTTCGACGTGCTCGGCGCCGCCGGACGGCGGTCCGGTCGAGATCCCCGACAGGTACAGCAGGAACGGCTGACGAGGGGGCCGGTCGAGGCTGCCGATCACCGACTGCTGCGTGCCGAGCGACGGCAGGTCACCGGCCCCGGCAAGCGAGGTGTTGTAGACGCAGAGCGCGAACTCCTCCGTCAGCCCCGGCGGCGCCTCGGAGCCCAGCAGGTCGAGAACATCGGCGGCCAGCCGGGCCGCTTCCCCGCGCATGCCCCGCAGCCACCAGTAGAACGACAGGGCCGCTACCAACCCGGCCGCCTCGGGCGCGTCGCCGGCCGCGGTGGCCCGGCGCAGCGAGGTGTGCAGGTTGTCCCGCTCGGCGTCGAGCCGCCGCAACCAGTGCAGCTGTTCGGCCTGCCGCAGGTGGTCGCTTGCGGTCCAGGCGAACTCCAGGAAGTACGCGGTGTGCGCACGACGGAGCTGGTCGGCCTCGCCGGCCTCGGCGAGATGCTCCGCGCAGAAGGCACGCACCGTCTCCAGCATCCGGTACCGGCCGCCGCTCAGCTCCACGAAGGACTTGTCGACCAGGCCGCTCAACGCGTCGACGAACTCCGCAGTGGGAAGGCCGGAGACCCGCCCGGCG
Organism: Micromonospora sp. NPDC049044; assembly: GCF_040649215.1. Classification (NCBI taxonomy): domain Bacteria; kingdom Bacillati; phylum Actinomycetota; class Actinomycetes; order Micromonosporales; family Micromonosporaceae; genus Micromonospora; species Micromonospora sp. NPDC049044. Next base: position 65,382 of record NZ_JBEZFA010000020.1, on the reverse strand, counting down.
GCCTCCAGCGTGGCGCCGCCGGCGAAGACGGTAAGCCGGCGGGCCAGTCTGCGTTCCGCGTCGTCGAGCAGGTCCCAACTCCACTCGACAACGGCCCGGAGCGTGCGGTGTCGGGGCGACGCGGCCCGGCTGCCCATTGACAGCAGCCGGAACCGGTCGTCGAGACGGGCGGCCACCTCGGCGACGGGCAACGCCCGCAGCCGCGCGGCGGCCAGCTCGATCGCCAACGGCAGGCCGTCGAGGGTACGGCAGATCCGCAGCACCACGTCGACGTTGGCCGGCGTGACGGTGAAGTCGGGTGCCACGTCGACGGCCCGTTGGACGAAGAGGCTTACCGCCGCGTAGTCGTCGGCATCCTCCGTCGACGCGCCCGGTGGCGGCAGGCTGAGCCCGGACAACTGGCACAGTGCCTCGCCGGCCAGCCCGAGCGGCTCGCGACTGGTGGCGAGGACACGCAGCGCCGGGCACGCCCCCAGCAGTCGTGCGGCGAGCTGTGCCACGTCGGCGATGACGTGCTCGCAGTTGTCGAGCACCAGCAACAGCCGCCGCTCGGCAAGCGCCTCGACAAGTCGGTCGGTGGACCGTCGGCCCGGCTCGGCCGGGGCCCGCAGCCCCGCGTCCCGCAGACCGAGCGCGCTCAGCACCGCCTGCGGTACGTCCGAACCGTCGGCCAGCCCGGCCAGCTCGACGAAGTGGACGTCGCCGTCGACCCGGCCCGCAGCCTCGATCGCCAGGCGCGTCTTGCCGGCTCCGCCCGGGCCGGTGAGGGTGACAAGCCTTCGTTCGCCGAGCAACGCGCGAACGCGGCGGAGTTCCTCCTCCCGCCCGACGAAGGTGGTGAGCTGGCCCGGCAACGCCTGCTCGGTCGTCAGACGCACAGCGGAGCTTTCCCCTCCGCGCGGCACCGCAGAGCTGTCATCGCCCCGCAGCACGGCCAGGTGGATCGCGGCGAGCGCCGCCGACGGGTCGACCCCGAGCTGCTCGGCCAGGCTGTGGCGGGCGTCCTCGAACTCGGCAAGCGCCTCGGCCGACCGGCCCTGTGCGGACAGGGCACGCATCAGTTGGCCTCGCGACCGCTCCCGCAGCGGATGCGCCACGACGATTTGCCGCAGTTCCGGGACCAGTTCGGCGTGCCCGCCCAGCGCCAACTCGGCCTCGATCCGATCTTCGGTGGCGGCCAACCGCAACTCGTCCAGCCGGGCCGCCTGCGCGGGTACGCCGGCCACGTCGATGACGTCGGCAAGGGCAGGGCCACGCCACAGCTCCAGCGCCTCGCGCAACAGTGCCGCCGCGCGCGGCCAGTCACCACCGGCGAGCGCGCGACGTCCGGCATCGGCGAGCCGCTCGAACCGGTACGCGTCGACGTCGGCGGGATCCACGGCGAGGCGGTAACCGGCCGGATGGAACTCGACAGGGGTGTGCTCGGCGGGCAGCGCCTGCCGCAGGCGCGACACGAGGGACTGAAGCGCGTTGGCGGCCCCCCGCGGTGGGTGCTCGCCGTACAGACCGTCGATCAGTCGTTCGGTGGGCACCACCCGGCCGGCGTCGAGCAGCAGCAGCGCCAGCAGCGCACGCAGCCGTGGACCGCCCACGGGAATTTCACGTCCGTCGGCAGGCAGCACCTGGGTCGGCCCCAGGATGCGGAAACGCATGCCAAGGATTGTCACGCAGTGAGTCGTTCCGGACGACCACCGGTCGCTGTGCCCGCCACCAACCGTCCCTCGCCCTGGACCCTCGGATCAAACGTGGCGTGATCCTTTCCCGTGGACCGCCACACTGCCAACCGCCGTCGGCGGAGCTACCCGATCAGCCGCTGAGCGCGCGGCGGAGATCCTTCATCAACAGCAGCAGGTGCATCGGGTCGGTGGGGCTGGCCTCGAACTTCGCCAGCCCCTGGTAGAAGTCGCGAGCGGCGTCCGTCTCGCAGTGGATGAGCACCGCGCGCACGCCGATGACCTCAGCGGCGGCCGCGATTCGCCGGAGGGCGTCGACCACCAGTGCCCGATCCAGCCCGACGCGCTGGGCACTGCGGTCGACCCCGAGCCGGGCCAGGATCACCACCGGCTGGTGGTAGCGCCCGGCCCCCTGCTGGAGGCGAGGCGAAGCATCTGCCGGGGCGACGCTACCGGCGGCCAGGGCGTAGTAGCCGACCACTCGCCGATCCGGGTGCTCGTCATCGCGCACCACGTACACCCGCGACAGGCCGGCCCGGTGGGCTTGCAGGGCATGCTCGACGAGCCACACCGACTGGGCGCGTGACCCGCAGTCGAACCCGTCCACCGCGAACCCAGCCGACAGCGGCTCGACCGCCGAGAAACGGGGCTTCACCGGGAGTCAGAATCGATCGGCGGGTCGAGCACCGTTGGGCCGGTCAGCAGCTCCCGCAGCCCGGCGACGTCCCGCGCCGGCCCTTGCAGTGCTTCGTCGAAGACCTGCCAGGCCTCCTCGTCGAGCAGGAACGCCCGCCGGTCGGCCAACACGTCAGCCGCAGCCTCGGTAGCAGCCTTCAACACGAACGTCGACACGCTGTCCCCGGCAGCTTCACTCGCCGCTTCCAACAACGCCTTCTGCTGCTCATCTATCCGCAGATGCAGCCGCTCCGCCTTCGCACTCACCTACCCATTGTACGCACAACGTACGCCAACGCCCGACGCTCCCGTCGGCAGCGGCTGAACGGTCAGCCCGATCGGGTCGCACGGGAATCAGGCTCGTCGTCCCGGGTGCGACCGCCTTCAGCCGGCTGGCCCGGCCACCCCGCGCTCTGCGCCGGCGGCACGGCCCCGACTGCTGACGAGCGGGACGGTGCCACCGGGTTGGTCGCGCCCGGGGCCGGGGCCGCGACCTCGTGATCGCCCGGGGCGGCCGACGGCATGTGCCCGGCCGGCACGGAGAGCGGCCCGGCGGATCGGGCGACGCCGGGTGCGGCCGGCACCGGACGGGGCACCGACCCGACGTGACCGGGCTGCGTCGACGTCTTGTCGGGGATCGGCGGAGCGCACTGCCGGGTCAGCCAGTCCAGGCCGCGCCGCCTGGCGACCACTGTCAACCGGTCACCCGCGAAGATCACCTGTCGGGGGTCGAGGTCCTTCCACCAGATCGTCTTGCCACCGCCGGCCGGGGTGCGGGCGATCAGCCGGACCTGCCCGTCCCGGTTGACCACGTCCAACGGGCGACCGTCCAACTCGGAGCCGGCGGCGACCGGCACCTCGGCCACCGGCAGCGCGTGCCTGTCGACCGGGATGGTGGTGATCACCGCGCGTTCGGTGAGCGCCCCGATGAAGGCCGGGGCGGCCAGGTAGGAGACCGACCGGGACACCCCGAGGGCGAAGGTCTCCTCCACCCGTTCGGCGAAGTCACCGTCGAAGAGCCGCAGCACCACCCGCAGGTCGGGGTGCAGGTCGCGGGCGGCGAGCGCCGCCTCCAGGTTGGCCACGTCGTCGGTGGACGCCACCACGAGCGCCTGGCAGTCGGCCACCGACGCGGCGACAAGCGTCTCGGAGAGCGCGGCGTCGCCGACGATCACCGGCACCTCCAGCTGGCGGGCCAGGGCACCGCCGCGCGGCGCCGGGTCCTTGTCGATCGCCACCACCTCGACGTCGTACTCCCGCAGCTGGGCCATCACCCGGGTGCCGACGTTGCCCAGGCCGATCAGCACGACGTGCCCGGCCCGCGCCGGCTGCATCCGGCCGGTGTGAAGGGCCAGCCGGGCGTTGACGATGCCGTCCACAACGACGGCGGTGATCAACGGGATCAGTGCCAACCCGGCCAGGTTGAGCACCACCTGCATGATCTGCGCCCCGGGCGGTTTGGCGGTGTCCGGGTCGGCGCCGCTGAGGGTGGTGACCAGGGTCAGGTAGAGCGCCTCAAGCGGGGAGACACCCTCGGTGCGGGAGATCAGCGCCCCCAGCACCGCGATCACCGCGAGCACCAGCATCACCGCGACGCCGATCTTGCGGGTCGCGAAGCCGCGTACCGCCCCCAGCAGCACCGTGACCGGACGGCGTCGCCGACGGGCCCGGACCAGCCGACGGGCGGCGACCTCGGTGCCCGGCGGCTGCCCGGTCGCCTCGGCGAGCACCAGGTCCGCGCCGGCCTGCTCGGCCGGCAGCAGCTCCACCCCCTGCGCCTCGGGGAAGTGGGCCAGGGCGCAGACCACGTCCTGCGGGCGGACATCGGCCCGCCGCGCCACCCGTAGCGTCTTGTCCCGATGTTGGAAGGAGCTGCCGTCGACCTCGCCGAGCGCCGCGGCCACGAAGGCCGGTGCCGCCATCTCGGCGTCGGAGAGCACCTCGACCGGCGCCTTGATCAGCTTGCGTACGCCGTCGGCGAGGGTGCCGTTGAACATCCGCAGCACCTGCCGGACCTGCTGATCGACGGCCTGCGCGCAGAGCGCCGCGTGCAGGTTGCCGACGTCGTCCTGGTGCAGCAGGGCCAGCCCGGTCGCCCCGGCCAGGCCGGCGGCCTCGAAGGTGGACACGTCAAGTCGATCCGAGCGGACCACCCGGACCCCACGCAGCCCCGCCACGTCCGGGCCGTTGCTGCGGTAACGCTCCGGCACCACGACAGTCACCCGGGCACCACCGGCCGGCAACTCGGATTCGAGCAGTGCCCGAGCCACGTAGTAGGCGAGCGCGTCCTTCCCGCAGATCACGTAGTGCGGGCGCGGATCACCTACCGACAGCAGCCGCCAGTTCCACTCGACCGCCCGTCGCGCCCGGTCCCGCCACGGCTCCGCCATGCCCGGATCGTAATCAGCAGGGCCCTGCTGGGCGACCCCGTCCGGATCATCCCGCGAGCAGGCATGCCCGCCCCGGCGACGGGTAGAGCAGCGGCATGCAGACGTTCCTCCCGTACCCGGACTTCCTGGCCAGCGCCCGGACGCTGGACCAGAAGCGGCTGGGGAAGCAGCGGGTGGAGGCCATCCAGGTGCTGCGCGGGCTCACCCGACCCGACTACGGCTGGCGCAACCACCCGGCGGTGAAGATGTGGGCCGGGTACGAGGAGGCGCTCACCCGCTACGGGCTGGACATGTGCGCGGTGTGGACCGAGCCGGGGCGGGCCGACACCTGCGCCACCACGATGACCGTGGACCTGGCCGCCGCCTGCGGGGCCGGCGTCGTACGGACTCAGTCCGAACTGGCCGAGGATGGTGAGCTGCCACCGTGGCTGGGCCGCGACGAGTTGCACCTCAGTCACCGCTCGTCGCTGATCCGCAAGGACCCGGCGCACTACCGGCCCCTCTTCGGTGACGACGTGCCGACGGACCTGGAGTACGTCTGGCCCGCCTCCGACCGCGAGCGCCGCTGCCTGCCATAGGGGAGACTGGGCCGACGGAGGTGTGCCATGGCGCTGTCGCAAATGGTCGGTCGGCTCATCGGCGTACGCCAGCACGTGGTGGACCCGGGCGGGGGTGGCGCGGACCGCGTGCCGCGACCGACCGCGGCGGTGGTGGTGGGTGGTGGCATCGCCGGCATGTCGGCGGCGGTGGTGCTTGCCGAGCGGGGCGTGGCGGTCACCGTGCTGGAGGCGGCACCGACGCTCGGCGGTCGACTGGGTGCCTGGTCGGAGCCGTTGGCCGAGGGCAGCCAGCAGAACGAGCACGGTTTCCACGCGTTCTTCCGGCAGTACTACAACTGGCGGTCCATCCTCCGCCGGATCGATCCTGACCTGGGTTTCCTCAAGCCCGTCGCGGGTTACCCGATCCTCAGCGAGCAGTGGCCGACCGAGGAGTTCGGCAGGCTGCCGCCGGCACCACCGGCGAACCTGCTGGCGTTGCTGTTACGCAGCCCCAGCCTGCGCCTGTCCGACCTGCGCCTGATGGACCGGGATGCCGCGCTGCCGCTGCTCAGCTACGACCCGGTACGCACCTACGCCGAGTTCGACGACACCACCGCCGACGAGCTGTTGGCCTCGCTGCGGCTGCCGGACCGGGCGCGGGCGATGCTGTTCGAGGTCTTCTCGCACTCGTTCTTCAACCACGAGACGGAGATGTCGGCCGCCGAGATGGTCGCCCAGTTCCACTTCTACCTGCTCGGCAACCCGGAGGGGCTGGCGTTCGACTGCCCGGACGAGGACTACGCCACGGCGATCTGGGAGCCGCTGACCCGGCACGTGGAGAAGCACGGCGCTCGGGTGCTCACCGGCTGCGCGGCGACCGGCGTGCACCGGGACGGCGGCGGTTGGCGGGTGACCACCACCGACGGTGGCAGCCACCCGGCAGCGCACGTGGTGCTGGCCGTCGATCCGCCGGCACTCGCCGCGCTTGTCGCGGCCTCTCCCGACCTGGTCGAGCAGGCTCCGGAGCTGACCGCCCGGATGCCCGCCTTCGGCCGGCCCGGCCCGCCGTACGCGGTGGCGCGGTACTGGTGCGACGGGGACGTGGCCGCCGAGCGGGCGGTGTTCAGCGGGGTGTCCCGGCAGCCCACGCTGGATTCGGTGACGCTCTACCACCGGCTTGAGGAGGAGCCTCTGCGTTGGGCGCGGCAGACCGGCGGGTCGGTCATCGAGTTGCACGCGTACGCCTGCGAGCCGGGGGTGCCGGCCGAGGAGTTGGCCGAGCGGATGCGCCGCGAACTTGTCGCGCTCTGGCCGGAGGCCGCCGACCTGCGGGTTCGCGAGCTGCGGGCCCGGGTGGAGGCGCAGGCGCCGGCGTTCACGCCGGGCAGCCACGCCTGGCGGCCAACGGTACGCACCGACGCGAGCGGCCTCTACCTGGCCGGTGACGGCATCGCCACAGACTTCCCGAGCGCGTTGATGGAACGCTCCGCGGCGACCGGCATCGTCGCCGCGAACCACATCCTGCGGGCGGAGGGCGGCGCGGCGGAGCCGGTGCGCTCGATCCGGCCCCGGGGGCTGCTGGCCGGCCGCGCCACCCCAAACCGACAAAACCCAACATAAGCACCGATACGCTGCCGTACGCTTGGTTGATCAACCGTCGATCGACCGGGCGGGAGGGCAGCGGGGATGTCACCACTGCACCGCGCCGGCGAGGAGAGCCGGCAGGCAGTCCGCGAGATCGGCCGCGACGACGCGTACCCACTGATCCGCGACGAGCGCGCCTGCATCGTCACCGCACTGCGGCTGGGCTGGTGGATGGCGGACGCCTACCACCACTGGCAGCACGCCGAACTCGGCGTCCCCGTCACGGCCCGACCAGCCGTACCGCCCGCCAAACTCTCCAACCTCACCGAGATGTCCGCCCACCGGCGAATGCGCATGTACCTCGACGGGGTGGACGTCGCGCTGGCCCAGATCGCCGACCTCACCCGGCACACCGGGCCGGCACCCGACACGACGGCCGCCCGGGCGCTGCTCCCCGAGCTGAGCCAGCCCGACCCGGCCGACCCGGTGCCGCTGCTGCTCGCCCTCGACGACCTCAACGTCGAGGTGCTGCGCTGGGCGATGGCTACCAACCACCGCGTTGGGCTGGCCTACCGGCTGGGCCGCTCGGTGGCCGACACCGTCCGGGCCGGCGACGCCGCCCAACTGCTGCGGCAGTTCGGCGGTCGACAGATCCAGATCAGCCGCTGGCTGGACGAACTGGCAAGCGTGCTGCCGCCGTACTCGGCCGCGGTGGTGCGCCGGTCGCTCGCCGCCTGGGCGACAGCAGTCGACCGGGCCGGCCACGGGGACCCGGCCGAACCGGCGCCCGCCGAGCTGAGCCGGGCCCTGCGCGGCCAGGGTGACCTCTGGCGGGACGTGCTCACCGGCGGCCTGCACCCACGCGACCTGCTCGACGAGGAGGACTACGCGGTGATCGCCCGGAACCTGATCATCCGGGATCGCCGGCTGGTGGCACAGGCGGCGCGTGGCATCTTCTGGCCCGTGCTCGTACCCCTGCTGCTTGTGCTCTTCGCGGTGGTCGGAGTGAGCGCCGCCGCGGCGGCCGGCTCACCCACCACCCGGGCCACCGTCGCCCTGGTCGGTCTCGGTGCCGGACTTGCCGCGATCTGGCGATCGGTCTCCGGGCCGGCACTTGCGGTCGCCGGCGAGGTCAACCGGCCCCTGCTGGACGGTGAACTCACCGCACGCATGGCCCTGCGGCTGAACCGGCCGCTTACCGCCGCCCGGCGCACGGCGGTCGTCGCACCCCGCACCCGCCGTCCACGCCGCCCGGAGAAGCCGGGCAGCCGATCGAAATGCGTTGCCAGTCTCTCCCGCCCCGACCTACCGTGATCGCGCAAGGTCAACCACCGCCACGGGAGCGAAGCATGACGATGTCGCACGTCACCACCGTGCCGTCGACGCTGCCCGTCGACGGTTGCCGAGCGGAAGGTCCCCGGGCGGGTCGGCCCGACTGACGCGTCCCGTACGCGTCGAGCCGCCCCGTCCACCAGCCGGACCGGGCGGCTCTTCGCTGTCCGGCACCATCGCGAAAGGAGTCCCGGTGGACGCCGTCCTCGTCATCAACGCCGACCTCGGCCCGCTGCACCGGGTCACCGTTCACCATGCCGTCCGGATGCTCTGCCGCCGGGTCGCCGAAATCCACGAGGCCGAGCCGGACCAGGTGATCGGCGTCTTCCCGATGCCCCGGGTGGTGCGGCTGGTCCGCTACGTGGTCACCAGGTGGAGGTTCAGTGCCGGGCCGGCCTGGTCCCGGGCCGGGGTGCTGCGCCGCGACGACCGCTGCTGCGCGTACTGCGGGGGGCCGGCCACCACCATCGACCACATCCTGCCCCGTTCGCGCGGCGGCCGGAACACCTGGCGGAACACCACCGCCGCCTGCTCCGGCTGCAACCAGCGCAAGGGGGACCGGACGCCGGCGGAGGCGGGCATGCCGTTGCGTCGGGAGCCGGTGCAGCCGGGCTGGGCGGCGCTCGCCGGGTGAGGTGACGGACCGGCCGACGGGAACGGGGGGCCGCGTTCCGACGCGGCACCCGTCGGCCCCCGGTCAGAGCGCGCGTTCCTGCACCTTCGGGTCCGGGCGGCCGTTGGGGCAGCGCGCCCGAATCTCGCTGCGGTGGTCGGTGGAGGTCAACACGACCCGGACCTGCGATGCCGGGCCCGGGTCGTACGCCACTGCCCGAAAACCGTCAGCGAGCGTCACCGCGAGCACCTCGACGGACTTCCCCACGCAGCCGACGGTGACCGTCCCGCCGCGCGCCCGAACGGCTACGCCCCTGGCAAGGGTGGGCGTCGGTGCGGGCGTGGTCGAGGGCGCGGTCGAGGGCGAGGGCGCGGTCGGGTCCAGGTCGGGGGCGGTGGCGGTCGGGCCGGGGACCACCATCGGGGGGCCGGTCCGGGCAGCGGGTGCGGTGCGCCGGGGCGCTGGTGCGTCGGACACTCCGATGTCGACAGGGTCGTCCGGGTCGGTCGGCTCCTCGGTACGCGGCATCGCCACCGCCGTGGTGCCCGGACTCTTGCCGGTCGAAGGGGCGGCAAGCCCCGGCCGACGATTGGCGAAGTCGCCGAGCGACCCGGCAAGCATGATCGCGGCGAGCGCCATGCCGCCGACCACCAGGACGGCCCGACGCCAACGCCACGCGCGGCGCCAGGTGACCACTGTGCTGCCCGCCGCAACGACGGTCGGGGTGTCGGTCGTGGTGTCGGAGGGCTCGCTGACGGCAGCCACATCGGGCGTGACCGCATTCATGGCGACGAGCAGGATGCGGGCCACCTCGGCCGCCGGCGGCCGGTCGGCGGGATCGCGGGCCACGCACCAGCGGTAAAGCCGGCGAATCTCGGGCGACACGCCGTCGATCTCCGGCAGCGGGTCCGGCTCGACGTGCGTCTCCCCCCGGAGCATCCCGGCCTGCGCCCCGGCCGGCCACGGCAGCCGGCCGGTGAGCACCCGGTGCAGCAGAAGACCCAGGGCGTACACGTCGCAGGCCGGCAACACCTCGCCGGCCGCCAGTCGCTCCGGGGCGAGGTAGGCGGGCGTGCCCAGCAGCCGTCCCTCGAAGTCGATCTCGGACGCACCGGCGACGGCCGCGATGCCGAAGTCGAGCACCTTCGCGCCGGTCGGGGTGAGCATCACGTTGCTCGGTTTGATGTCGCGATGCACCAACTCCTGAGCGTGCGCGGCCGCCAGCGCGGAGGCCACCTCGGCGCAGACCCGCAGGCCGGCACGCGGCGGCAACGGCCCGGCCGCCAACCGTTGTTCGAGGGTGGCACCGCTCAGCAACTCCATCACCACGAACGGGACCGGCGAACCGTCAACCGGCGACTCGCCGTAGTCGTACACGTTTGTGACGTGCGGGTGCGACAGCCGGGCCGCCGCCTTGGCCTCGGCCCGGATCCGCTGTCGAGCGTTGGCCTCCGAGGCGACGAGCACCTTCACCGCGACGTCCCGTTCGAGCACCTCGTCATACGCCCGGTGCACCGCCGACATGCCGCCACTGCCGAGACGCTCAAGGAGCCGGTAGCGGCCCGCAAGCAACTGATCACGCTGCACAACGGACAGCCTGCCGTACCGGCCGGCAGCAGGCCACCCCGGATCGAGGTGTCGCGATGAGTGGGACCGAGCTACGGCTCAGTCGTCGGTACGCGGCCGCCAGGCGAAGCGGGGCAGCCGGCGCTCGGTGACCGCCGCCACCCCCTCCCTGGCCTCGCCGGTGGTCTGCACCTTCCGATGCCACCAGGCGATCCGGGCCGGTCCGGCCCGGTCGTCGATGATCTCCTTCGCGGCGGCGGTGCTCAGCGCCGACCGTGTGGCGATCGTCGCCGTCAGCTCGTCCACCCGCGCGGCGAGCCGGTCCGACGGCAGCACCTCGTCGACCAGGCCGACCCGCAGCGCCCGCTCGGCGTCGATCAATTCGGCGGTGAACAGCAGATGCTTGGCCGCGGACGGGCCGACCAGCCGGGCCAGGCGGCGGGTCGCCGGTGCCGGATAGACCAGTCCCAGCCGGGCCGGCGGCACCCCGAAACGGGCGTCCTGCGCCGCGATCCGCAGGTCGCAGGCGACCACGAGCTGGGCGCCACCGCCGACGCAGGCACCCCGGATGGCAGCGATGGTCGGCTTGGCGAAGCGGGCCAGCCGCTCCTCGGCGGCCACCGCGATGCTGGCGTCACCGGCGTCCAGCAGCTCGCTCAGATCACCCAGGTCCGCACCAGCGCAGAAGGCGTCGCCCGCGCCGGTGAGCACCAACGCCCGTACGTCGGGGTCGGGCTCCAGCCGGTCGAGCAGTTCGGGGAGCTGACGCCACATGACGGCGGTCATCGCGTTGCGCCGGGCCGGGTTGTGGATCACCATCGTCGCGACCGGTCCGGTCACCTCGACTGTCAACTCGGCATCCGACATACGGCGACCATAACGGCGCGGGCCCAGCGGCCACCCCGAGGGGCGGTCGCTGGGCCCGCGCTCAGGTCAGGAGACGGTCAGCGCGGTGTCGTCGACCACGAAGGACGTCTGCAACGAGGAGTCCTCGGTGCCGGTGAACTTCAGGCTGACGGTCTGGCCGGCGTACGCCGCCAGGGAGAAGGACTTCTGGCTGTAGCCGGTGGCCTTGTTCAGGTTCGAGTAGGTCGCCAGCGTGGCCAGAACGCTTCCGCTCGAGTTCAGCACCTGCACGGTGAGCTTGTCGTACGCGACGCTGGTGGTGGTCTCGGCCGAGTCGATGTGCAGCCAGAAACTGACCGTGTACGACGAGCAGCCCGTCGGGAGGGCCACCGACTGGGCGAGCGTGTCGGTGTGGCTGCTGCCGTAGCCGTTCAGCCACGCCTTGTACGACCCGGTGCGGGCGGCCTGGCCGCTGGAGCTGGTGATGACGCCGGAGCTGGCCGTCCAGCCGGTCGCGCCGGACTCGAAGCCCGGGTTGGCCAGCTTCTGCCCCGACGAGGTGCAGCCGCCCCCGGTGCCGTTCACGGTAAGCGTGTAGGTGGCGCTGCGGGTGACCGACCCCGCGCCGTTCACGGTGACCGAGTAGGTGCCGGGCGGGGTGCTCGCCGAGGTGCTGATGGTGAGGGTGGACGAGCCGCCCGAGGTCACCGAGGCGGGGCTGAACGCGGCGTTCGCCCCGCTGGGCAGGCCGGACGCGGAGAACGTCACGGTCTGCGCCGTACCGCTGGTGGTGGCGGTCGACACGGTGGTGGAGGCCGCGCTGCCCGGGTTCACCGAGCCGGCGGTCGGCGACAGCGACACGGAGAAGTCGTTGCCGGTGGAGCAGGGTGTGTCGTTACCGGCCACGTTCACGGCCGTCCAGGCGGCCTGCACGGCCTTGTACTCGGTGGAGCAGCTGCCGTACAGGTCGGTGGCGGCCCGCAGGCTGTAGGCGCGGGCGGTGTTCGCCGGGTTGCTGGTGTTGACGTACGACGTGTTGGAGGTGAAGTAGACGTCCAGGGCTCGGTACCAGATCTTCTCGGCCTTGGCGCGGCCGATGCCGGTGACCGCCGGAGCGGAACCGCAGACCGGTGAGGTGCCGTACGAGGTGGCGCCGGTGCCCTCGGCGAGGTTGAAGAAGAAGTGGTTGCCGACGCCGGAGGAGTAGTGCACGTCCTTGTTCTTGGTGCTGGTGGACCAGCAACTGTCGGACGAGCCGTCCAGCGACGGGTTGTACATGTAGCGCAGCGGAGTGCCGTTGCCGTTGATGTTGATCTTCTCGCCGACCTGGTAGTCGCCCGGGTCGCTCGGCGCGGCGGCGTAGAACTCCATCATGTTGCCGAAGATGTCACTGGTGGACTCGTTGAGGCCACCGGCCTCACCGGAGTAGACCAGGCCGGACAGCGCCTCGGTGACGCCGTGGCTCATCTCGTGCCCGGCCACGTCCAGCGAGACGAGGGGGCGGGAGTTGCTGGAGCCGTCACCGTAGGTCATCTGGGCGCCGTCCCAGAACGCGTTGACGTAGTTGTTGCCGTAGTGCACGCGGCTGGGTACACCGCTGCCGTTACCGAAGATGCCGTTGCGGCCGTGCACGTTCTTGAAGTAGTCGAAAGTCTTCGCTGCGCCGAAGTGCGCGTCCACCGCTGCCGACTGCCGGTTGGAGTTGGCGCCGGTGCCCCACGCGTTGTCGGCGTCGGTGAAGGTGGTGCAGGTGGAGGTGCCGTTGTTCATGTCGCAGGTGCGGCCGTTGCCGCGCACCGGGTCGATCATCTGGTACGCGCTGCCGGAGAGCGTCGTGTCGATGCTCACCGAGCCGGTGTAGATGCCCTGGCCGCTGCCGGTGACCGACTCGATCTCGTCGAACGACCCGACTGTCGCGCCGGAGGTGGCGTCGGTGATCACGTGCAGCCGCGACGGCGTCTGCCCGTCCGGCTGCCATCCGCTGACCACCGTCTCCCAGGCCAGCCGGCCCTTGCCGGAGCTGGCGTCGACGAACAGTTCCGGAGCGCCCACGGTCTCGGCCTTGCCACTGAACCCGGCGCGGGCCGTCTTCTTCGCCGCGTCCGCGGTGATCCGGGCCGTGGTGGGGAGGGTCAGTGGCGCGGCGAGTGCTACCGAACTGCCGGCGTAGGTGCCGTTCGGCGCGGTGTGGATGACGAAGTCACCGCCGTACACCCGAAGCCCCTGGTAGGTCCTGGTATAGCGGGTGTGGGCCGCGCCGCTGGGGTCTACCTTGGTGCTGCGCACCTGGTAGGACTCGGCGCTCGAACCCTGGACGGCTCCGGGGTTCGTCCGCAGGACGGTGGCCGCTCGGGCCGCGGCGGAGGCGTCCGGCGCGGGAGAGGTGGGCGGAGCCGCGTGCGCCGCGGTGACGACGCAGGTCAGCAGGCCGCTGGTGAGCAGCACTGCGCTGACGGCGGCAAGGGGTCGTTTCACGTGCCCTCCTGGAAGGAGAAGAGTGTGGCGGGGGTAGCCACGCATGTACATATAGCGATGTCTGCACCAGAGGGGAAGACCCGATCGCCTCCCAGACATCGACAATGGCCGTTCGGATGAGGCCCTTGACAAGGGAACCAATGCTTCGAATCACGCGTCTCACGTGGATGAGACGCGCCTCGACAACCGGCGTCACCGCCGCGCTACTGGTCGGCCTGCTGGCCGGCTGCACCAGCACCGACCTGCCCGGCACCGCCGGAGATCCTCCTCCGAACACCCCCGCCCCGACGGCCACCGTCCCGACCGCCGGCACCTCAACGCCCGGCTCCACCCCCACGGCCGCGAGTGCCGCAGCCTCCCAGGTGACGCTGCGGAGTTCGGGCGGCTTCGCGGGCCGTGGCGACGTCGTGACCGTCGAGCCGGACGGTCGGTGGAGCGCTGTGGACCGGGCAGGCAGCCGGCGTACCGGTCGGCTCAGCCCCGCCGATCTGGGCAGCCTGACGGCTCTGGCCGCCGACCCCCGGCTCGCCGCCGAGGCACGGCAGACGAGCAGCCCGACCGGCTGTGCGGACGTGTTCCACTACCGGGTCACCGTCGGCGCGATCGAATCCGGCTACGTCGACTGTCCCACCGAGTCGCCCCCGCCGCCGGCCACGCAGGCCCTGGTCAAGCTGCTGCTGCGGGCAACCGGCGCCTAGACCAGGTAGTCCGGGGGCAGGCCGGTGCCCCGCAACTCCGCCGGGAGGTGGGCGACGTCGTTGACGGCGATCAGGTTCGGCGGGCCGGAGGGGCTGTAGCGGATCACGGTCAAGCCCGCGTTGTGCGAGTTCAAGCCCAGCCACCGCTGCTCCGGCGCGTCGAGGGCGTGCCGCACCAGCCAGCCGATCAGGAAGGTGTGCGTCACGACCAGCTCGCGGACCGGCTCGTCACCGGCTGTCGCCTCGGTGGCCGGACCGGCGAAGCGCCGCACGGCCGCCGCTGTCACCTGCGGCCCGTCGACCCGCTGGGCCGCCGAGAACCGGGCCAGGAATTTCGCGTACGCGGGCGGCAGATCGGTCGGGTCGGTGTCGTGTGGAAGGTGGTCTCCCGCCAGCTCCGTCTCGTACACCGGAACCTCGGGCAGCGACTTGGCGATCAGCTCGGCGGTCTGCGCGGCCCGGCGCAGCGGCCCGTGATGCACGGCGGCGAAACGGCGGCCGCGCAGGCGCTCACCGAGCAGGATGGCCTGCTGCCGGCCGCGCTCGGACAGGCCGGTGTCGGGCTCCTCGGCGGTTGAGCCGTTCAGCTCGCTCAGGTCCTGCTCGGCGTGTCGGGTCAGATACAGCAGTCGGGTCACCATGGCAGACACCTCAACACGCCGGGAGGCATGGTCGCGACCCCCTGCCTCCCGGTCCCGTACACGTCAGCTCAGTCGACCCCGCCGATCAGCGGTGCCCGGTCCCGGCCGACAGCCGCCGCCCGGACCAGGGGAATAGACACAGCCTGGGTCATCGCCCGCCCCCTACGCCCGCGGGAACATCTGGCCGATGCGGATCTTGTTGCCGAACGGGTCCCGGATGCCGAAGTCGATGCCGTACGGGCGCTCGGTCGGCTCGTCGGTGATCTCGACGCCCTTCGCCACCAACTCCTCGTGCGTCTTGTGGGCGTCGTCGGTCGTCATGAAGAGGTAGCCACCCAGGGCGCCCTTGGTGAGCAGCTCACGGACCTGCTCGGCGGTGGCCGGGTCGAGCGCCGGTGCGCCCGGCTTCTCCAGCAGGATCTCCCGCTCCGGGTCGCCGGGCAGGTTGACCGTCAGCCACCGCATGAAGCCGAGATCCTGGTCGGTGTTGACCTCCATGCCGAGCTTGTTCACGTAGAAATCGAGCGCCTCGTCCTGGTCGAGGACGTAGATCTGGGAGCGGCTGATCGCGTTCATCGTCATACCGACAACCGTAGAGGTGGACTGTGACCTGCTGCTTATCCAAAACTGCTGGGTCGGGTCCAGGCCTTGGTGAAGCACGACGGCACGTTCACCGGCGCGACGCGCTGCCGCCGGAAATCCGAGGGCGACTCGCCGACGATCTGGCGGAACGTCCGACTGAACGTACCCAGGCTGCTGAAGCCGACGGCGTAGCAGATGTCCGTCACGTCCCGCCCGGTCTCCACCAGCAGGGTCATCGCCCGCTCCACCCGACGGCGTTGCAGGTAACGGTGCGGGGTCTCCCCGAACGTGGCCCGGAAGGTGCGGATGAAGTGCGCCTCGGAGACGAGCGCGATCCGGGCCAGCGCGGGGATGTCAAGCGGCTCGGCGTACGCCCGGTCCATCGCGTCCCGGGCACGCAGCATCGCCCGGTTCGACTCCTCCACCGCGCGGCTCATCGGCCCCCGTCCCGTTCCGTTTCCGCTGCCAGGGCCCCAGGCTATCCGTCGCGCCGGCGGGCGACACGTCGCTCAGCTTCGGCCGGCTGCGCCACCGGTTCAGTTCCAGGGCTCGGCGTTCGGATCCTCGCCGAGCAGCCGCGCACTCTCCAGGCACAGGTCCTGCCCGAAAAGTTGGTTGCCGCGCGAGTCGGTGCCCCACGCGTCGTCGGCGCCCGCAGCGATGGCACGCCAGGTGTAACCTTCGGCCCGCCAATGCCTTACCTGCCGCGCGATGTCCGTGGTAAGAGTCAGCCCCCATGCATCGAGCACGCGCCGAGACTACGCGGAGTGTGTTGCGTCACCGCCGGCGCGTCCTCTGCCGCTGACCACCTTGCTTGTGGTGCAGGCTCACGCCAACCTCGACGCGAGGTGTCGGGCACTCGGCGGGAAGTCCTCGCGAGTGCCGTTGCTGTCAACGGTCGACTCGTCGCCGAGTCGGTGGAAACGCCTTGTGCAATTGGAGCCCCCGGCCGGGATCGAACCGGCGACATCTCGCTTACAAGGCGAGTGCTCTGGCCAGCTGAGCTACAGGGGCGCGTGCGTCGAGGTCAGCATAGCGAGTGACATCCGGATATCCCTCTCGCGAGGCCCCCCGAGCTTTGGAAACGTCAACAACCCGACGCGTACGGGTTGCTGACGGCGTCGATTGATGGCTGACCGTGCCCGAGTGCCCGGAATGTGTAGGCCGTGGGTCAGGTCAGGCGCTGCCTCGCCTTGGCAGCAGGAGCAAACCCGTTTACGGTTCACTGACACGGACGACAGCCGGGCGCCCTCGCGCCCACGCCGCCGTCCGCTGACCGGCACGGATACGCGCCGGTTGCTCCTTCACTCGGATCGTCCGGCACGTTCCTGCCGGTGAAAGGAAGCGCTTCACCATGGCTACGGTCACCTACTCCAAGGCGTCCCGGGTATACCCGGGCCAGGAGCGTCCCGCCGTCAACGAGCTCAACCTCGAGATCGGCGACGGCGAGTTCCTCGTCCTGGTCGGCCCCTCCGGTTGCGGCAAGTCCACGAGCCTGCGGATGCTCGCCGGCCTGGAGGACGTGGACGCGGGCTCGATCTACATCGACCAGCGCGACGTCACCCACCTCCCCCCGAAGGCCCGCGACATCGCGATGGTCTTCCAGAACTACGCCCTCTACCCGCACATGACGGTGTACGAGAACATGGCGTTCGCCCTCAAGCTGCGTAAGACCTCCAAGTCGGAGATCGACCGGCGGGTCAAGGAAGCGGCCGGGCTGCTCCAGCTGGAGGAGTACCTCAGCCGTAAGCCGAAGGCGCTCTCCGGTGGTCAGCGTCAGCGGGTCGCGATGGGCCGGGCGATCGTCCGCGAGCCGCAGGTCTTCCTCATGGACGAGCCGCTGTCGAACCTCGACGCCAAGCTGCGGGTGCAGACCCGTACCCAGATCGCGTCGCTGCAGGCCAAGCTGGGCGTCACCACCGTCTACGTCACGCACGACCAGGTCGAGGCCATGACCATGGGTCACCGCGTCGCCGTGCTGCTCGATGGTGTCCTCCAGCAGGTCGACACCCCCCGCGCGCTCTACGACACCCCGGCGAACGTGTTCGTCGCCGGCTTCATGGGGTCCCCGGCCATGAACATCAAGACTGTCTCGCTCAACGAGCAGGGCGCCGAGTTCGCCGAGCTGAACATCCCGCTGACCCGGGAGCAGGTCGCGGCGGCCCGCGCCGAGGGTGGCAACGGCAAGGTGACTGTGGGCTTCCGCCCGGAGGACTGCGACCTGGTCAGCCCGACCGAGGGTGGCATGCCGGTCGTGGTCGAGCTGGTCGAGGACCTCGGCTCGGACGCCAACGTCTACGGCCACGCCGCGCTCGGTGGCAGCTCGGAGCGCTTCGTCGTCCGCACCGACCGGCGCAGCATGCCGAACATGGGTGACACCGTCTTCGTCAAGCCGCGTACCGGCCGCAGCCACGTCTTCCACGCCGCCACCGGCAGCCGGATCTGACGTAACGCCACAACGACAGGGGCGGTCCGCTTCGGCGGGCCGCCCCTGTCGTCGTACCGGCGGTGGCTGCTCCCCCCACGGAGCCAGCGCGGATGTGGCTCCCTGGGGTGAGTCGGCAGGGCGGGCCGCGCCCATAGCCTCGCGGCACACCCACCCGAGGAGGCACCGTGGCCGCCACCGCGCACCTGACAAACCGTTCCCGGTCGTACCAGCTGGTGCGGTTGGCCGGCCGCAGCCTCGCGTACTGCGCGACGCTGGTGCCGGTCGCCCTGCTCGCGTTGGCGACCGTGCCGTGGGGTAAGGCCGGTGCCGCCGCCGCGCGGTGGCGGGCTCTGCGTACCGGGCTGCTCGGCGCGCCCCCGACCGCCGCGCCCGACCGGCGACCCGGCCCGGTCGCGGTGCTCGGTCACGGTCTGCTCAGCCTGCTGCTCGGCTTCGTGGCACTGTTGCCGCTCGGCGTCGAACTGCTGATGGTGCTGCGCGGTGTGCTGTACGGCATCGTCGACAGCGGCCCGTACGACAATTCCTGGGGTGGCCCGAGCCGGGCCGGCGCGTGGCTTGCGCACTTCCTCGTCGGCCTGCCGCTGTCTGCCGCCGGGCTGGCCGCGTTGATGGGGATCGCCGCCGTGCACCAGCGGCTGACCCGCCGTCTCGACGGGGAGCGGAGCCCGCTCTGGCTGCTCCCGACCACCCTGCTGATGGCGCTGGCCGGTGCGCTGCTCTTCGTCGCCTGGACCCACCAGATCTGACGACGAGGCCCCCTCCCGCACCGGCGGGAAGGGGCCTCGTGTTACGTCGTTACAGCTCGACCGAGCGCCGGCGGGCGACCTCGGCCAGGGCGACCGCGGCGGCCACACTGGCGTTCAGCGACTCCACCTCGGAGATCATCGGAATGCTGACGGTCAGGTCGCAGGTCTCCCCGACGAGCCGGGACAGGCCACGTCCCTCGGACCCCACCACGACCACGAGGGGACCAACGGCGGCCTCCAGGTCGTACAGGTCGGTGTCACCGTCGGCGTCCAGGCCGACCACCATGAAGCCGGCGTCCCGGCACGCCTTCAGCGACCGGGTCAGGTTGGTCACCTGCGCCACGGGGACCCGCGCGGCCGCGCCGGCACTGGTCCGCCAGGCGGTCGCGGTGATTCCGGCGGCCCGCCGCTCGGGTACGAAGACACCCTGCGCGCCGAACGCGGCAGCCGACCGGATCACGGCACCCAGGTTGCGCGGGTCGGTGACACCGTCCAGCGCGACAAGCAGCGGAGCCTGCTGCTCCAGCGCTGCGGCGACCATGTCCTCGAACGGCTGGTACGCGAAGGGCGGCACCTGCAACCCGACGCCCTGGTGCAGCACACCACCGGTCATCCGGTCCAGCTCGGCCCGGCTGATCTCCAGGTTGGCGATGCCCCGGTCGGCGGCGGTCCGGATGATCTCGTTGATCCGGTCGTCCATGTCGATGCCCTGGGCGGTGTAGAGCGCCGTCGCCGGCACCTGGGCGCGCAGCGCCTCAAGCACCGGGTTGCGCCCGACCAGCAGCTCCGGCGTGTCCTTGCTCGGGTTGGACTTGCGCCCCGGCGCGACCCGCGGACCGGACCGCGTGGTGGGCTTGCCGCCCCGCCCGCCGGCAGCACCCCGGCCGCCGGTGGCAGCACCCCGACCCCCCGGTACGCCCCGACCGCCGCCCCGACCCCAGGTGGTGTCCTTGCTGCCCGGCTGACCGATCTTGGGGGCGCGCCCCTCCTCGGCCGCCGCGCGGCGCTCCTTGTCCTGCTTCCAGGCGGTGCGCTGGGGCAGCTTCTCGGTGCCCGAGTAGCCCTTGTGCCACGGCCGCTCGTCGGCGGGCAGGGTGCGCCCCCGCCCGGCCAGCGAGTCCTTGTTCTTGCCGCCGGTGCCCTTGGGGGCGCCTGCCTTCGACGTCAGTCGCCGGCCACGGCGCTGCGAGTTGCCGGCCATCAGTCCTGCTCTCCAATAGTCCAACGGGGGCCCTGGGGGGTGTCCTCGACCACCACACCGGCCAGCTTGAGCTGGTCCCGTACCGCGTCGGCGGCGGCCCAGTCCTTGCGGCCCCGGGCCTGCGCGCGCTGCTCCAGGGCCAACGCGATCAGGGAGTCCACCACGGCACGTAGATCGTCCGTGCGGCCACCGCCGGTCCAGGCCGGGCTGAGGGGGTCGACCCCGAGGATATCCAGCATCGCCCGCACCGCGGCCAGGGTGGTGCGGACGGTCACATCGTCGCCGACGCTCAGCGCGGTGTTGCCGTCCCGAATGTGCTGTTGCAACACGGCCAGCGCTGCGGACGTGTTGAGATCGTCGTTCATCGCCGCGACGAAGCCGTCGGGCAGCTCACCGGGCTGCTCGATGCCGACCCGCTCGGCCGCCCGCTGCACGAAACCCTCGATCCGGCGGTACGCGGTAGCGGCGTCGCGGAGCGAGTCCTCCGAGTAGTCGATCACCGAGCGGTAGTGCGCGGCGGCGTAGTAGTACCGCAACTCGACCGGCCGCACCCCGAGTGAGGCCACGTACGCCAGGTCGAGCGCGTTGCCGGCGGACTTGCCCATCTTGGCCCCGCCGATGCTCAGCAGCCCGTGGTGCACCCAGTAGCGGGCGAACGGCAGACCGGCGGCCCTGGACTGGGCGATCTCGTTCTCGTGGTGCGGGAACGTCAGATCGAGCCCACCGCCGTGGATGTCGAACTCGGGGCCGAGATAGCGCCAGCACATCGCCGAGCACTCGATGTGCCAACCCGGGCGGCCGAGCCCCCACGGCGACGGCCAGTAGGCGTCCGCCGGCTCGTCCGGTTTGGCGCCCTTCCAGAGCGCGAAGTCGCGCGGGTCCCGCTTGCCGCGGTCGGGGGCGTCCCCGGCCGACTGCATCGCGGCCGGCGACTGACCCGACAGCGCCCCGTACGTCGGCCACGACGCCACGTCGAAGTAGACATCGCCGGAACCGTCGGTGGCCGGGTACGCGTGCCCGTCGGCGATCAACTTGGTGATCAGCTCGTGCATCTCCGGGATGTGCCCGGTGGCCCGCGGCTCATAGGTGGGCGGCAGCACGTTCAACGCCCGGTACGACTCGGCGAGGAGCACCTCGTTGGCGTACGCGATCGACCAGAACGGCCGACCCTGCTCGCCCGCCTTGACCAGGAGCTTGTCGTCGATGTCGGTCAGATTGCGAATGAAGGTGACCTGGTAGCCGGCGGCCAACAGCCAGCGACGCAGCACGTCATAGTTGACGCCGGAGCGAAGGTGACCGATGTGCGGCGGGGCCTGGAGGGTGAGACCACACAGGTAGACCCCCACCTTGCCGGCTTCCCGCGGGACGAAGTCCCGCACCGATCGGGTGGCGGTGTCGTACAGGCGTAGCGTCACCGTACCAGGGTAGCTGTCCGTGCCTGTCCGGATCTGCCGGTGCCGGGTCGTACGCTGCCAGGCGTGGACGCGACAGCACGTTCCGGTGACACTCCGGCCCACCCCGACGCCCCCATCGTCCCCGCGCCGGGACCTACCGACGCCGCCGGACCGGCGGGCGCGGTCGGGCAGGCTGACGCGGCCGGGCTTGTCGATGCCGTCGCGGGACGTGTCGGGGAGATGTCGCAGACCCTCGACCGGGGGTTGCGGCTGCTGCACCTGGTTGCCGACGCCTCGGGCGGCCTGACCGTCACCGAGGCCGCCAACCGGCTCGGCATCGGCCGGGCCGCCGTCTACCGGCTGGTCGGTCCGCTCACCGGGCACGGCATGCTCCGCCGCGACGGCGACGGCCGGCTCCGCCTCGGTGCCGGACTGCTGCACCTGGCCCGACGCGCCCAGCCGCTGCTCGCCGAGGGTGCCCTGCCCGCGCTACGCCGTCTCGCCGAGCAGGCCGGCGCCACCGCACATCTGACCGTCGTCGAGGCTGGCGAGGGCGTCGCCCTGGCCGTGGTCGAGCCAACCTGGACGTCGTTCCACGTCGCCTACCGGGCCGGGGCACGACACCCGCTGGACCGGGGTGCGGCGGGCCGAGCCATCCTGGCCGGCCGGGCCGGGGTGGCGGCACCAGTGAGCAGCAGCGGGGAGCTGCAGGCCGGCGCGTACGGGGTGGCCGCGCCGGTGCTCGGTGTGCCCGGCCTGGAGGCCAGCGTCGGCGTGGTCGCACTCGCCCCGCTGGACGTCGACACGATCGGCACCCAGGTGCAGGCCGCCGCCACAGCCATCGCCACCGCCCTCAGTTGACCCAGGGACCAGCCCTCCTGCCCCGCTCGCCCGCCTTGATCAACTCGGGTTCACTGATATCGCGGCATCGCAGCGCCGATGATGGCCCGACTTTCAAAAACGCGAGTGGATCGCCGTCCAGGCGCGTCCGCTGACCGGCCTCGGACGGCGGCGATGGGGGGACGGGCCATACCACGATCCACGTGCCGAATCCCGGTCGTCCACAGGGTCGTACGGGCGTGCCGGGTCGAGTTGTCCACAGGGGTTTCGGCGGTTGGTCGGCGGTCGGCAGGCTGCTTCGCATGCCGCCATGTCCGCACCGCCCTGATGCCCTGACCTGGCAGATCTTCCGCGGCTCCGACGCTGTCCGGGAAGGCCTGCTCACCGAGCACCAACTGCGCAGCGCAGCCTGGGTGCGGCTGCGCCACGACATCTACGCCGACGCACGGCTCGACCGGGACCACGCTCTGGCCTGCCGCGCAGCGCTCCTCCGACTTCCGCCCGACGTGACGGTCGGAGGTCCGTCAGCCGCGTACCTGCTCGGTGTCGAACACGCCGCCACCTTCACCGACGACGTGCACGTCCTCGTGCCCCGGTCGCTTCGAATCGGCCCGCAACGCGGCCTGCGGGTGCACGTCAACGCCATCACTCCGCTGCTCGGCACCGCACCGCCGGAACAAGCCGGAGCCTCGCCGGCCTCCCGCCGTCCACCCACCCCACGGGGTACGACAGGCCCGGGGCGTCCACCTGCCGCAGGCCGACCACCGAACGGCATGATGACCAGGCCCGGCGGCCTGGCGTCGAGCCGATCGGGCGACCTGACAACCGGTTCAGGCGGCACGATGACCAGATCTGGTGACATGACGACCCTCGTCCCAGGGCTCAGCTGTGACTCTGGTGGCGCGATCCCCCGTTCGACCCCCGAGCGGGCGGCCTGGGAAACGGCCGTCTGGGTCGACCCGCTCCGCGCTGTCGCCATCGTCGACTCGCTGCTCGGTCAGGGGTTGACCGATCGCAACACGCTGGCTGCCATTGCCGATCGTAATGCCGACCGACCGGGTGGGCAGCGAGCGAAATGGCTCTTCGACCTGACCGACGGCGCAGCCCAGTCCCCGCCTGAATCACATCTGCGCCTGCGTCTCGTACTCGGCGGGCTCCCGCGCCCCATCGCCCAACATCCGGTACGCCTGCCCAACGGCGTGGTCCTGCACCCCGACCTGGCGTGGCCGCGATACCGGGTGGCGGTCGAGTACGACGGACAGTGGCACTCCGACGCAGATCAGCTGCACCGCGACCGCCGCAGGCTGAACCTGCTGGTCGGCGCGGGCTGGTTGGTGCTGCACGTGACGAGTCGACGGCTGCACGGCGAGTTTCCGGCAGTGCTCCACGAGGTACGTGCCGCGCTGGCCGGCCGAGGTTGGCGACGGTGACCACCGAGCCCGCACCGCACCGGACCGGGCCCGAGCACACGCGGCCCAAGCCCACACCGCACCGGACCTGGCCGGGATGCGGGCAGGGCCCGGTCGACAGGTGTCGACCGGGCCCTGACGGTGGTGCGTTACGGGCGGGCGTTCGGCTTGAGCGGGGTGTTCACCGCCGCGTAGGCGTCGACGATCCCGTAGCCGTAGAAGCCGTTGAAGTTGACCCCACCGGCGCAGTACGCGTCGTAGGTCTCGTCGCGGCCCTCGTTGCGGTACTGCTGCAACCGCGGCTCCGGGCAGGCGTGCTCGGCGGCCGTGCGGTACAGGTGCTGCTCGACCAGGTCCGGCGACATGCCGAAGCCGGACCGGCCCTGGGCCTTGCCGTACCGGCTGACGATCAGCGCGGCGACACCGGCGGCGTGCGGGGACGCCATCGAGGTGCCCTGGAGGTAGGTGTAGTAGCCGCACTCGCCGTTGGCCTTGCACTGCTTGAAGACCGACTCCTCGAAACCGGCGACGATGTTGCCGTCGGCGTCGACCGAGCCCTCCTCCTGAAGCATGTGCTTCGGGTACGTGGAGAGGATCATGTTGGCGTCGGTCCGGAACGTGTCGGTGCCGAAGCCGTCGCGGAACCAGCCGCCGGGGGCGGCCACCGAGATCTGCTCGGTGCCGTAGTTGGAGAAGTCCGACTTCTTGCCGGACGGCCCGACCGACGACACCGCTATGACGTTCGGGCCTTCGGTGGGCAGGTTCCAGCAGCTCTCGTTGTCGATCGGCCGGGGGTACGGGTCGGCGCCGTAGTCCGGGCTGGTGACGTCGGTGCGGGGTGCGCCCAGGTCGTCGTTCTCGTTGCCGAGCGCGGCGACGAGGGTGACGCCCTTGTTGTGGGCGAAGGTCAACGCCCGCTTCATCGCCGTGATGATGGCGCGCTGCTCCGCCTGGTCCTCGGGCGAGTCGGCGGGGTTGGCGGTGCAGTTGTAGAGCCACGGGTCGACGTAGAACGACATGTTGACCACGTCGATCCCGGACCGGCCGGCGTGCAGCAGGGCGTTGACCACCGGCTCGAGGAAGAAGTAGCCGGAGTCCTGGCCACCCTTGAGTTCGACGAGCGAGACGTTCGGGGCGACACCGGAGAGGCCGAACCCGTTGGCTGCGGCTCCGATGGTGCCGGCCACGTGGGTTCCGTGTCCGCCGTCGTCGGTGCCCACCGGGTCGAGGCAGCTGGGCACCTCGCAGGGGCCGTCCACGTCGATCAGGTCGGGTGCGAAGTTACGCGACAGCGCCCAGTTGAAGTTCGGCGCGATGTCCGGGTTGCTGGCGTCGACGCCGGTGTCGAGCACGCCGACGGTCACCCGACGGTCGCCGGGCTCGATCTTGCGGGCCTTGTCGGCCCGGAGCATCTCCAGACCCCAGAGCTTGTCGTCGAGCGGGTCGAGCTTGGCGCCCTTGCGAGCGGCCGCACCAGCAGCGCCCTTGGCTGCCGTCAGGTGCTCCTGCTCGACCCGGTCCAGCTTGGGCTTGCGGCCGATGGCCTTCTGTTCGGCGGCGCCGATCAGCGTCGGAGCGGCTGTCGCCTTGGCCGCGAAGTCGGCCCGGTCGCTGGTGACCTGGTACATGCCGACCTCGTCGGACCGGGACACGACAGTGCCGCCGGCCGCCCGGATCGCGGCTACCGCCGTGTCGGCGGCGACACCGTCCTCGGCGACGACGGTGAAGGTGCGGGAGGTGCTCGGTGCGGCGCTGGCCGGCACACCCAGCCCCGCAGCCGTCAATGCCAACACTGCCGCGCCAGCGACAGCACCGGCGGTGAAGCGCTTGCTCACCACATCGGATCCTCTCGTTGAGGGACGTGGCAGCCATCACACAACACCCGGCAGCTTTACGCCAGCTGAACGCCCGTTATGGCGGCGAATCTCTGCTTCATCCGCCCGAATCCGCGCGCGGCAGAAGATCTGCCAGCACCGATGGCAGATCCGCCACGGTGGACACCTCGGCGTCGGGTACGACTCCGCGTGGGCGGGGCAGGCCGGCCCGGTTCAGCCACACCGATCGCAGACCGGCTCGCCGGGGTGCCACCACGTCGTGCTCCCAGGAGTCACCGACGTACACGATCTGCCCGGGCGGCACCCCCGCCGCCGCGACCACCGCGGCGAAGAACTCCGGGTCGGGCTTCTTGGGCAGGCCGTTCTCGTGCGCGTACACCTCGAAGGCGAACTCGCCGGGAAGCCCGCACCGTTCGGCCCGGCTGTTGCCGTTGGTGGCGAAGCCCAGCGTGTAGCTGTCGCGAAGCACGGCGAGCGTCGGCGGCACGTCCGGAAACGGCCGGGTGAGGGCGAACCGGCGGGCGAAGAAGAGGGCCGCGAACTCGTCCAGGTGGTCGCCCAACCCGGCGCGGGCCAGCGACCGGGCCAGTGCGGCGCGCCGGATCTCCGTCACCGGGGCGGCCGCCAGCTCACCGAAGACCGCACCCCAGTCCGATTCCAGTTCGGCGAGGGTCACCTCGGCCGCCGCCGGGGTGCGTCGGCGCATCTCGTCGAGTACGGCCATCAGCCCGCCGGTCACCGCCGGGCGCAGGTCCAGCAGGGTTTCGTCGGCGTCGAACACCACGGCGGTCAGCACGACGCCAACTGTCTCACCGGCAACCGGCAGCACCACATCGGGCGCGATCATCCCGCACGCCTAGCGAGCGTCGAGCGTGAGCTCGGGCTCGGGTGCGGCGGTCGCGGGCGCCGACGGGGTCCCGCGCAGTTCGTCGAGTCGGACCATCATGACCCCGGCGACGATCAACGTGCCGCCGAAGAGCTGCCAACCCGTGGGCAACTCGTTCAGGAAGAGCCAGGCGATCAGCACCGCGAAGAGCACCTCGGTCAGCCCGACGAACGACGACAGCCGGGGGCCGAGGATCCGGGTGGCGGCGATGCCGGCCAGGTACGCGATGACGGCGGCCACCAGCGAGAGCCCGGCGATCGGCAGCAGCCAACTGGTGGGCTGTCCGGCGAAGGTGACCTTGCCGAAGGTGGCGTGCAGCGGCAACAGACCGGTGAGTCCAACGAGGAGCAGCACGATGGCACCGACGGCCATTCCGCCGCTGGCCATGGCGACCGAGGGCAGCCGAGGGTCGACCCGGCCGGCGAGCACGAAGTACCCGGCCAGCCCGAATGCCGCGCCCAGACCCCAGAGCACACCCACCGGATGGAAGTCGGCGGTGCCGGCGAGGTCGAGCACGAACACCAGCCCGGCCAGGGCGGCTACCGACCCGGCCACGGTGAGCCGTTGGGGCCGCTGGCCGTGCCGCAGCCACATCCACCCGACGACCAGGATGATGCCCAGGTATTCGAGCAGCAGCGCGACACCGACCGGCAGGTAGCGCACGGCGTTGAAGAAGCAGACCTGGGCCAGCGCCACCCCGAGCAGCCCGAACAGCCCGATGGCGGTGGCGTTGCTCCGCAGCACGGTCCACCTGCCCCGCAGCGACAGCAGGGCGGGGATCGCCAGCACCAGCGCGGCGATGCCGACCCGGGCGATCACTGCCGACTCGGCGGACCAGCCGGCCTCGATCAGTGATCGCGCGAAGGTGCCGGAGGTCGCGAAGGTGACGGCGGAGAGCAACGCCAGCGCGGCGCCGGCGGCAGGTCGTGAGTGCATTGCGCTCCTCGGGTCGGCACCATGTCATGAGCAAACTATTCTGATGCTGATGACGCTACGCGGAAGCCATGACAGGAATCAAGATGCTGTTTGCTCATGACACCGAGTGTTCCCTGGTCGCTGCCGCCGCAGTTGTCAACACGGCAGGCCGGGACGGCGAACTGCTGCCGGACGTTGCCGCGCTTGACGCGTTCTTCGTCCGCCACTCCTACAGCGGGCGGCACGACCGCACCGACGCGGAGCTCCGCGCCGTCCAGCGGCTACGGCCCGGGCTGCGCCGCATCTGGCACGCCGAGCCACCCGAGGTCGTCGCCATCGTGAACGGCCTGCTGCAGGAACACCGGGCGCTGCCGCAGCTCATCGAGCACGACGACGAGCCGTACCACCTGCACGCCGTGCCCCGCGACGCGCCGCTGGCCACCCGGATAGCGGTGGAGGCGGCGATGGCGGTCGCGGACCTGGTCCGGATGGGTGAGCTGCGCCGACTGCGGATCTGCGAGTACCCGGACTGCGACAACGTCGTCGTCGACCTGTCCCGCAACCGGTCGCGGCGGTTCTGCGAGGCCGGCTGCGGCAACCGCGCCGCGGTGACCGCCTACCGCGCCCGCCGGGCCGCCGGCCGCTCCTGAGCAGCGGCCACCCGATCCTCGGCCCGCAACTCGTACTCCACCTCGCCATGCTCGGTGCCCGGAATCGGGTCGTCCCACTGCAGGTGGACGGTCCGCACATGACGCAGACCCGCCTTGACCATCACCCGCCGCGAGCGTTCGTTGACCGCCATCGTCTCGGCCCAGACCCGCCGCACCCCGACGGTGTCGAAGGCGTACCGGACCAACGCCAACGACCCCTCGGTGGCCAGCCCTCGCCCCCAGGTCGAACGCCGCAGCCGATAGCCCAACTCAGCCTCGGTGCCGTCCGCCGACGGGTCGAGCGCGAACCAACCCAGGAAGTCACCGCTCTCCCGGTCGAGCGCCGCCCACCGACCCAGCCCGGGATGCCGCTGGTACTGGCCGAGGAGCCTCGGCAACTGCTCGTCGCGGACCGTGGCGCGCGGGGTGGCGACGCCACCGGTCAGGAACCGCATCACCTCGGGATCGCTGTCCAGCTCGACAAGCGCATCCACGTCAGCCATGGTCAGCCGGCGCAACCGCAGCCGCTCGGTCGACGGCACGTCAGTCATGACGGGATCATCCCGCCGCCCCACCCCCCTGTCGAACCGTTTACCGGCGCCATCCGCCCCCAAGGTCCGCAACGTCGGTGAAGCCGCCGGCAGGAACCCGCGACCACCGTCGCGGGCGAGCCGGTCGCCGCAGCGCGGGGTCGCCACCACGAAGAGCCGCCGGGAGTACGCGTCGACAACTCACACGGGGACACTTCAAGTCCATGCCGTCACTCCCCCGCCCACGCCTCCACACCGACGGACCGCGCAAGGTCGTGCTCGATCTCGGATGTAGTGGTGTCCCTGCGTGCGGAAGCCACTACTTCGGGGATGGAGCACGACCTTGGTGCGGTCCGCCCGGTGCGGTCCGCCCGGGGGTCAGCTGAGCGGCCCCAGGTCAGGGGTGGGTCATCCGGAGCAGATCCAGCGTCTCGTCGAGTTGGGTCTCGGTGAGCTTGCCGGAGTCGACGTGACCTCGGGAGATCACCACCTCGCGGATGGAGGTCTGCTTGGCCAGCGCCTCCTTGGCGATCGAGGCGGCCTCGTCGTACCCCAGGTAGCGGTTGAGCGGGGTGACGATCGACGGTGAACCTTCGGCGTACGCCAGGCAGACCTCGGCGTCCGCGACCAGGCCGACCACCAGCCGGTCGGCGAACAACCGGCTCGCCGCGGAGAGCAGCCGGATCGACTCCAGCAGGTTGCGGCCCATCACGGGGAGCATCACGTTCAGCTCGAAGTCGCCCTGGGAGCCGGCGAAGCCGACAGTCGCGTCGTTGCCGATCACCTGTGCGCAGACCTGCCGCATCGCCTCGGCAACCACCGGGTTGACCTTGCCAGGCATGATCGACGATCCGGGCTGGAGGTCGGGGATGCGGAGTTCACGGAGGCCGGCACGCGGACCGGACCCCATCCACCGGACATCGTTAGCGATCTTGTAGAGGCCGACCGCGATGGTACGCAGCTGCCCCGACGTCTCCACCAGGGCGTCCCGGGCGCCCTGCGCCTCGAAGTGGTTGCGCGCCTCGGACAACGGCAGCCCGGTCGACTCGCGTAGCTTGCCGATCACGGCGGCGGCGAACCCGAGCGGGGTGTTGATCCCGGTGCCGACGGCGGTGCCACCAAGTGGCAGCTCAGCCAGGCGGGGCAACGCGCCTTCCAGCCGGTCCATGCCGTAGCGAACCTGGGCGGCGTACCCACCGAACTCCTGGCCCAGGGTGACCGGGGTGGCGTCCATCAGGTGGGTGCGTCCGGCCTTGACCACCGTCTCGAACTCCGCCGCCTTGGCCTCCAACGCCGCCGCCAGGTGGCCCAGCGACGGCAGCAGGTCCTCCACGATGAACTGCGTGGCGGCCAGGTGGATCGAGGACGGGAAGACATCGTTGCTGGACTGGGAGGCGTTGACGTGGTCGTTCGGGTGCACCGGTGCGCCCAGCTCCCGGCCTGCCAGGGTGGCGATCACCTCGTTGGCGTTCATGTTCGACGAGGTGCCCGAGCCGGTCTGGAACACGTCCACCGGGAACTGGTCGTCGTAGCCGCCGTCGGCCACGTGCGCCGCGGCGGCGGCGATGGCGGCGGCCACGTTCGCGTCGATCACGCCCAGCTCGCCGTTGACCTCGGCCGCCGCGCCCTTGATCTGGGCGAGCGCCTTGATCTGGGCCGGTTCGATGCCCCGGCCGGAGATCGGGAAATTCTGCACCGCGCGCTGGGTCTGTGCCCGCCACAGCGCCTCGGCGGGCACCTCCACCTCGCCCATCGAGTCGCGTTCGATCCGGTAACCGGTCGCCTCTGGAGTCGTCACACGTACCATCCTGCCGCGCCCGCCGCCGACTCGCAGATGATCCGTCAGTCCAACTTGGCGAGCAGGCAGGCCACCTCGTGCTGGTCCGGCGACTCGATTTGCCGGAACAGGAACAGCGCCCGGGTCAGGTGTACGCGCGCCGCCGCCGGGTCGGTCGGAAGCAGGCACCGGGCGATGCCCTCCAGCGCGCGGCCCTGCTCGTAGCGGGAATTCAAGCTGGCGGCATCGGCGAGCACCCGACGATGCAGGTCGAGCGCGCTGGCCACATCGCCCTGGTCCAGGATGGCTCGGGCCAACAGGTTGCGCGAGCCGCACTGGGCGATGCGGTCACCCGCCTCGGTCATCGCGACGAGCGCCGCACGGTGCAGGTCGGCGGCCTGTTCCGGGCGCCCAGCCTCCCGTTCCATCATCCCGATCTCGTTCAACACCTCCCCCTCACCGTAGCGGTTGCCCATCTTGCGCTTGGCACGCAGAGCCACCCGCAGCAACCGGCTGGCCGGTCCCACGTCACCCATCCGATGCCGGATCATCCCGAGATGCCCGAGGGCGTTGCCGATCCGGCGCGGGTCGCCGACCTCGCGGGCGGCGCTCAGATGCAGTCGGGCGACGCGCAGCGCCTCGTCGTGCCGTCCCCACAGCAGCAGGGTCATCGAAAAGTTGTTGAGTTCGTTGGTCAGTGCCTCCTTGTCGCGCATCCTCGTGGCCACTGCGCGAGCCTCGTCGAAGCACTCCCGGGCGCGGCGAAACTGGAAGGCGGCGGCGTACGAACTGCCCAGGTTGCTGAGCGAGTTGCGGAACCCGCTGCGCAGACCCAGCGCACGGAAGATGTCGACTGACCTTTCCATGACCCGGATCGACTCGGAAAAATCACCCAGCCGGTAGTGGGCCGAGGCCAGATAGTTGAGCATCGTTGCCACTGCCCGGTCGTCGCCCAACGCCTCGGCGGCACGCAGGCCGATGGTGTGTGTCTCGATCAGCTCGTCCAGCCGACCGCCCTCGAACTGGGCGTGCCAGCAGGCCCTCGCCATCTGCCAGCAGTACTGAGGGAAATCCTCGGTCTCGGCCAGCCGGACCAGTGCGGTCCACAAGCCCAGGTTCTCGTCGAGCCAGGCCTGGCCCTGCTCGGCGACGAGCGCGACCAGGTCGGGGCGGAGCGGCCCCGCCACCACGATCAGCGAGTGCAGCGAGGAAAGCTCCGTCTTGCGCGCGAGAGCCGCGGCGACGTGCAGGTGGTGGTCGAGCAGACGCTCGACGCCGTCCCGCCGCTCGACTTCTCGGCCCGGCTCGGACACCAGGGTCCGCGCGTACTCCCGGACCAGATCGTGCAACCGGTACCGACCCGGCTCGGCCTCCTCGACCAGATTCGCGTCGACCAACTCGTCAAGCAGATCCTGGACGTCGGGCAGGGGCAGCTCGGCGAGGACGGCGGCGACCGAGTTGTCGAACCGTACCCCCGGATGCAGGCCGAGCAGCCGGAACGCACGCTGCGCCGCCGGCGACACCTGGGCGTACGACAGGGAGAAGGCCCGGCCGACGGACCGGTCGCCCGCTTCGAACTCGGCCAACGGATCGGGTCGGCTCGTCAGCCGCTCGGCAAGGTCGGCGATGCGCCAGCGGGGCCGGTGCGCCAGCCGGGCACCGGCCAGCCGGATGGCGAGTGGCAGGTGGCCGCAGCGGCGGACGACCTCGGTGGCAGCGTTCTGCTCGGCAGCCACCCGGTCGATGCCGACCACGTGGCCGAGCAGCTCGATCGCCTCGTCCGTGTCGAGCACGGGCAGTGACGTCGGTCGCCCCTCGTCCACTCCGACCAGCCGGCGACGGCTGGTGATCAGAACCAGGCAACGTGAGCCGTTGGGCAGCAAGGGTGTCACCTGGTCGGCGGTGGACGCGTTGTCAAGCACCAGCAGGGCCCGCCGGCCGGCCAGCTCGGTGCGCCACTGCGCCAACCGGTCGTCCTGGTTCGTCGGCACCCGGTCGGCCGGCACGCCGAGTTGCCGCAGCAGCGTGGCCACCGCCGCGGCCGGTGTCAGCGGGGTGCGTTCACTGTGCCCGTGCAGGTCGATGTAGAGCTGGGCGTCCGGGTAGTCGTCGGCCAGGGCGGTGGCGACGTGCACCGCGAGGGTGGTCTTACCGCTGCCTGCCATTCCGTCGATGAGTTGGATTCGCGCGCCGGCCTCCACGTCCTTCAGCAGGCGCGCCAGCGTCTGCTGCCGACCGGTGAAGTCGCCGATCGCCCGGGGCAGTGAGCGGACCGGCTGGATCGGTGACGACGCCCGACCGGCCAGGACGAGATCGCCAGCGAGTACGCGCTGATGCAGCTTCTGGAGTTCGGTGCCCGGCTCGATGCCCAGCTCGTCGGCGTAGATCCGCCGACCCTCCCGGTAGACCGCGAGCGCGTCGGCCTGTCGACCGACCGAGGAGAGGGCGAGCATCAGTTGGCCGCGTAGGCGCTCTCGCAGCGGATGCTGGTCGATGCTCTCGGCGAGTTCGTCGATCAACTCGGCGCCCCGGCCGAGACGCAGCTCGACGTCGACGCACTCCTCCAACGCGGTCAGACGCTGTTCGTCCAGGGCCTGGGCGCGGCGACGGATGCTTTGGCTCGGGATACCGCCGAGCGCCGGCCCTCGCCAGAGCGCCAGGGCGACGCGGTATGCCGTCCGCGCGTCGTCCAGCCGACCGGCCTCCACTGCGACACGGGCCGTCTCCACACCCCGCGCGAAGACCTCGACGTCCAGGTCGTCGGGCGCGGTGCGGACGCCGTACCCCGCCGGGTCGGTGACGATGACCTCCGGTGCCAGCCCGAGTTCGGCGAACCGGCGGCGTAACCGCGACACGCAGGTCTGCAGCTGGGCCCGGGCGGTGGCCGGGGGGTGTTCCTCCCACACGGCGTCGACAAGCTCCTCCACCGGCACGAGCCGCCCGGCCCGTAACAGCAGCATGGCGAGCACGATCCGGTCTCTACCAGCGGTGACGGTGGCCTCGCCACCGCCGACCCGCAGAGGTCCCAGGATCCCGAACCGCATCTGCTCCCCCGCCTCGATGGCCCGACGTTCAGCAGCGTAGTCCGACGGTGACAGATCAGCTCAGTCAGGCGATAGCGATGTGAGAGTGGATCGGCAGCGGTCCATCGGACACTCACTCCGAGTTGTCGGTGACGACATCCGACGGGGGCGGTGCGCACGCCCCAACCGCCCCCGGCCAGGCGTGCGCACCGATGTCGGTTCAGCACGGACGACAGAGGGGCGTCGAGCGAATTCGTTCGACGCCCCTCCCCATCTGGACCGGGTCAGCGGCGGCCGACGGTGAGCACCGGCTTGGTGACCTCGGCGAAGAAGTCATTG
The DNA here is from genome assembly GCF_040649215.1 of Micromonospora sp. NPDC049044. Lineage (NCBI taxonomy): Bacteria > Bacillati > Actinomycetota > Actinomycetes > Micromonosporales > Micromonosporaceae > Micromonospora > Micromonospora sp. NPDC049044. Next base: position 31,774 of record NZ_JBEZFA010000020.1, on the reverse strand, counting down.
CCCTTGTCGTCGACCACGATGAAGGCGGGAAAGTCCTCAACCTCGATCTTCCACACCGCCTCCATGCCCAGCTCCGCGTATTCGAGCACCTCGACGTGCTTGATGCAGTCCTGGGCGAGGCGGGCCGCCGGGCCGCCGATCGAGCCGAGGTAGAAGCCGCCGTGCTGCTGGCAGGAGCGGGTCACCTGGCCGGAGCGGTTGCCCTTGGCCAGCATCACCTGGGAGCCACCGGCGGCCTGGAACTTCTCCACGTACGCGTCCATCCGGCCGGCGGTGGTCGGGCCGAACGAGCCGGAGGCGTAGCCCTCGGGGGTCTTCGCCGGGCCGGCGTAGTAGACCGCGTGGTCGCGCAGGTACTGCGGCATCGGCTCACCGGCGTCCAGCCGCTCGGCGATCTTCGCGTGCGCGATGTCCCGGGCCACCACGAGCGGCCCGGAGAGCGAGAGGCGCGTCTTCACCGGGTACTTGGACAGCTCCGCGCGGATCTCGTCCATCGGCCGGTTCAGGTCGACGCGGACGACCAGCTCGGCGTCGAGCGAGTCGTCGGTGACGTCGGGCAGGAACCGCGCCGGGTCGGTTTCGAGGCGCTCCAGCCACACACCCGACGGGGTGATCTTGGCGACGGCCTGGCGGTCCGCCGAACACGAGACGGCGATCGCCACCGGGCAGGACGCGCCGTGCCGGGGCAGCCGGACCACCCGTACGTCGTGGCAGAAGTACCGGCCACCGAACTGGGCGCCGATGCCGAAGTTGCGGGTCAGCTCCAGCACCTCGGCCTCCAGCTCCAGGTCGCGGAAGCCGTGCGCGCTCATCGAACCCGAGGTGGGCAGCGCGTCGAGATACTTCGCGCTGGCGTACTTCGCGGTCTTCAGCGCGTACTCGGCGGAGGTGCCGCCGATGACGATGGCCAGGTGGTACGGCGGGCAGGCGGCGGTGCCGATCAGCCGCAGCTTCTCCTCCAGGAACTGCATCATCCGCGTCGGGTTGAGCAGCGCCTTGGTCTCCTGGTAGAGGTACGACTTGTTGGCCGAGCCACCACCCTTGGCCATGAACAGGAACTTGTACGCGTCGGGGTGCCCGTCCGGGTCCTCGGCGTACAGCTCCACCTGGGCCGGCAGGTTGCTGCCGGTGTTCCGCTCGTCCCACATGGTCAGCGGGGCGAGTTGGGAGTACCGCAGGTTGAGCTTCGTGTACGCCTGGTACACGCCCCGGGAGATGGCCTCGGCGTCCGCGCCGTCGGTGAGCACGTGCCGGCCACGCTTGCCCATCACGATCGCGGTGCCGGTGTCCTGGCACATCGGCAGCACCCCACCGGCGGCGATGTTGGCGTTGCGCAGCAGGTCCAACGCGACGAACCTGTCGTTCGGCGAGGCGGCCGGGTCGTCGATGATCGCCCGGAGTTGGGCCAGGTGCGCGGGGCGCAGGAAGTGCGCGATGTCGTGCATCGCCTCGGCGGTCAGCGCGGTGAGCGCGGCCGGCTCCACGGTGAGGAACCGGCGGCCTCCCGGGCCGTGTACGACGTCGACGCCCTCGTCGGTGACCAGGCGATAGTCCGTCTGGTCGGGGCCGGTCGGCAGCAGGGGGGCGTACGAGAATGCGGCGGCACTGCTCATGAGCGGCAAGCCTAGGGCAGACCGGTCGATCACTCCCACCCGCCGGGCGGGTCCTGGGACGCCGCTCTCATCCCGCGCCCCCGCCGCCCGCCCAGCCACCGGGTTACCAGGCTCTCAGCCGTCCTTGCCGCCGTCCGGTTCGGCGCAGAGTTCACCCTTCGGCCCGCAGTCGCGGTTGTCCGGCCCACCGGGGCCGGTGCCGCCCGGACCGGTGGTCCCTCCGTCGCCGGGCGGGCGGGCCGGTGTGCCTGCGCCACCGCCGAAGCGGACATAGCCGATCTCGCGCCCCTCACCAATGATCATGCCCTGTGACCCGACCGCGAGGGCGTTGGCCGAGGTCCGCAGCACTGTCAACTCCCGGCCGGTGCGCGGGTCCAGCGCAGCCAGGCGGGACGGCTTCTCGTCCGCGACCACCGCCGCGTACGGGGTCAGCGCGGCGGTGGCCTTGCCGCTGGCGGGTCGCGTCCACAGCACCCGGTCGGTGCCGAGTTGCCGGGCGACCACCGAACGTTTGTCGGCGGCGCGGAACACCGCGTAGCGGTCGTCCACAGCGATCAGCTTGGTGCCGGATTCGCCGACCCAGAGCAGCCGGCCGTCGTACCCGTCGACGACCGCCTCGCGGCCGTCCGGGCCGACACCGATCAGCACGTTCCGCGCACCCTGCGGGTCTTCGCGCTGTACGCAGCCGGCACTGTCGGCGGTCCGCAGGTTGACCCCGGCCCGCTGCCAGGCCTCCTGCCCGGTCGCCGGGTCGCGGGCGGAGATGGCGAAGTAGCAGGTGCCGTCCTGGGATCGGGCGGCGATCCGCAGCATCCGGCCGCCCACCACGGACAGCCGCTCGTCCCGTCCGGGTTCGACGTTCTGCAACACCCGACCGGTGGCGGTGTCGACGACGTGCACCCGCCCGTCCACCGGGAAGCCGAGCAGCGGTGGCGCGGGTTCCGCCCCGGCCACCCCGTCGTCGATCCGGGTGGCGGTGAGCCGGCGGGTGCCGCGCAGGCCCGGGTTGTCGGCGAGCAGGCCGCTGTGCACCCCGGGCAGGAAGGCCGTCCAGAGTGGCGCGGTACCGCGCGGGTCCCAGGCGCTCAGGGTGCAGTCGGTGGCGTCCGTGCAGCGGGCGTCGAGGAGCAGGTTGCGGTATGTCCAGACGGCCACCGCGTCGTCGTCGCGTCGCCGGGTCGCCCCGGTGGCCGGGTCGAGCAGCTCGTACCCCTTGACCAGGAGCTTGCCCACGGCGACGACCGGGTCCCGGTCGCCGCCCGCGACCGCCGACCAGTCCGCCTTGCGCTCCCAGAGCTGGGTGCCGGTGGCCAGGCTGCGGGCTTCCACCCGGGTGCGTTGCTCGACCACCACGGCGTCGCCGGCGATGGTCACGCTGCGCGGAGTGCCGCCGATCCGTTGCTGCCAGACCACGTCCGGCTCGGAGATGGGTTCGCTGCGGTCCACCCAGTCCCAGAGGCCGGGGAACGGGTTCCACACGCCGGTCGCGGCGAGGGCGATGACCACGGCGAGGCCGGCCAGCAGCCCGCCGCGCACCCTCCCCTTCGCCACCCGCACACCGTAGCCACGATCAGGGATCTTCTGTACGCCCGCGCCGCCGTGTCGCCGCGCTTTCTGGGGCCGAAGGTGTTAACGGAGGCCATTGCTCTGCCGGAGGCGTCAGGAAGGGGCCCGTCCTTCGGCGCGAACGGCGCTGCGCACCAGCGGCAGCGTGCGGTAGGGAATCTGTTCGGCCAACGCGATGATCGTCGACGCCCGGGTGATGCCGGCGGAGGAGACGATCTGGTCGATGACCCGTTGCAGGTCGGTGTTGGAGCGGGCCACGATCCGGCAGAGCAGGTCGCTGGAGCCGGTGATGGTGTGCGCCTCCAGCACCTCGGGAATGGCGGCGAGGTGCGCGGTGACCGGGTCGTGACCGTGCCGCTGGCTGATCTCCAGGGTGACGAAGCTGGTCACCCCGAAGCCGATCGCGGCCGGTGCGATCTCCGGGCCGAAGCCACCGATGACGCCCCTGTCGACAAGCTTGTCCAGCCGGGCCTGCACGGTGCCCCTAGCCACCCCGAGCCGCCGTGAACACTCCAACACCCCGATCCGGGGCTCCTCGGCGAGCAGTTCGATCAAGCGCACGTCAAGCGCGTCCAGCTGTACATTCTGCTCACCATTCATGGACCCGGACCATACCGAATGCGCAACCTGACCAGCAATTATGTCGACAGTTGCCCAGCCGGTGCCGCGACAGCGATCCTCGCCACAAGAACCGACAAGGGCGGCCCACGAGGCCGGCCGGTACGCGAGGGAGCCCACCATGACCCAGGCGATCGACCGACCCCAGTCGACCGAGGACGTCGACGTCGACCGGCTCGTCGGCGCTGTCGACCACGACATCAGCCACGACCCGTTCCCGGTCCGGGGTCTCGACCACGTGCACTTCCTGGTCGGCAACGCCAAGCAGGCCGCGCACTACTACTCCACCGCGTTCGGCATGACCTGCGTGGCGTACCGGGGCCCGGAGCAGGGTTACCGGGACCACGCCCAGTACGTGCTGACCAGCGGTTCGGCCCGGTTCGTGCTGACCGGCGCGGTGCGCCCGGACGCTGACGGCGCCGAGCACGTGGCGAAGCACAGCGACGGGATCAGCGACATCGCGCTCGAGGTGCCGGACGTCGACGCCGCGTACGCGCACGCCGTCGCCCAAGGCGCCACCGGCGTCGTCGAGCCGCACGAGGTGAGCGACGAGCACGGCACCGTCCGGATGGCCGCCATCGCCGCGTACGGCGACACCCGGCACACCCTTGTCGACAGGTCCCGCTACACCGGCCCGTTCCTGCCCGGCTTCACCGCACGCGGCCCGATCGTGGACCGGCAGCCGATGATCGACGCCGGCATCCAGCCGAAGCGGTTCTTCCAGGCCGTCGACCACGTGGTCGGCAACGTGGAGTTGGGCCGGATGGACGAGTGGGTGGAGTTCTACAAGCGGGTGATGGGCTTCTCCAACATGGCGGAGTTCATCGGCGACGACATCGCCACCGACTACTCGGCGCTGATGAGCAAGGTCGTCGCGAACGGCACCCGCAAGGTGAAGTTCCCGCTCAACGAGCCGGCCATCGCCCGCAAGAAGTCGCAGATCGACGAGTACCTGGAGTTCTACCAGGGCCCCGGGGCGCAGCACATCGCCGTCGCCACGAACGACATCGTGGCCAGCGTCGACGCGATGCGGGCCGCCGGCGTGGAGTTCCTGGACACCCCGGACTCGTACTACGAGGACCCGGAGCTGCGCGCCCGGATCGGCAACGTGCGGGTGCCGATCGAGGAGCTGAAGGCCCGCAAGATCCTTGTCGACCGGGACGAGGACGGCTACCTGCTGCAGATCTTCACCAAGCCGGTGCAGGACCGCCCGACCGTCTTCTTCGAGCTGATCGAGCGGCACGGCTCGCTGGGCTTCGGCAAGGGCAACTTCAAGGCGCTCTTCCAGGCCATCGAGCGGGAGCAGGAAGCCCGCGGCAACCTGTAACACTTGCGAGCGTGACGCAGCCTCCGTCGTACCCGACGCCGCCGGCCGGTGGGCCCCCGCCCGCCGCCGGCGGCGTCGCGCCGCCGCCCGGACCACACCTTTACGGGTACGCGGCACCGCCGCAGTACGCCCCACCCGGGTACGCCCCGCCACCGTGGCACGCCGGACCACCCGGCCCGCCGCCCCCGGCGCTGAGTCCGGGCGGCCAGCCGCTTGCGAGTTTCGCCGACCGGCTGCTCGCCTGGCTGATCGACATGGCGCTGGCCAGCGCCGTGTCGCTTGTGTTGTTCGTGCCGTTCTTCGTCATCTTCTGGTGGCGGATGGTCGGCGAGATGACCCGGACCTACCCGGACGGCTCGCTGATGGAGCCCGACATGGGCACCCTCTTCGTCGAGTTCATCCTGCCGCTCGTGCTGCTACAGCTCGGGTCACTCGTCGTGATGCTCGGGTTCTACTGGCTCTACCACGTCGAGTACCTCAAGCGCGGCGGCCAGACGGTCGGCAAGAAGGTGCTGAAACTGCAGGTGGTGCCGATCGACCCGCGCCGCACGCTGGACCGGCAGATGGCCGGCCGGCGCTGGCTCGTGCAGTTCCTGGGCGGTTCGTTGGTCCCGGCGGGTGTCTACGTCGACGGATTGTGGCAGCTCTGGGACAAGCCGTGGCAGCAGTGCCTCCACGACAAGTTCGCCGAGACCGTCGTCGTTAAGGTGTCCTGGTGAGCGAGCGCAGCGAGCGAACCAGCAGGCTCAGAAGCGTGGCGCCTCGCGCCGTCGCGCAGCGAAGCGGAGCGGCGGCGTGAGCGAGCGCAGCGAGCGAACCAGCAGGCTCAGAAGCGTGGCGCCTCGCGCCGTCGCGCAGCGAAGCGGAGCGGCGGCGTGAGCGTTCAACCCGGTTGGTACGTGGATCCGGCCGACACCGACACCCGGCGTTACTGGGACGGCGAGGGTTGGCTCGGCGCGCCCATCCCCGTCGATGCCATCCCGCCGGACGGCCCACCGCCGGTCGAGCCGCCGCCCGCGCCGGTCACCCCGGCCGCGCCCACCGGCACCGTCGCTCCGACAACAGTCGTCCCCAACGGGCCGCCGCACCAGGGCCCACCACCGGGGTACGGCCCACAGCCGGGCCACGGCCCGGGCTGGGGTCCGGCTGCGGGCCCGCCTGGTTGGGGTCCGCAGGGCAGTCCGCCGGGCTGGGTGCCCACGGCTGGCCAACCTGGCTGGGTGCCCCCGCCCGGTCAGCCCGGCTGGCCGATGCGAGCACCCGAGCCACGACCGCACGGCCTGGTGTTGGCCGGCTACGGCCGCCGGCTGGTTGCTCGACTCATCGATTTCGGCATCGTCTTCGCACTGAACATCGTGGCCAACGGCTGGTTCGTCTGGCGCTGGGCACAGGAGTGGGCCCCGTACTGGCAGGAAATCCTCCGGCGGGCGCGGCGGGGCGAAACCTCGGCCGAGGGCCTGCCGTTGCCAAGCGAGCGGGCCGACGCGCTCCTGCTGGTGATCCTGTTGGTCGCCACAGCGCTCTGGTTGGCGTACGAGGTGCCGGCCATGGCCGCCAACGGGCAGACCGTCGGCAAGCGGCTGATGCGGATCCGGGCGGTGCCGATCGCCGCCGACCAGCCGCTGGGCATGGCTCGGTCGCTGAGCCGGTGGAGCACGCTGGGTCTGCCGACTCTGCTGTGGTACTGCGCCGGGATCGGTCTGGTGCTGCAACTTGTCGACGCCCTCTCCCCGCTCTTCGACCACCCGCTGCGGCAGGCGCTGCACGACAAGCGTGCGCAGACGGTCGTCGTCGAAGTTCCGCACCAGCTCGCTTCCACCCCCTCGAACGACCGTAACCAGCCCCCGGGAGACACCCCATGACCGAATCCGGACGTCACCAGCCGGCGCTGCGGCTGACCCGCGCCGACCTGGACGCGCTGCCCAGCTACGTGCCGGGGCGCAGTCCCGCCGACCTGGCTCGGGAGCTGGGTCTGCCGGAGGCCATCAAGTTGGCAAGCAACGAGGTGCCGTTCGGGCCGCTGCCGGGCGTGGTGGAGGCGGTCACCGAGGCGATCACCACCTCGCACCGTTACCCGGACATGGGCGTGGTCGCGCTGCGTGACGCACTTGCCGAGCGGTACGGGGTGGACGCCGAGCGGATCGCCACGGGTTGCGGTTCGGTGGCGCTCGCCGAGCACCTGGTGCGGGCCACCTGCCTGCCCGGTGACGAGGTGCTCTACTCGTGGCGGTCCTTCGAGGCGTACCCGATCATCGTGGCGACAAGCGGCGCGACAAGCGTGCGGGTGCCCAACGACGCCGGGCACGGGCACGACCTGGCGGCGATGGCAGCGGCGGTGACCGACCGGACCCGGGTGATCTTCGTCTGCAACCCGAACAATCCCACGGGTACGGCGGTGCGCCGGGCCGAGTTGGATCGGTTCCTCGACGCGGTGCCGGACGACGTGCTTGTGGTGATCGACGAGGCGTACCGGGAGTTCGTCACCGACCCGGAGGTGCCGGACGGTCTCGACTACCTGGACCGGCCGAACGTGGCGGTGCTGCGCACGCTCTCCAAGGCGTGGGGTCTGGCCGGTCTGCGGATGGGCTGGCTGGTCGCCCAGCCGGTGGTGGCCGCGGCCATCCGCAAGGTGGCGACCCCGTTCTCCAGCAGCACCGCTGCCCAGGCCGGGGCGCTCGCCGCGCTCACCCAGGTGACCGAGATGGAGCGCCGTTGCGCCCTGGTCGTCGCTGAGCGGGACCGGGTCGGCGAGGCGCTGCGCAAGTGGGTGCCCGAGGTGCCGGCGAGCCAGGCCAACTTCGTCTGGTTGCCGCTGGGTGAGCGGTCGGTGGCGTTCGGCAGGGCGTGCGAGGCACGCGGTGTGATCGTGCGACCGTTCGCCGGGGACGGCGTCCGGGTCACCATCGGCACCTCGGCCGAGAACGACGCGTTCCTGGCCGTTGCGGAGTCGGCGCTGAATTGACCCAGATGGGGCTATAAGCTCTGTTTGTCCGCTTCTGCGTAGTTCGCTGCCCTATCTTCCGAAGTAGCCGGTTGCCACGAGAAATCACACCGGCTCACTTCGAGAAGACGGGGTAACAAACAGTGCGTACTGCCAAGATCTGCCTTACCGGCGCAGCCGCCGCGGCGATGGTGGGTTTCCTCGCCACACCGGCCATCGCCGCGCCAACCGACACCACCACCGCGACATTCGAGGTGCTTGCCGGCACCCTCGACATCGACGCGCCGGCCACCGCCGACCTTGGCACCGGCGCGCCCGGTGGCACCATCACCGGCCAGCTCGGCGCGGTCACGGTCACCGATTCCCGGGGTGCGGCGGACGCCTCCTGGGCGGCCACGGTGACCGCCTCGGTCTTCCAGACCGGCGGTGGCAGCCCGCCCGAGACGGTCCTCCCGTCCGAGATCGACTACTGGTCCGGTCCGGCGACGGCGACCACTGGCGACGGCACCTTCACGCCGGGTCAGCTCACCTCCGGTGACGCCGCGCCGCTGGACAGCGTCACCCCGCTCACGGCGTTCACCCACTCGGGCGGCACGGGCGGCAACACGGCGACCTGGAACCCCACCCTGATCGTCCACGTGCCGCTGGACAGCATCGCGGGCGTCTACACCGGGACGGTGACGCATTCGGTGGCCTAGCCGCCGGGGCCGGTCGACCGTCGCGGTCGCGCTGGCGCTGCTCTGCCTCGCCGGTCCGGGTCTGTCGACCCGGGCCGGCGCGGCCGAGCCGGACGCCGACGATCGCCTCGGAATCCGGCTGCTGGAGGCGCCGAACAATCGCCGCGACGACCCCCGGGCGTTGCGCTACATCGTTGATCACCTGCCGCCGGGCACCACCGTCAAACGGCAACTGCTGATCAACAATCGCACCGACCAGGCCCGCCGCATCGACGTGTATCCGGCGGCGGCGACGCTTGAAGATTCGAAGTTCAAGTTCGGTGAGGGTCGCGCGGCAAACGAACTGACCTCCTGGATCACCCTCGACAGCCCCGTCGTGGAGGTGGAACCGGGAGGCGAGGCTCGGGTCCGGGCGACCATCACGGTGCCGCCGGCTGCCTCGCGTGGCGAGCGGTACGGGGTGATCTGGGCGTCCGCCACCTCCGCGCCGCGCTCCGACGGGGAGGTCATCCAGATCCACCGGGTCGGCGTCCGGGTCTACCTCGACATCGGGCCCGGTGGCGAACCGATCTCCGACTTCTCCATCGGTGAACTCCGCCCGGCCCGCGGCCCGACCGGCGAGCCCTCGGTGACCGCCCAGGTCACCAATACCGGCGAGCGCGCCATCGACCTCACCGGCTCGGTCACCCTCACCGACGGACCAGCCGGCAGCCGAGCCGGCCCGTTCCAGGTCGGGCAGGGCGTCACGCTACCGCCGGGTGGCTCCGGGCAGGTCATCGCCCGGCTACCCGTCGAGTTGCCGAACGGACCCTGGAAGATCGAGGTGAACCTGGAGAGCGGGCTGGTGAAGCGCAGCGTCAGCGCGCAGATCCAGTTTCCCGACCCCGGCCAGGTCGGCAAGCGGGGCAGTGTCATCTCCCGGATGACGTCCGGCTGGACGGTGGCGGCGGCCATCGGGGGTCTGCTGCTCCTCTCCGGCCTCGCGGTGCTGACCCGTCGTTACCGTCAGTCCCCTCGACCCCCCACCGGCAGGCCGCGGGAGCGGGTCCCGGCCGGACGCTGACGGCACATCGGCAGCCGCTCCGTCAGACCCGACTACGGCGGGTGGCGAACCCACCGACTATCAGCAGGGTCACGCCCAGTCCGATGAGCAGCAGCGTCGACCCGCCGGACCCGGTGACCGGCAGTCCACCACCGTGGCTGGGCGTGGGCTGAGGCGGCGCTGGCGTGGGTTGCGTGGGAGTGGGCGTGGGTGGGGGCTGGGTAGGCGTGGGGGTCGGAGACGCCGGCAGGATCTCGAAGGTGACGCCGGTGTCGGCCGACGGCGCGACCCGGACGGCGCCGAACGCATGCGCCGCCGCCGGATCGGCGTTGAGCACCTGCGGAACCGCAAGTGCGAGGCTCGCCGCAGCGGCCAGTGCGCCGCCCACGAGGTAGTTGGCTGCTGCCCTGCCCATGCGCCGGACCCCTTCCCGAGGAAACCTGAACCGTGAAAAACATACCTTTTCGCAACAAAGGGTATGGACGGTTCGGTTCTGCGGGTGTCGGAGACGCCACGATCAGGTGGCGGCCAGAATCACCGCCTCCGCCGTCAGGTAGTAGCGCCTGTCGTCGCCGGCGGGGTCGACCGGACTGCGGAGTCGTTCCACAGCGACGTAGCCGCTCCCGGCCCCCACCGCCCCGGGCGACCAACCCGTCCCGTCCCGGCCGACGTTCAGCGAGAAGCGGGACAGCTGCGTACCGGTCACCGGGTCCAGCGTCACCAGGTCGTTGGCCTCGGTGAGCAGATGCACCCGGCCGGGCTGGGTGGCCAGCACCCGGGCCGCACCGATATCCGCGCGCCGCCACAGCTCAGCGCCGGTACGCACCGACCGACCCACCGCCACCCCGTCGAGCACCACCACGGCCTGCTCACCCACCACAGTGGCACCGGCCGGGTCGAGCGCGGGGGCGGCGACCGGCTCGCCTCCGCCCACCAACCACCCCCGGCCGGCCGCGTCGCCAGGTCCCGCCGTGCGCAGGGCCGGGCAGTCCGACCGGCCGGTACGACAACCGAGCGGAGTCACCACCAACTCGTCCGACCCGCCCGGCGGTCGCCACCGTTCGCGCACCGCGCCGGTCGCCGCGTCCCGGAACTCGACAGTCGCCGGCCCGGCACACCGGTCCAGGCCGATCAGCTGTCCATCGGCGGTGGTGCCGACGTCGCTACGACACCCGCCGGGCAGCTCGACCCGCCACAACTGCCGACCGCCGCTCACCTCGACCCCGCGCGCCTCGGCGGCTCCGCTCACCACCACCACGGTGCGGCCGTCCGCGAGGTTGCTCAGGTGCAACCCGCGCGGATCCCAGACGATGGCCGCGCCGGTACGCCGCGCCACCGCCTCCTGCTCGGTGGGCTCCGGGCCGTCGGCCCGCCAGAGCACCCGACCGGTCGGGGCGTCGAGCGCGACAAGTCGCCCGTCGGACCAACGACTGACAACGGTGCGGCCGCTGGCCACCACTCCGGTCAACTCCGCCGGCCAGCGCCGGTACGACCAGTACGGGGTGGTCCGGTGCCGCCCGTCGACCGGCCGATCGGCGTAGACCTGGCGGTGCGCCGCGTACACCCGCAGTCGCCCGTCCACGATCAGCGGGGCGGCCGGCAGGCGACCGACCACACCGTCGGCCGGTTGGGCCGCTTGCGGATACTCGGCTCGGGCCACGGTGCTCACCTCGGCCGGCGCGAGCACCCGGTGCACGATGACCGCGACAGCCGCGGTCGCGAGCAGCGCCGCGACAGCCATCGCGAGCCGTCGTCGGCCCGTCGGGATCCCCATGCCGCACCTCCGCCCGGCACCCTACCCAGCGGAACCGGCCGGACCCCGCGCAGGTCGCGGCGACCAACCGGAGCGGCGGCGTTGATCGGCCGGCGCTCAGGCGGCTTCGACGGAGCCGGCACCGGCCGCCACGGCCAGGTCAGCGAGGTCGCGCCCGAGCGCCACCTCGACCGCCCGCGCGGCGAGGCCGCCGAGCAGCAGCGCCACCACCCGACCGTACGGGGCGGTCGGCACGGCCTCGTGGGTGACGGTGACCGCCGTGCAGCCCCGACGGCGCCGCTGGACCTGTCGCAGAGTCCAGGTGATCCGGTAGTCCACGCCGGCACCCGAGGAACAGAGCACCAACCGGTGCGGGGCGACCGCCTCCACCACCAGGAACTCTTCGAAGAGGGTGCCGCCGCCGGGCTGGGCGCGCTCCTCGCGCCAGGCGGTGCCCGGCCCGAAGGGACCCGGGGTGAGCACCGCGATCGGGCCGGCGGCGGTCAGTCGGGCCGACCGGCCGGGCAGGTCGGTCAGCAGACCCCAGACATCGACAGCGTGCGCCTCGATGAACCTGGTAACCGCCACCGTCGACATGCCCGCCTCCCGTGTCCCCGACGGTACGCGGAGTGAGGGCCGGACGGGGCCTCCGGGACGGAATTTCCACCACCCGGAGGCCACTCTGTCCGATTGGACGGCTGCTCGGCACCGGGCGTCGCCGACCGGTGCCGATGCTCCGGTCAGTGTTCGAAGCGACCGGCCCGGATCGCGCCGATGAAGGCTGTCCACCCCGGCGGGCTGACCGCGAGTGTGGGGCCGGACTGGTCCTTGGAGTCGCGGACCGCGACCAGACCATGGACATCTACCAGGTTGTCCGCCACTTCCACGCAGAGCCCCTGGTCGTTGGAACGGCTACTGGTACGCCATACCGCGCCGGCAAGATCGTGCATCGTCGTTACCTCCGTGTGCGATGGGCGCCCCACCGCTGGCAGCCGGGTTGACCCCGGCTCGGATCGCGCGGCGGGGCAACGGGATCCGGACGATCAACGGGTCAACCACTGCCGGTTATCGCACGGGCTGTGCGATAACCGGTCCCGTGCACGAGACGGATGGAATGCGACAGCTCAGTTGGCCGGACGAATGGTGCCGCTCACCTCGCCCAGGGCGATGGTGGTGCCGTCCGGGCCCGGAGCGGTGGCGGTGATGGTCACCGTGTCGCCGTCGGCGAGGAAGGTGCGGCTCTCGTCGCCCACCGTGACCGGCTCGGCCCCACCCCAGCTCAGCTCCAGGAACGAGCCGACCTGCGCCCGCTCCGGGCCGGAGACGGTGCCGGAGGCGTACAGGTCCCCGGTGCGCAGTGCCGCGCCGTTGACGGTGAGGTGGGCCAACTGCTGTGCCGGCGTCCAGTACATGGTGGCGAACGGCGGCTCGCTGACCAGCTTGCCGTTCCACAGCACGGCCAACTGGAGGTCCAGACCCAGGTGCGGCACGTCGCGGAGGTATTCGACAACCGGTGGGTCCTGCTCGGGGGCCGGTACGAAGGCGTCGCCGAGCGCGTCGAGCGGCGTCACCCAGGCCGAGACCGAGGTGGCGAACGACTTGCCGAGGAACGGGCCGAGCGGCTGGTATTCCCAGGCCTGGATGTCCCGGGCCGACCAGTCGTTGACGAGCACCACCCCGAAGACGTGGTCGGCGAAGTCGTCGACCGACACCCGATCGCCCAACCGGCTGGGTACGCCCACCACGAAGCCGACCTCGGCCTCGATGTCGAGGCGTACCGACGGACCGGTGACCGGGCCCTCGGCGGAGGCACGCTGGCCGGTCGGCCGGGTCACCGGCGTGCCGGAGACCACCACAGTGCCGGCCCGCCCGTGGTAGCCGATCGGCAGGTGCTTCCAGTTCGGCAGCAGCGCCGGCTGGCCGGGGCGGAAGATCTGCCCGACGTTCGACGCGTGGTGCTCGGATGAGTAGAAGTCGACGTAGTCGGCCACCTCGATCGGGAGCACCAGCTCCACGTCGTCGAGCGGCACCAGCATCGGCTCCACGTCGGCCCGGTGCGTCGGGTCGGTGAGCAGTTCGGTGATCCGCTGCCGCACCGCGAGCCACTGCGGGCGGCCCAGCGCCATGAACTCGTTGAGGGTGGGTCGGCACAACGCTCCGGCGGCAAGCACCAGCTCCGCGGTCTCGGCCGCGGCCAGGTCGAACACCCACGACCCGATCCGTACGCCGATCCGCGGCCCATCCCCGTCGCGCCGGAAGACCCCGTACGGCAGGTTCGTCACCCCGTACGGCGAGCCGTCAACGCCGGTCACCCAGGTCATGCGTCGTAGCCCCCGTTCACCAGCCCCAGCCGGATCAGATCGGTAAGTGGTTCGAGGATGCTGCACGAGCCGAAGCCGACCCAGAGTGGCCGGGGTTCGTGCAGCCGTGCCGTCGCGCGCTCCAACAGGGGGCGCGGGTCGAGCGCGCTCAGTAACTCGGCGACCCGGCCCATGCTCTCGCCGTCGGCGGCTGCGAGCGTCGCGGCCAGCACGTTGGCGTACCCGTGGTGGGTGATGCCGGTTTCCGGGTCGAGGTGCCGGACCGCCTGGTGCAGCCCGGCGGTGAGCTTGAACGGCAGGCCCCGGTCCCGGCAGGCGCAGATCACGGCGGCCAGCTCGGCCGGGGTGGGGAAGAGTTCGGCGGCCAGTCCGCCGGTGCGGAACTTCGCGGCGACCGGCACCCCGTCGGCCCGGGCGGCGACGAGCGCGTCGAGGGCGCCCATCAGCCCGAAGGTCAGTGGAAGCTCGGCGTACACGGCCGCGACGCCGGTCATGGCGTCGGTAAGTCGCAGCAGCTCGGCGATGCCGGGCAGGGGGTCCTCGCCCCGCTTGGCGACCGCCACCTCTACCTGCCGTGCGGTCACGCCGTCGGGTGCCAGGAACGACAGCGCGAACGGCAGGCGGGCGATGCCGGTGTCACCGATCACCCCGATCACCAGGCCCTCACCCGGGTCGACGAGACCACTCAGCTCCCCGGCCGCGACTGTGGAGGCGGGCACGAGCAGCGGGCCGACCAGGTCGGCGTACCAGGCGGTGCGGTGCCGGCGGTGGGCGGTCAGGGCGTCGGGCAGCGCGGCGCTGCCCGGAGGGAAGACGGCGGCGTCGTCCACCAGGCCGTGGAGGAGCGCGGGCACCTGCGTTGACACGGAACAAGAATGTACGGGACGCTACAAGGAACGGACAACAGCGTCCGATTATCGGACGCCTTCGGCCGGTGAACGGGACATATCGGGAGGCGAGATGCCGTACTACCGCAGCGTCGGCGAGGTGCCGCGCAAGCGCCACACCCAGTTCCGCCAGCCCGACGGCAGCCTCTACGCCGAGGAGCTGATGGGCCAGGAGGGCTTCTCCTCCGACTCGTCACTGCTCTACCACCGGCACGCGCCCACCGCGATCCTGGCCGCCGACGAGTTCACCCCACCCGCGTTCACCCGGGCCCCGAACCTGCCGCTCAAGCCCCGCCACCTGCGCACCCACAAGCTGGACACCGGCAGCGCCGACCCGATCCTCGGCCGGCAGTACCTGCTCGCCAACGACGACGTCCGGATCGGGTACGTGCTCGCCGACCGGCCCTCACCGCTGTTCCGCGACGCCACCGGCGACCACTGCCTCTACGTCGAGTCGGGCACCCTGCGGGTCGAATCCCCGTTCGGGGTGCTGGACGCGGTCGCCGGCGACTACGTCGTCATCCCCACCTCGACCATCCACCGGCTGGTGCCCACCGGCGACCAACCCGTCCGCCTGCTCACCGTCGAGGCCGCCGGCCACATCGGCCCACCCAAGCGTTACCTCTCCGTCCGCGGCCAGTTCCTTGAGCACTCGCCATACTGCGAACGCGACGTCCGCGGCCCGGACGCCCCGCTGCTCGTCGACGGCGAAGAGGCAGAGGTGCTGGTCCGCCACCGGCGTGGTTGGACCCGCTACGTCTACGCCAACCACCCGTTCGACGTGGTCGGCTGGGACGGCCACCTCTACCCGTGGGCGTTCTCCATCCACGACTTCGAGCCGATCACCGGCCGCATCCACCAGCCACCGCCGGTGCACCAGACCTTCCAGGGCCCCAACTTCGTCATCTGCTCGTTCGTGCCCCGCAAGGTCGACTACCACCCGCAGTCGATTCCGGTGCCGTACAACCACCACAACGTCGACTCCGACGAGATGCTCTTCTACACCGGCGGCAACTACGAGGCCCGCCGCGGCTCCGGCATCGAGCAGGGCTCGATCTCCCTGCACCCGTCCGGCTTCACCCACGGCCCCCAGCCGGGCGCCGCCGAGCGGTCCATCGGGGCCGACTACTTCGACGAGCTGGCCGTCATGGTCGACACCTTCCGCCCCCTGGATCTCTGCGACGCCGCCAGCGGCTGCGAGGACGAGGGATACGCCTGGACGTGGGCGCGTTCTGTGTAGTCGGCCTTTGGGGTTTCGCCGGAGCCCACCCGCTCTGGGCGGTCAGGCTTGATCCCGACGCGGGCGGGCTCCGGCGAAACCCCTGATCTGGTCGAGCTGCACGACGCTTGTTGATCTTTGGTGGTGCTGCCGGGGGTTAGCGGATCGCTGTTCTGGTGAAGACTGCGAACTCGGCTACCGCCGTGGTGGCGATGGCCAGCACCAGGGGCCAGGGGGAGCCGACCACCGCGTACACCAGCAGCAGCAGCGGCGCGGCGGCCACCGCGTAGACGGCCAGGGCGATCGCCCGGTCCGTGTGCAGCAGGGCCGGCAGGACGGTCCGGGTCAGCCCCGGCAACCGGGCCGCGAGCTGCCAGACGACGATCCCCCCGGTGAGCGCGGCGAGCACCGCCAACACCCGGGAGAACCCGTCGTTCGCCGAGGCCGCGACGGCCACCAGCACCGCCGCCGCCAGCGACCAACCCGCGCCGTAGAGCACCAGGCGGTGCAGGCCGTGCGCGAGCGTGCGCGGCGAGTCGATGCGGCTCGGGGAGATCGCGACGGTCTCGGCGACGTGCGCCAATGCCTGCGACCAGCGGCGCTGCTCCAACCGCAGGACACCCACATCCTGGCTGGCCTCGGCGACGCGCGGGTCGAGCCGCAACGCCTCCCGGTAGGCCCGCTCGGCAAGGTCGAACAGGTTCAGCCGGGCGGCGACCAGGCTGAGCACCAGGTGCGCCTGCGGCTGTTCCGGTGCCAGTTCGACGCCACGCCAGGCCGCGTTCAGCGCTGGCTGGCCGTTACGGGCGTCGGCCAGCAGCGCCGCCGCATTCCACTGGGCGTACGCGTCCGCCGGGCCGAGGGCGAGGATCCGGTCGGCGGTGGCCGCCGACTCGGAATATCGCTCCAGGTCGGCCAGCGCCATGCCCCTGGCGACCAGCGGCGGGAGGGCCTCGGGTACGGCCGCCACGGCCGTGTCCGCGACGGCGAGCGCCTCGGCGGGGCGGCCGGCCGCCAGGTGCACCCGGGCCAGCGCGGTGAGGGCGTCCACGTCGTCCGGTCGTAGGGCCAACCCGTAGGTCAATTCCCCGGCCGCCTCGTCGTGGCGCCCGAGTTCGGCAAGGAGCTGGGCCCGCTGGAGGTAGCCGTCGGCGGCGGAACGGTCGGGGGCTGGGTCGCTTGACATCGCGGCGAGCTTAGGTGGCCGGAGCGTCGTACACCAGGGCCACCGCGACGCCGGCGAGCCCCTCCTCGCGCCCGGCGAAGCCGAGCCCGTCGGTGGTCGCGGCGGAGACGGTGACCGGGGCACCGACGGCAGCGGAGAGCACCTCCTGGGCCTCTGCCCGGCGGCGGCCGATCTTCGGGCGGTTGCCGATGACCTGAACCGACACGTTGCCGATCTCCAGGCCACTCGCGCGCACCCGGCGGGCCGTCTCGGTGAGCAGCGCCACTCCGGAGGCACCGGCCCACTCCGGCTGGTCCACCCCGAAGGCGGAGCCGAGGTCACCGAGGCCGGCGGCGGAGAGCAGTGCGTTGCAGGCGGCGTGCGCGACCACGTCAGCGTCCGAGTGCCCGGCGAGGCCATCCTGGTCGGGCCAGAGCAGGCCCGCGACCCAGCAGGGTCGGCCCGGCTCGAACGCGTGGACGTCGGTGCCGATGGCCACCCGGGGAACGATCATGATCAGAGGGTACGCGTCAACTGGAGCCGGCAAGCAGGTGCTCGGCCAGCGCCAGGTCGAACGGCCGGGTGATTTTCACTGCGTACTCCGATCCCGGCACGCAACTCACAGCGACGCCCTGCTTCTCGACAAGCCCGGCGTCGTCGGTGAGGGGGTCGCCGGCCGCGGCGTGCGCGGCGATGAGCACGGCCCGGCGGAAACCCTGCGGGGTCTGCACCGCGCGCAGTGCGGAGCGGTCGACGGTGCCGAGCACCACCTCGTCGGCATCCACCTCCTTGATGGTGTCGACGACCGGCAGCACCGGGATCACCGCGTCGCGCCCGTCACGAACTGCCGCAGCGACGGATTCGACGAGCTCAGGTGGGGTGAGCGCGCGGGCGGCGTCGTGCACCAGGACGATCGTCGGGCCGGCGGGCACCGCGGCCAGCGCGGCGGCCACCGATGCCTGCCGCTCCGCGCCGCCGGCCACCACGATCACCGGTGCGACCGGGGCCAGCAGCTCGCGGACGGCAGGCACGTCGGCGACCGGCGCGGCCACCACGATCGTGTGCACCGACGGCGCGGCGGCCAGTCGACGCACGGCATGCACGAGCAGTGGTTCGCCGGCGAGCAGGCGCAACGCCTTGGGTCGGCCGGGGCCGAGCCGTACGCCGGCACCCGCCGCAGGCACGAGGACCGCGACGTCACCGCGCGGATTGAGCTGCGCGGTCACGTCGCGGTCCTCGGTGGTTTCTTCGCTACTTGGTAAGACGACGATGCTCTACGGACTAGGCCTCGGTGAGGACCTTGTCGAGCAGCGTCTCCGCCTCATCCTTGGTGCTCTTCTCGGCCAGCGCGACCTCACCGACGAGAATGTCGCGGGCCTTGGCCAGCATCCGCTTCTCGCCCGCAGAGAGGCCCCGCTCCCGCTCCCGGCGCCACAGGTCACGAACGACCTCGGCGACCTTCAGCGGATTGCCGGACGCCAGCTTTTCCAAGTTGGCCTTGTAACGCCGCGACCAGTTGGTCGGCTCCTCGGTGTGCGGAGCCCGCAGGACGTCGAAGACCTTACCGAGGCCCTCTTCGCCGACCACCTCACGTACGCCCACGATCTCGGCGTTCTCGGCCGGCACCCGGACCGTCAGGTCACCCTGCGCGACCCTCAGGACGAGGTATTGCTTAGGCTCGCCCTTGATGACCCGAGTCTCGATTGCCTCGATGAGTGCGGCCCCGTGGTGGGGGTAAACAACGGTCTCGCCGACACTGAAAACCATAGGTTCGAAACCCCTTTCGCTGTGTCTAGGGTAACACGCTCAGGCACCGATGTCTCACCGATGTCCTGACCGTTGGCGCAGCTCAGGGGCCCTGTGAGAGGTCTTTCTTCAGCTTGACAGGCGGTCAAACCGATGGTTCGAACACGCTCCGTAACGTGCGGATGACTGCCCGGCACGGGTGAACAGAACGTCGAGATCAAGGGCTATGCGCTCCTCCCATGGTATCCCGGCCGGCGGTAGTGCGCCCAGGTGTAGCGGGAGGTGCCCCCGGTGCGGGACCCTGGAGACCGAGCCACACACCGCTCTCGAGCCCCGTCCAGGAGGTCCGATGGGCAAGCCGGATGCCGAAGGTCACGGGCCAGCCGACGGCCTGCCCGGCCTACCGCCCGAGTGGGGTCGCATCGTGGTCCCGGACGACGCCTCGGCGCTGGCCGACGAGGCCGCCCAGCTTCGTCGCGAACTGCGCCGCGCCACCGGCGACCACACTCGCCAGCTGACCCTGCCACTGCTGGTGCTGGTGGTCGCGTTACTCACCACGATGGCTGGCCTGGTCGCCGTCGCCTGGCCCCGCACCAGCCGGGGCACCGACCGTCCGACCCCGGCCCCGTACACGCCGCACGCGACCGTCGCCGGCCGGGCACTGCCCGCGCTGGACCTGGTCGACGCCGGCCAGGCGCCGGTGCCGCTGCGCGGCCTACTGCCCGCCATGATCATCTTGGTGGATGGCTGCCCCTGCCCCGAGCGGATCGCCGAGGCCACCACGGCGGCACCCCCGGGGGTCACGGTGATCACCGTCGCCGGAGGGCGGGCGATCGCGACAGCGCCACCGGGCGGCAGGGGTGTCCGGGCACTTGCCGACCCTGCCGGCGGACTGCGGTCGTTCCTCGGCCAACCGGTCCGTTCCGACACCCTGACCGCACTCCTTGTCGACCGCGCCGGCACCGTGACCCGGGTGCTGCCCGACCTGGGGACTGTCGACTCCTACCGGAACGACCTGATCGCCCTCGCCGGCTGACCGCCGCACGCGGGCACGGCCGGCCCTATCGGGGCAGGGCGACGAGTTGCGCCTCGACGTCGATCTCCCGCAACCCGACAGTCGACAACGTCACCCGGAACGGATTGCCGTGCGAGAGCACCTGGGCGCTGGTGGTCGTGCCGTCGCAGTCGATCTCGGACGGCCCGGCCAGCTCGGCATCGAAGAGGGTCACCGTCAGCGTGCCCGGCCTGGTGCACCGGTACTGCAACAAATGACGGGCGTCGCCACCCCCCGCCTGCCGGACGACGCGCTGCCCCGGCACGAGCACCGACTGCTCCCGCCAGATGGTGTCGCTGAACGGGGGCAGCTCACCCTGGAAGAAGAGCCAACTCGGATCACCCTCGATGTCGGTGATCATGCCGGTCGCCGGGTCGACCATCGCCCGCGGGGCGTCCAGCGCCCCGACGGTCCGGCCCGTCTCGGCATCGACCCGCGCCGTCACCTCGGCACTCCGGACCAGGGCGCGGTCCAGCTCGGTGCTGACGCTCGGTCGCACAGCAGGTGCGGTCGCCGCACCGGTCGGCCGGGCCGCCGGGGAGGGCGCGGCAGAGCGCCACCACCAGCCACCGGCGACCAGGACCGCCACCGCCGCGCCGAACAGCACCGCCGAGCGCAGTCGCTCGTCCGCCGTCGCATCCATCCACCAAGCGTACCGATCCCACAGGCGAATGGTTACGTCTGTCGATCGAGCAGGGCGGCGTAGAGGGTGAGGCCGGGGCCGAACGCCAGCATGACGATGCGGCGAGCCGCCGGCGTCGAGCGGCCCAACCGGTCCAGGATCAGCAACACTGTCGGCGACGAGCAGTTGCCATGCTCGTCGAGCGTCGCCCGGGACGCCGCCAGCCCCTGCGGGGGCAGGGCCAGCTCGCGCTC
Organism: Micromonospora sp. NPDC049044; assembly: GCF_040649215.1. Taxonomy (NCBI): domain Bacteria; kingdom Bacillati; phylum Actinomycetota; class Actinomycetes; order Micromonosporales; family Micromonosporaceae; genus Micromonospora; species Micromonospora sp. NPDC049044. Next base: position 10,969 of record NZ_JBEZFA010000020.1, on the reverse strand, counting down.
CACCACGTTGAGGATCCGCGGCCCGCCCGGATGCACCGCCCAACCGTCCACCTCGGAACTCGTGACGCCGTGCCGGGCCAACAGCTCGTCGACCAACCCGCGCACGTACCTCGACAGCACCTGCGGCACCTTCGGCGACAGGCCCATCCGGAAACCGGCATCGGTGACGTCCCAGGTCATGTGGTCGGCCGTCGAGGTGTCGGTGACCGAGGTGACCTCGCGTAACGCGTACCCCGGGCCGCCCGGCACGACCACGGCGGCGACCGCGGCGTCCGAGAAGAGAGCGTGCGAGACGATCTGCTGGGTGTCCACCCGGGCGCTCGACGGCTGGATGTGCAGGCTGGTCAGCTCCGCGCAGAGCAGCAGCGCCGGCCGCCCCCGCGCGGTGACGAAGTCACTCGCCGCGCCGAGCCCCGGCAGCGCCGCGTAACAGCCCATGTGACCGATGAACATCCGCTGGGTGTCCGCCGCCATGCCCAGGTCCCGGGCGAGCAGGATGTCCAGCCCCGGAGTGGCGTAGCCGGTGCAGGAGCAGACGATGAACAACCCGATGTCGCCGGCGCCCAACCCGGCGGCGGTCAACGCCCGGCCCACCGCCTCCTTGCCCAGCGGCAGCGCCTCCACCTGGTAGCGGCGCATCCGGCGCTCGGTCGGCCAGTCCGAGACATCCTCAAGCAGCGGATTGACAGCGGCCTGCCGCCGGGTCACCCCGGAGTTCGCGAAAATTCGTTGAGCCAACGACCGGGTGGTGCCGGAGAAGTGCCGGGAGAAGAAGCCCTCCCACAACTCGTCCTGCGAAGCGGACGGCGGCTGCGCAGTCCCGAGCCCCGCGATCACTGGTACGGACACGATCCCCACCTCTCGTCAGATGCTGTCCTCCCCCTGGCCGTCCCACCAGCCACCTCGGCTGGCCGATCTTTCCTACGAGCCCCGGACTGCCGGCTCACCAACGCGGTGCCGATCCGTCACGATCCGGGTCGCCGCCCAGCGCGGCGATGCCGAGCCAGTCGGCGCAGACGTCCGACGTGGCCGGGTGCAGCGAACCGCAGCGGGCATCCCGGTAGAGCCGCTCCAACGGGTGCCCACGACGGGTAGCCGAGGTGCCCGCCGCCTCCAGCACCGACGCCGCCACCTCGGCGGCCGTGCTGCCGGCAAGCAGCTTCGCCCGCCACACCCAGCGGTTCGTCTCCGCGTCGCCCGGCGCCTCGTCCACCCGACGGGCCGCCTCGGCGACGACCAACTGCGCGGCGGCCGTCGCCGCGTCCGCCCGACCCAGTCGGGCCCGCACCGCCGGCAGGCCGGTCAACCGGCGCTTGTTGAGATGCTCGGCGGCCGCGTCGATCGCCGCCCGTGCCACCCCCACGTAGACGGCCGCATAGCTGGCCACCAGCCAGTGCGGCATCAACTGGGCGACCACCAACGCCAGACCCTCGACCCCGCCGAGCAGCCGGTCCGTGGGCACCGTGACGTCCAGGTGCAAGTCGTGCGAGGAGGTGGCGCGCATGCCGAGCGAATCCCAGGTCGGCTCCACGGTCAGGCCGTCACCGGCCGGCACCAGGAACTGCGAGACCACCGACTGGTCGGCCACGCTGCGGGCCGCCACCAGATAACCGTCGGCGTGCCCGGCACCGGAACAGAAGGTCTTGCTGCCCTTGAGATGCCAGCCCTCGTCGGTGGCCTCGTAGACAGTGCTCAGCTGGGACAACCGGGCGCCGGCCGCCCGCTCGCTCATCGCGACCGCGTACCAGGAGCCCGCCGCGGCGGCGGTGAGCAGGCGGTCCCGGGCGGTCAGCGCCTCGTCCGGGACGCCCAACGCCTCGGCCAACTCCTCGGTGACAGCGCCCAGCGCCCCGGTCACGGAGGCGTGCATGTTGAACACGAGTGCGGTCGCCCCGTTGCCCCGGGCAAGCTCGGTGGCCACCGCGGCGTACTCGGCGAAGGTCGCCCCCATGCCGCCGAGCGCGCGGGGGACGAGCAACCCGAACAGGCCGGCCTCCCGCAGATCAGCGAAGTCGTCCACCGGAAAGGAACCGTCCCGGTCGTGCTCTGCGGCCCGCGCGGCGAACCGCGGCGCCAACCGGCGGGCAGCCTCAAGCGCGTGCACCGTCATGTCGCCTCCATCCTCACCAGTGCCGTACCCCGCCACGGGCCGGACTATCCGTTTCGGACCCCCCACCCCTGGTAGAGCACCGCGGTGGAGCGGGTCGGCACGATGCGCGGATCGCGGCCGGCCGACGTCGTGCCCGCCCGGCCCGCGCGGGCTCGCCGCAACAACCAGCGGACCAGGCCGCCCACCTGCGGACGGACGCCGCGCACCCGCAGGTCGACGCCGTGCCGGGCGCACTCGGCAACCAACGCCCGGGCGTCCACGAACAACTGTGGATCGTGGATGCCGCGCGGCACCGTCGGCAGCCGCTCGGCGATCCGGACCGCGACGAGCCGGGCCAGTGCGGTGTCGTTGAGGGTGTCGAGCACCAACAGGCCGCCCGGACGCAGCAGCCGGCACGCCTCGGCGACCACAAGCGGCCAGGCCGGCACATGCTCCAGCAACTCACCGGCGGAGACCACGTCGGCGCAACCGTCCGGAAGTGGGACGGCTGTCGCGTCACCCTGGACCGCGCGCACGCCGTGCTCGGCGGCCTGCAGCAGTGCCGAGCGGGTCAGGTCCACCCCGACGTGGCGGTAGCCCTTGCCCGCCAGGTGCGGCGCGAGCAGGCCGGCACCGCACCCCAGGTCGACGAGCACCTCGTCGGGGCGGGTCGCCGGTGGCACCAGCGCCGCGCGGGCCGCAGCCAGCCAGTGCAGCATCGCGAACGCGCCATCCGGCCGCCACCACTCACCGGCCAGGTCGTCGTACTGGCGCGGGTCGTTCCGCGGCAGCACCCGGGGGCCGGTGGACGCCGCCGACGCGGCCACGTCTCGCATGGCACGAGAGTGGCACGACTGCTCGGTAACGACCAGACTTCCGTTATGTCGCCGAGGGTGTTAGGGCTGGTCAGGGCGAGCCACCCGGAACCGGCCGCGGCGGTGACCGCGGTCGCCGGCCTGCTGGCGTGGGGGGTGGGCCACCAGCCGTCCGGAATCGCCTCGGTGGTGCTCGCGGTGCTGGCCAGCCAGCTCGCCGTGGGCTGGACCAACGACGCACTTGACGCCGAGCGGGACGCCACGGTGGGGCGTACCGACAAACCGGTCGCCGCCGGCGCGGTCGGCCGGCGCACCACGGCCTGGGCCGCGGCGGCGGCCGCGGTGGCCTGTCCGTTGCTGGCACTCACCACGAACCCGACGGCGGCGTTCTGGTTGACCCTCGCCCTGGTCTCGGCGCTGCTCTACGACTGGCCGCTCAAGGCCACCGCCTTCTCGGTGCTGCCGTACGCCGTCTCCTTCGGCGCGCTGCCCGCCTTCGTGGTGCTCGCGTTGCCCGGTCAGCCGACCCCACCCGCCTGGCTGCTGGTGGCGGCGGCCTGCCTGGGGGCGGGCGCGCACTTCGCCAACGTGCTGCCCGACCTAGCCGACGACGCCCGGACCGGTGTGCGCGGCCTGCCACATCGGCTGGGGTCCGCCGGGAGCCGGGCGGCGGCGGCCGGTCTGCTCCTCGCGGCGACCGCGACCCTGGTCCTCGGACCACCCGGGCCGCCGTCGGCCATCGGGCTGGCCGCGGTCGGCACGGCCGCCGTGGTGCCGGCACTGAGCTGGTACGCCGGACGCTCGGCGGTCCGGGCCGGCCGGCGGCCGGTGGCGGCCTTCCGGGCGGTCATGCTGGTGGCCCTGATCGACGTGGTCCTGCTGGTGGCGAGCGGTCGGGTGGTGTGAGCGGCACCCGGCCAGGTGGCATTGCCGGGTCCGCGTGCGGGCCTCGATCAGCCCCAACTACCCTGGAGCGCGGTCTGCGCGGGTATGGCCACCGTGCCCGGCCCTGCGGCCCGGGTGGGGATTGTGACGAGGAGGACCGACGTGACGCGCTCGATCAGGGGATCCCGGCGGGCGGCCCTGTTGCTGTCCGGGATTGCGGCAACCGGCCTGCTGGCATCGGGATGCGGCACCGGTCAGATCGCCGAGACCGCGTTGAAAGAGCCGTCGGTCCAGGGCGTCAGCCTCACCACCAGCAACGGTTCCTTCTCGGTGCGGGGCCTGTTCGTGGACTACCCGGGCACCGAGGGCTACCGGGCCGGCCAGGACGCTCCGCTGAACGTCGTGATCTACAACGACTCCAAGCAGACGGTCACCGTCACCGTCACCACCGAGAGCGCTCGCGAGGTGCGGATCAGCGGCGGCTCGGCCAGCCCGGCGCCGTCCGCCTCGGAGTCCGCCTCGGCCAGCGCGTCGCCGTCCGGCAGCGCGTCGCCGTCCGGCTCGCAGAGCCCGTCGACCCCCACGTCCCGCTCGGCCAGCCCGTCGGCGACCCCGTCCGAGACCGGGTCGTCCTCGGCCACGCCGTCCGCCCCGGAGTCGGCGCGGGCGTCGGGCTCGGCCAGCCCGGCCGCGCCCGGGCAGTTGGCCCGGATCGAGCTGGCTCCGCTCAGCTACATCCAGCTCAACTCCGAGGCCACCTCGCAGCTGCGGCTGATCGGCCTGACCGAGGCGCTGCGCTCCGGCCAGAACGTCTCGGTGACCTTCGACTTCGGCAACGGCAACACGGTGACCGGCCAGGCGCCGATCGCGGTGCCGCTGACCCCCGCCGCGCCGCCCTCGCCGATCATCGAGCGTGAGGGCGGTTACGAGGGCGACGAGGGCGGCACGACCCACGAGTGACCCGACCCCCGTATCGACAGACGCCCCGGCGTGGTGACCACCACGCCGGGGTGTTTTCGTCGTACGAGAGGGCTAGCGTCCTGATGTGACCACCTCCCGATCGACCCCTTCGCGTGGCGGCACTGCCGGTGCCGCCCGTGGCCGGTCCGCCGCCCGCGAGCCGCGCCCGGCCTACGAGTGCGACGCGTGCGGGCACCAGCCGCCCAAGTGGGTGGGGCGCTGCCCGGAGTGCGGCGAGTGGGGCGCGGTGGTGGAGAGCACGCTGACCGGCCCGACCGTTTCCGGTCGGGTGGTGAGTTCCCGGATGCCGGCCGAGCCGGCCCGGCCGATCGCCACCATCAGCGCCGCCCCGGCCCGCGCACGTCCCACCGGGGTGAGTGAGCTCGACCGGGTGCTCGGCGGTGGCCTGGTGCCCGGTGCCGTGGTGCTGCTCGCCGGCGAGCCCGGTGTGGGCAAGTCGACACTGCTGCTGGACGTGGCCCAGCAGTGGGCGGTCGGCTCCGGCAGCCCCTCGCTCGTGGTGAGCGGGGAAGAGTCGGTAAGCCAGGTGCGGCTGCGCGCCGAACGGATGGGCACCCTGCACGACCAGCTCTACCTCGCGGCGGAGAGCGACCTGGCGTCGGTGCTCGGTCACCTCGACGCGGTCAAGCCGGGCCTGCTGGTGCTCGACTCGGTGCAGACCATCTCGACCACCGGCACCGAGGGGGTGCCCGGTGGGGTGACCCAGGTGCGCGCGGTCACCGCCGCGCTGGTCTCGGTCGCCAAGGAGCGGGGCATCGCCACCGTGCTGGTCGGGCACGTCACCAAGGACGGCCAGGTGGCCGGGCCTCGGGTGCTGGAGCACCTGGTCGACGTGGTGCTGCACTTCGAGGGCGACAAGCACTCCTCACTGCGCCTGGTGCGCGGCGTGAAGAACAGGTTCGGCGCGGCCGACGAGGTGGGCTGCTTCGAGATGCACGAGGGCGGCATCAGCAGCCTGGCCGACCCGTCCGGGCTGTTCCTGACCAGGTACGCAGAACCGGTCCCGGGCACCTGCGTCACGGTGGCGATGGAGGGGCGGCGGGCCCTGGTCACCGAGGTGCAGGCGCTGATCGGCGCGACGGTGGCCGGCTCGCCCCGACGCACCGTCTCCGGTCTGGACTCGGCGCGACTGGCGATGGTGCTCGCGGTGCTGCAACGGCGCACCGAGCGGCTGACCCTGCACGACCGGGAGGTCTTCGCCGCCACCGTCGGCGGCATCCGGGTGGTGGAGCCGGCCGCGGACCTCGCTGTCGCGTTGGCGGTGGCCTCCGGCGGGCTCAACCTGGCCATCGCGCCGCACCTGGTGGCGATCGGCGAGGTGGGTCTGACCGGCGAGGTGCGTCGGGTCGGGGCGGTGCCCCGCCGGCTGGCCGAGGCGGCCCGGCTGGGGTTCAAGGTGGCCCTGGTGCCGCCCGGTTGCGGCCCGGCCAGCACCGGTGCCGGTCCCCAGCAGATGCGGGTGACCGAGGTCACGGACGTCCGTTCGGCGCTGCACCATGCGGCCCGCGCGTCCGCCGAGTGACCCGGCGTGCCGACGGGGGCGGCAAAACCGGACAGCAGGTCGCAAGCGGGAAACGGGTTGGAAGGGCCGCATCGTGACACATCACAGTAACCACGACAGCACCCACCGCACGGCAGTCCGTAGACTGTCTCCGTGCCGATCGACCGCGATACCACCAAGCCAGCCGGTGCGCCGCCCCAGGCCCGCACCGGTGCCGTGGGCTCGCCCGCCCGCCCGATCAGCGTGAGCGTGACGGCGGGAGCCGCCGGGAGCGCCGGGGACCCACTGCGTGCCAACCTCGCCCTGATGGCCCCCGGCACCGCCCTGCGCGACGGGTTGGAGCGCATCCTGCGCGGCCGCACGGGCGCGCTCATCGTGCTCGGCTACGACAAGGTCGTCGAGGGCCTGTGCACCGGCGGTTTCCCGCTTGACGTGGAGTTCTCCGCGACGCGGGTGCGCGAGCTGTGCAAGATGGACGGCGCTGTCGTGCTCTCCAGCGACGGCACCAGGATCGTCCGGGCGGCCGTGCACCTGATGCCCGACCCGTCCATCCCGACCGAAGAGTCCGGCACCCGGCACCGCACCGCCGAGCGGGTGGCCCGGCAGACCGGTTACCCGGTCATCTCGGTGAGCCAGTCCATGCGGATCATCAGCCTCTACGTCAACGGCCAACGGCACGTGCTCGACGACTCGGCGGCGATCCTCTCGCGCGCCAACCAGGCGCTCGCCACCCTGGAGCGCTACAAGCTCCGGCTCGACGAGGTCTCCGGCACGCTCTCCGCACTGGAGATCGAGGATCTCGTCACCGTGCGGGACGCGGTGGCAGTGGTGCAGCGCCTGGAGATGGTTCGCCGGATCGCCGACGAGATCGCCGGTTACGTTGTCGAGCTGGGCACCGACGGTCGTCTGCTGGCCCTCCAACTCGACGAACTGATGGCCGGCGTGGACGCCGACCGGACGCTTGTCATCCGGGACTACCTCCCGGTCGGTCGCAAGTCGCGGACCCTGGACGAGGCACTTGTCGAGCTGGACCTGCTCGGAGCCACCGAGTTGATCGATCTGGTGTCGGTGGCAAAGGCGATCGGCTACCCGGCCGCGTCCGACGCGTTGGACGCCGCGGTCAGCCCACGCGGCTTCCGGCTGCTGGCCAAGGTGCCGCGACTGCCGGTGGCGGTGGTCGACCGCCTGGTGGTGCACTTCGGCAGCCTGCAACGGCTGCTCGGCGCGACAGTCGAGGATCTACAGGCCGTCGAAGGGGTCGGTGACGCCCGGGCGCGTGGTGTCCGTGAGGGGCTGTCCCGGCTCGCCGAGGCGTCGATCCTGGAACGGTACGTCTGATCCGGCTCAGCCGGTGACGGTGAGCTTCACCGGCGCACTGAGCTTGGTGCCGACCCGGGCGAACACCTCGTACGTGCCCAGCGGCGGGAACGGCCCGGCGGCCAGCCCGCTGCCGTCGCACCGGCTGGTGTCCCGCCCGTTCCACGCCACCTCGTAGGAGCGCTCGAAGTTCGGGGTGAAGGACTGCACGTCCGAGCCCTGGACCTTGCCGCAGGTGTCCGAGGACCAGACCTTCTCGGCGCCGGACTTGATGAAGATCTCCTGCAGGTCGGCGCCGACGTTGCGGCTGCACGTCCGGTCCGACGTGTTCTTGATCTTGAGTTCCAGGTCGACCATCGCCCCGCGCTGGACCGAGGTCGGACGCGCCACCGAGACCACGCGGATCTCCGCGTCGGTGCAGGTGCCGTCGTCCACCGAACCGCCCACCGCGCCCGGCGGAGGCTCGTTGCTGGTGATCGCGGGGCTCGGGTTCGCCGCACCCTGGTTCGTCCCGCCCGGATCCGCGGACGCGGACGGCGGTGGAGTCCCGGTCTGTGGTGTCAAAACCGGGTCGGCCGGACCTGTCGCCCCGGTGGGCGTGGCCGTCGGTGACCCGGCCGCCTTCGGGTCGTCGCCGGTGCGACCCGAGCCGGTGCAGGAGTAGAGCAGGACAATCAGGAAGAGAAGCCCCGCTCCAAGTACGACGACGCGACGCCGCCAGTACACGGCGGGTGGCAGGGGGCCGACCGTCAGACGCATGATGCCCCCCACCGTAGCCGCGCCGCACCCGCCAGCGCGGCGCGACGCGCCGGAGCCCCGCCGGGACGCCACCGCGACAGTCCACTCAGGACGGACAGGACGGCCGGCCGGCACCCGCTCAGAGGTAGACCTTGCGCTGATAGACAGCGTGCGCACCGGCCACCCGATCCAGAAAGAGCAGCCCCGCGCAGTGGTCGATCTCGTGCTGCAACGCCCGCGCCTCGAAGCCGTCGGTCACCAACCGGACCGGACCGCCGGTGCCCGGCAGGTCACCCTCGACCACCAGCCGGCTGGCCCGCTTCACATCACCGGTCAGGTCCGGCACCGACATGCAGCCCTCCCGGCCCGATTTCCACCGGGTCGCCTCCACCACCCGGGCATTGCACAACACGAAGGTCCCGTGCACCGTCACCGCCTTCGGGTGCCCGGTCACGTCCACGGCGAAGACCCGAGCACCCACCCCGACCTGCGGGGCGGCCAACCCCACACAGCCCGGCGAAACCCGCATCGTGGCGACCAGGTCGGCCGCGAGCTGAACCGTCTCGTCCGACGTCGGATCGACCTCGTCGGCGGCCCGACTCAACACCTGATGCGGGGCGGACAACACCGCCCGCACCGCACCCGCCACGACTAGCGCCTCCGGTGTCCAGCCGCCCAGACCCGCGTACGTCTCGGCTTCCGGCACGCGCTCCGCGCCGCTCACAGCAGATCCGGGTCCGCCGGCCGGAGCGTGACCTCCACGCCCAGGTCGGCAGCCGTCCGGTGCAGCCGGTCCACAAGTGCGTCGGCCACGCCGGCCGGCAACTCGACCTCGGCCAGCACCACGTAGAGCGAACCCGCCAACCGGGTGCTCAGGTCTGTGACATTTCCGCCGGCGTCGACAAGCACCCGGGTCATCGCCGCGACGATGCCCATCCGGTCCGAACCGTGCACCGCAAGCACGTACGGCTCACCCGCCGCGGGAACCTCACCGTCCGGAGTGACCGCGCGTACCGTCGCCAGTAGTTGACCCTCGGCGGCCAGCGGCGCCAGCGCGGCCTCAACCTCGGCGGCGGCCGGGCCGGTGCAGATCAGGGTCATCGCGAAATGCCCCCGCAGCCGGGTCATCGTGCTGTCGGTGAGGTTCGCGCCCAGTCGGGCCAGCACCTCGGCGACGTCGGCCACGATGCCTGGCCGGTCCCGACCGATGACGGTGATCGCGAGCTCGTTCATCCGCGCATTCTCTCCGATCCGGAGGACGCCGTCGGGACACCCCGCCCGAGCCGCCCACCCAGCGGGACCAACGCGCGTGACATCATCGACGACGCCATGACTCAACCCGATTTCGCCACCCAGGTCAGCCGATGGTTCCAACAACACGCCCGTGACCTCCCGTGGCGTGCACCGGGCACCAGCCCGTGGGCCGTCCTGGTAAGCGAGGTCATGCTCCAACAGACACCGGTTGTCCGGGTGCTGCCGGCCTGGCAGGCGTGGCTGGCCCGCTGGCCGGATCCGGCAGCGTTGGCGGAGGACACCCCCGCCGAGGCGATCCGGATGTGGGGACGCCTCGGCTACCCCCGTCGGGCGGTCCGGCTGCGGGAATGCGCGGTGGCGATCGTCGACCGGCACGGCGGTCAGGTGCCGGACCGCCTGGAGCAGCTGCTGGCCCTACCGGGAGTCGGCACGTACACGGCGCGGGCGGTGGCCGCATTCGCGTACGGGCAGCGACACCCGGTGGTCGACACCAACGTGCGTCGGGTGGTCTGCCGGGCGGTGGCCGGCGAACCGGACGCCGGACCGGTCACCCGGCCGGCCGACCTGGTCGCCACCGAAGAGCTGCTCCCGACGGAACCGGCCGCGGCAGCGCTGGCCAGCGCCGCGTTCATGGAACTGGGCGCGGTCGTCTGCACCGCCCGGTCTCCACGCTGCACGGCCTGCCCGGTCGAGTCGACCTGCGCGTGGCGGGCCTCCGGCCAGCAGGCTCCAACGGGACCGACGCGCCGACCCCAGCGGTACGCGGGCACCGACCGACAGGTACGTGGCCTCCTGCTCGGGGTGCTCCGGGAGGCCACCGGCCCGGTGCCGCACGCACGGCTGGACCAGGTCTGGACCGATGACGTCCAGCGCGCCCGAGCCCTGGCCGGCCTGGTGCAGGACGGGCTTGTCGAGCCGGCCGGCATCGATTCCTTCCGCCTCGCCGGCGACGGCCCGTCCATCCCCACCGCCGACCTGAGCACCTGAACCAACCCACCCCCTGCCCTGCCCTGCCCTGCCCTGCCCTGCCCTGCCCTGCCCAGCCCAGCCCAGCCCTGCCCAGCCCAGCCCAGCCCAGCCCTGCGCCGCCCAGCCCTGCCCTGCCCAGCCCTGCGCCGCCCGCAGGCCGCCCCGGGCCCCCCGCAGGCCGATCCGGCCCGCGCCGGGCAATCCAAGATCGCGCTCGATCCTGGAAGTAGTGGTCTCGCGCGCGCTGGAGGCCACTACTTCCAGGATGTTGCGTGATCTTGCGGTCGCAAGCCTTCGCCGGCGGGCGCGGCAGGCCGCGCGGCATGCCAACTCATGCGCGACGACGCTCGGGTTGGGGCGGTCGTCGGCGAAGAACGCGGGCCCGTAGACCGGGCGGGACTGGGTTTCCAGCGCGTACCC